>CAMYPN010000023.1 GCA_947292085.1 uncultured Gardnerella sp. | reverse complement strand
CCGTAAAGGCTAAGGAATTGCCAGAGCTTAATGATGACTTCGCTCAGGAAGCTTCCGAGTTTGATACTTTGGATGAGCTTAAGGCTGATGTTCGTAAGATTTGCGAACAGTCCAATGAAGGTCGTCAGGCTACTATTGCTCGCGATGCTTTTATTGCAAAGATTCAGGAAGAAGTTGAAATTCCTGTACCAAAGGGCGTTATGGAGAAGGCTGTTGCCGAACACTTGAAGGGCATGACTCCAGATCCAGAAAAGGCCACTGACGAGCAGAAGGAAGAGGCTGCAAAAGCTGCTGAAAAGGAAATTCGTGACCAGATGGTTCTCGATGCTTTAGCTGAGCAGTTGGATGTTGAAGTGTCTCATTCCGACGTTTCTAACTTCCTTGTTTCTGTAGCACAGCAGTACGGCATGGATCCAAGCCAGTTTATTAACGCAATTGTGAACAATGGACAGCTTGGTTCTGCAGTTCAGGAAGTAGCTCGTTCTAAGGGCTTAATCGCTGGTATGCGTGCAGTAAAGTTTGTTGCTGGCGGCGAAACCATCGACTTGAGCGCTTTCTTAACTGAAGAAGATGATTCTGAAGAAGAAAGCGTAAAGGCTGCTACTAAGGCTGCTGAAGTCGCAGACGAACTTTCAAAGTAAGATAAGTTTTAATACTTTCTAATATTTGTTTGTAAGAAACCCAGGGCTTATGCTCTGGGTTTCTTGCGTTTTATTGTTATGCTTTAAGTAGAAATATAAAAGCAAATACAATAAGGAAGGCTGCTGCTAATGAAAAAGCACAATTTGCAAGTAGTAAGCGGTAAACAACCTAGTAAGTGTTTGTATTATTCTGTGCAATGTTTGCGATTAGGTTTTCTTGCTTTTCTTTCTGCAGTTGTCGCTGGTTTTTGTGCAGTAATATTAACGTTATTGCTGCATTTTATACAGAGTGTAGCTTTTGGAACTTATGAATCTGCTTCGAAGCCTTCGCCAGTTGGATTATCAATATTTCACTATGTCTCTATTCCACTAATAGCTATGATTATTGCTGCTAGTATATGGATGTGGTTATGGGGAAAATCTTCGAATCGTATTGTTGATATAGCTCATGCTGTTCGTGGTCGAATAATGTCATGGCATACAACAATTATCCATGTATTCTTGCAAATTCTTATTGTTTCTTCTGGGGCAAGTTTAGGTAGGGAAGTTGCTCCTCGCGAATTAGCAGCAATGCTTACTCAGAAATTGCTTCGTGTGTTTCGTATTAATGAATTTCAATCTTGCATTTTGGTAGCAAGTGCCGCTGGAGCTGGTTTAGCAGGAGTTTATCGCTCGCCAATTGCAGGTGCGATTATGGCATTAGGTTTGGTTCAAATTCCACGCTTTGCACATGAATCACAATCATCATTGAAACGTTCGAAATGGTATTGGCTTATACAAAAATTTAGTATTTTTGTTATTGCATTATTTATGAGTGAAATTGCTTCCTTCACTAGCGTTTTGGCTCTTGGAAATGAATCATACTATTGTATTCCATGCCTTGATGATATTGATGTTATTAATATGCCGGTAATGTTTCTTGCAATTATTGTTGGCTTTATTTGTGGCATTGTAGGAACTTTTTTTAATAAGTTAATTCGTTGGGCGCGTTCCAATAGTGCGCATAATTACAAAATTTTGTACCTTTTGCCAATAGTTGGTTTTATAACAGGATTAATAGCGGCGTGGAATTCAGCAATTATGGGTAACGGTCGCGCTTTAGCACAGTACGCTTATAATGCTGCGAGAAATAATATTTCGATTGACAAGAGTGTGCTTATAACTTTGACGCTGCTTGCTTTTGTAAAAATTCTTTTAACAAGTTGTACTCTACGAGCTGGAGCAAGTGGTGGTGTGCTTCAGCCTAGTATGTCATCGGGTGCTAGTTTTGGTTTGATTGTGGGCGTTTTAAGTATGAAATTTCCGCTGATCGGTAGCATATTATCAAGTCAGCCTAAAATATTAGTAATTGCTGCTATTTTTGGTGCCGCTAGTTTACTGACTGCAAGTCGAAAATCTTTATGGTTTGCTCTTTTTTTGGTAGCGCAATTAGTGAATGTTCCGCTTATTATGATTATTCCGATGACTGTTTCTTGTGCTGTTGCGCGAAGTGTAACGATGCTGCCCACAATTTTTAGTCGCAAATAATATTTTCTTTAGTAGAGAAATTTAGTAGAGAAATTTATCTGCTAATAATAATGCGCCTCTGCTTTGTTTTGAGTAAGCAAAGGCGCATTTACTATATGCCAGTATGATCGCTAATTAATAGTGAAATCTCTACTTGTAATAGCAGAACCATCATCATTTAAAAATGTGAAGACTAAGTGTACTGGAGCAATTACTTTACTCTTAACGTCACTAGCTGCTGATTCTGACATGAAACCTAAGGAACTTTCACTTGCTGATTGTATTCCCATTTTTATTGCTGCAACTTGAAATTCAGACATGTGCTCTTTGGATTTTGCGGTTATATTTAGATTATCACCTTTAGCATCAAATGTTACATTGAACGGTGAGCCGCTATTTTTCAGACTATCGGTGTATTTTTTAATTTTTGCCGGGTGGCAATGCACGTACTCTTCAATGTTTGCGTTTCTTTCTGCAGAGCAATTGTAATGTGGTGTAGAAGGTGTAGAACGATTAGTCATTACTTTGTAACCGCCGAAGGCCGCTACTGCAACAACTACCACCACTGAAATAATAATCCAAATATTTCTAGTAGTGTGAGTGACTACATTCGCAGCGCTTGAAAAAGCGTTTGTAGGCTGCTGAGTATTCTGATATGAGCTTGGCTGGTATGAGCTTGGCTGGTAGCTGTTTGGTTGATATGAACTTGGTTGATAGCTGTTTGGCTGGTAGGTATTGACTGGCTGGTAACCGTTATTTTGGTAACCGTTGCTAGGCTGATAGTTGTTGTTTGGCTGGTAGCTGTTATTTGGTTGATACCCGTTGTTTTGATACCCGTTGTTTTGGTAACCGTTGCTAGATTGATAGTTGTTGGTTGGCTGGTAACCGTTATTTTGGTAGTCGTTTGTTGGTTGATAGTTATTTACTGGTTGATACCCGTTATTTTGATAGTTGGTTGGCTGATAGCTTCCGTTATCTTGTTGATATCCGTTATCCTGCTGGTACCCATTGTTTTGGTAGCCATTGCTAGGTTGGTAGTTATTGTCTGGCTGGTACCCATTATTTTGCGCATCGTCAGGCGAGTAATTGTTGTTTGGCAATTGATTAGAGTCCATGACCACTCCTCTACATGAATTTACATTCACTAAAAATATACTAAACATTGAATACTAGTGCAAAATATTAAGTAACAAAATAGATGTTATTAAAATAAATCAGAATGTAGAAATTTGTTGTAAAACATTGCGCTTATTTAATACTTACGATATTTTCTATACAGTCACGCGCACACGATAGTCTTATAAATACTTGAGTTTATGGTAAGGAGATAATGTGACCGAACTGTTTACAGCTTCTCCTGTTATGCAACAGGATGAGGTAGCATCCCCGACGGATCCGATTTTTCACCAGCTGTTGAAGAGCCGAATCATATGGTTGGGTTCTGAGGTTAGAGATGAGAATGCAAATATTATTTGCGCTCAAATGTTAAAACTTGCTGCAGAAGATCCTAAGAAGGATATTTGGCTTTATATTAATTCGCCAGGTGGCTCTATTACTGCAGGAATGGCAATTTACGACACTATGCAGCTTATTGAGCCTGATGTTGCAACTATTGCTGTAGGTATGGCTGCTTCTATGGGCCAGTTCCTTCTTAGTTCTGGAACGCCAGGAAAGCGTTTTATTACTTCACATGCTCGCGTGCTTATGCATCAGCCTTCAGGTGGTGTTGGTGGAACTGCTACAGATGTTCGCATTAACGCCGAGTTGATCATGGACATGAAAAAGACTTTGGCAGAGCTTACTGCACAGCAAACTGGGCATACTGTGGAAGAGATTTACCGTGATAATGAATACGATCACTGGTTTACAGCTAAGCAGGCTTTGGAATATGGTTTTGTAGATAAAATCGTAACGACCCCTGCTTCTATTCGCGGCGAGGAGTGAGATTTATGGCAAGTGAAGAAGCAAAGTTTGTTAATCGTGCTGAGCGTCTCGCTGGTTTTGGTGGGGTTAGTGCAGCTCAGCGTATTACTAATCGTTACGTTTTGCCACAGTTTGGTGAACAAACTCCGTATGGTATGAAAACGCAAGATCCTTATACCAAACTTTTTGAAGATCGTATTATTTTCATGGGCGTGCAAGTTGACGACACTTCCGCTGATGACATTATGGCTCAGTTGCTTGTGCTAGAAAGCATGGATCCTAGCAGAGATGTAATGATGTACATTAATTCTCCTGGTGGTTCCATGACTGCTATGACTGCAATTTACGACACAATGCAGTATATTAAGCCTGATGTTCAAACCGTATGTCTTGGTCAAGCTGCTTCAGCTGCTGCAATTTTGTTGGCATCTGGTGCTGCTGGTAAGCGTATGATTCTTCCAAACGCTCGTGTTCTAATACATCAACCTGCTATGGGTCAAGATTTTGGTAAAGCAACAGAAATTGAGCTTCAAGCAAAAGAAATGCTTCGTTTGCGCGAATGGTTAGAAGCAACTCTTGCAAAGCACACAGGTCAAGATATTGAACGTATTCGTAAAGATATTGAAGTAGATACTATTTTGACTGCTACTCAAGCAAAAGATTACGGAATGGTAGATGAAGTTCTTGAGCATCGCTCATAGAAGTAATCAACTTTATTACAAAATATTTTTGTAAAATGCGTTAATATTAAGCAAACCCCGGTCGACACGCCGGGGTTTGTGTTTTACTTGATATGGTTGTATATTAGTCAAGTTGCCGAAAACAAGGACAAGTTCCTTGGAGTCGGAAAACATGCGCCAGTAGCCCAACGGATTAGAGCATCTGACTACGGATCAGAAGGTTGCAGGTTCGAATCCTGTCTGGCGCACAAATTAATCGCGGTGCGTTTGTGCCGCGATTTTTTTATTCTCATATTCCTAACTCGCTCAGTTTATACCTCTCAGCTATACTAAAAATATAAAGTTAGTTTTTCCAGGGTAGAGGGGAATAATTTCGAAATGATAAAACGCGGTTGGAGTATTGCGCGAAAAATTGCTAATAATGAGCGTGTATCTGGCCTTATAATGTTAGGTTTCGCGTTAACTGGTTTACTTCTCGCGAATATTCCTTTAACTGCGCCAATTTTCGAAGCAGTATCTCATACTCAACTAGGTATTCCTTGGACTAATATCCACATGTCGATTGGTCATTGGGTTCAAGATGGTGTTTTAACTGTTTTCTTCCTTTCAGTTGGCTTGGACTTAAAGCATGAGCTTATTGCTGGTTCTCTTTCCGATCCTCGCGCTGCTGCAATGCCAATGATTTGCGCAGTTGGTGGAATGATTGTTCCTCCTATTCTTTTTATTGCCACTGTTACCGTGTTTTCTGAGCTTCACGCAGGACAGGAGATTATGCGTCTTACTTCAGGAGCTCTTCCATCCTTAAGCATGGTTCGTGACGGTTGGGCTGTTCCTACAGCAACAGATATTGCTTTCTCTCTCGCTGTGCTTGCTTTGTTTGCTAAAACTTTGCCGCACGCTTTGCGAGCATTTTTGATGACTCTTGCTACCGTCGATGATTTGCTTGGAATTGCTCTTATAGCTGTTCTTTTCTCGTCACTAAACGCATGGTATTGGTTTGCTGGAGTAATTATTTGCGGACTTGTTTGGACTACTTTAGTTCGTTTGAAAAAAGTTCCGTGGTTGCTTGTTGCTTTAGTCGGAATTATGGCTTGGGTGATGATGTATGAGGCTGGTTTGCATCCGACTTTAGCTGGAGTGATGGTAGGTCTTCTTACGCCTGCTCATTTAGTGCATGGTGAGAAGAGTTTGCGCGCTGAACGATATCGTGAGAAAATTCAGCCTATTTCTGCTTTAGTGGCACTACCTATTTTTGCGTTATTTGCTACAGGAGTACATTTCGAAACGCTTACTTGGGAATTATTCCTGTCTCCAATTTTGATCGCAATTACAATAGCTTTAGTTATAGGTAAACCACTTGGAATTATGATTACAGCATGGTTTTCTAAACGTATTCTTGGGCTTAAAGTTCCTGACGATCTGAGAGTTAGAGATCTTCTGCCAACTGCGTGCGCTTGCGGAATCGGCTTTACTGTATCTTTGCTAATCGCATCTCTTGCATATAGTGACGCGGATCTGTCTGCTGAAGCTCGTTTTGGAGTATTGGTAGCATCTATTGTTGCTGCTGGAGTTTCAGGTTTTATGCTTGCTCGTCAATCTCGACACATGGAAGAAGAGCTTGACGATGATGAGGATTAATAATACCTTGTAACTATTTTAGGTGAGGAAAATAATGTGCGAAAAAAGTAAACCGGAAGAATTTAATGAAGATTTTGTTAATAAATACGATGTTCTAAATTCTTCACAAATAAACGACGCATATTATACGAATGTTTATTATCAGGGGCCTGTAATGATGAGAGGCTCTATGATACCTAAGAAAAGTACTACAGAAAATCTACTTTCGCATGGTAAACACGATTTAGAAGATACTTCAGATAATCATTCTAAAGCATGTAATTGTGATGCGTGGCGCAGTTCTGACGCGTGGAGAACATTGCGTATTCAAGCAGAATTTGTTGACGGTTTTGATGCTCTTGCAAAATTAGGACCAGCAGTTAGCGTGTTTGGATCTGCGAGAATTAAAAGCGAAGATAAAGAGTATTCTGATGCACGAATTATGGGTTCAGAACTTGTTAAGCGTGGTTTTGCTGTTATTACAGGCGGAGGGCCTGGAATTATGGAAGCTGCTAACCGTGGTGCTGCTGAGTCTGGTGGAACTTCAGTTGGTCTTGGTATTGAGCTTCCTAAAGAGCAGGGATTAAATAAGTGGGTTAATCTCGGAATGCAGTTCCGCTATTTCTTCGTAAGAAAAACAATGTTCATGAAGTATTCTTGTGGAATTATTGTATGCCCAGGCGGTTTTGGAACAATGGACGAAATGTTTGAAGCGCTAACGCTTGTACAAACTCATAAAGTTTCGCGCATTCCTGTTGTTCTTTTCGGCACTGAATACTGGAAGGGTCTTGTTGACTGGTTGCAAAATACTGTAACTGTGCGAGGAATGATTTCTTCAATCGATCCTAATTTGTTTGCTATAACTGACGATCCTATAGAAGCAGTACGGATTGTGTCCGGAAGTTGAGTAGAGCATATTAATTTCTGCTTTTACGCTCGTTTATAAGCGTTGTGAGCTGCCAAATTTCCTCTCCAATGTCTATTCCTCGAGGACACTGTCTCGAACATGCTCTTACAGACTGGCAGGCACTAATGCCATCGCTGCTGTCTATTAAATCTAATCTATGATTTGTTGCAGTGTCGCGAGAGTCGTAAATAAAACGAGCAGCGTTAATCAAAGCAGCAGGACCAATAAAGGCTTCTCCGCCAGCGTAAATTGGACAAATAGCTTCACACGCTCCGCACATTATGCAGTTGCTTAAAAGCTCAAATTTTTGAAGCTGTTCAGGATTTTGCAAAAACTCAAGTAAAGTAAGTTTTCCATCAGAGTTTCGTGTAGGAATTTCAGCAGCTTTTAAGTACGGTTCTAAGCGTTTTATTTGCGAGATCATAGGAGAAATATCACATATAAGATCTCGCTGAACAGCAAACCCAGAAAGTGGAGAAATTTCAATAATACCAAGATTATTGCCATCGTCTGAACAATCTTGCGAATCTTGCGAATCTTGCGAAATTTGCGAATTTACGTTCTGTAAAATTTTTCTTTCAGATAACGGCATTGAGACAGTTTTTCTAAATCCTCTAGATTTAATACCAGACTCACTTTTGTGTCTTGCGTTCGCTCCAACAGTAGCACTACAAAGTAAAGTTGGCATTCCGTTAACATTAGCCGCATCTGAACCGCATACTCCGTGACCGCAAGAGTATCGGAAAGCTAGAGTAGGATCGACTGTTCGTTTAATAGTAAGTAAGCAGTCTAAAATTGTGTCAGTTGTTTTAACTGACATAGTGTAATCTTGTACCCAATGCTTTCCAGGCATTTTTTGGATTTTAAAATTAGAAGTGTCTGCTGTGTCAGTAGCTTGTGAATTTTTTTCGTTTTCCTCACTACTTTCTTCGCAACTATCCTCGTTTTTCTTATCTAACTTACCAAAAGGATTACTGCGAGATTTTCTGTCTCTAAAAGGGGAGGAAGATTTTTTAGCAAAAGGACTAGTGTGAGTACGTCTAATAAGCCCAGTGGTTGATTCTTCAGAATTGCAACTACTTGTGTTGTCTGTAGCGTCTGAAGTAGGAATATCTAAACTGTCTACGGGAGAAAATCGAGATATGCGCAATGTGACGATAGTATCCGCATCACTATTTTGATGCGAATTGCTGCCGTCTAAATTAAAACTCATACCATTATTCCTTCCGTATACACTTTTATAGTTTGCCACAAGAGTTGCACAGAGAGCTAATAAGCTTATTGGCGGCTCCTCAGGTTAGTCTAAATACTATGACTGATGCTTTATTCCTACTGAATACTGACTGTGATAATGCTCCAGTGCTTGCTGAAGGGATTGAAGAGGGTTGGACTTTAACTCTTCCACCTCATGTTAAGCGTCACGCTATTGGCGCGATGAGATTGCAAGAAGGCGACACTTTACAGCTTTCAGACGGAAATGGTTTGCGTATTCATGCAACTGTAACAGATACAGAAAATGGTTTAGTAAAAGTAGATGCTTTTACTCGACAAGCTCGCACAAAAACTAGAATTGCTTTAGTACAAGCTTTAGCAAAAACAGGTCACGACGAGCAAGCTATAGACATGGCTACGCAAATCGGTGTTGACGAAGTAATCCCATGGTGTGCAGACAGGTCAATAGCAAAGTGGAAAGCAGGTCGTACAGATAAACGTTGGAAGCAAGTTTTACAGGCTGCTACGGAACAGTCTCGACGAGCTTTTGTGCCAGAGCTACAAGATTGTATGTCTAGTAAGCAAATTGTTGCTATATGCAGAAGAGCATGCGTTTATGGGAATCTTGTTGTAGTTCTTCATCAAGATGCTACAGACACTTGGAATAGTATTGAAGAATCAGTAAATGCACTTACTGAGCGTTGTCTCGATGACGGCAAAGAGCGTACAGTGTACGTTTTAGTTGGCCCTGAAGGAGGCATAAGCGAGGATGAAGTTTCTATGTTCTTAGACGCTGGTGCGCACAGTTGTGTACTTGGAAGTAATATTTTACGAGCCTCAACAGCAGGTCCTGTAGCTATTTCACTACTTTCTAGAGCGTTAGGACGTTACGAATAAAAGACGCAGTTTTGTGTAAAATAGTACAGGAAGTGCGATTTGTGTTAAACGAAGAGCATTTAAGTATGAACCGTGTTATAAGGGGAGAAAATGAGTAATACAACATACCATACGGAAGCTGATTGCATTTTTTGTAAGATTATCGCGGGCGAAATCCCAAGCAGCCGCGTGTATGAAGACGATACTGTAGTTGCGTTTAATGATATTAATCCTCAAGCTAAAGTGCATGTTCTTATCGTTCCAAGAAATCACTATAAGAACGTTGCAGAACTTGCTAGTAAAGCTCCTGAAACTTTGGCTCATATTACTCAAGTTGCGCAGCATATTGCTGACGATGCTTTTAACGGAGATTATCGCCTAGTTTTTAATACCGGTTTAGGAGCAGGTCAAACCGTTTTCCACGTTCATGCGCATGTTCTTACTGGTGAAAAACTCGTAGAAGGTAGTTTGTAAATCGTGACAAGTACAACGCGAATTGTTCAAATTCCTGATGAACTAAGCTCAGTTGCTGTACTTGGTGCTGCAGACGCTGGTTTGAGAGAAGTAGAACATGCTTTTCCAGAAGTAGACATAACTGTTCGCGGTAAAAGCGTAAAAATAGTGTCACGTTCAGCAAAAATCGAGGAAGATGCTGCAAAAGCCGAGCATGCAATACGTCGTATGGTTGATGCTGCATATGATAAACCTATGGACGCTTACGAAGTGAAAAGAATGATTGAGCGAGATGTGCTTCACAATTCTGAACACAACGTTAGAGCCGCAAGTATAGGTCACGGCGGTGGAATTTTCGACAGTTCGTTTGCATATAGTGAAAGTAATGAATTTTCTTACGCAAGTAAAGACGTGCTAGCTTCAGACGAAGAAACTAATAGAAAAGTACTTAATCGCAAAGCGCGCATGAGTAAAGGTGTTATTACTTTTGCTGGAGGCATGCCAGTAAAGCCAAAAACAGCTGGTCAAACCGAGTACGTTCACGAAATCGACTCTCATGTAGTGACTTTCGCAATAGGGCCTGCAGGCACTGGAAAAACATATTTAGCAGTGGCAAAAGCAGTAAGAGCATTGGAAGATGGAAGAGTTCGTAGAATAGTGCTCACTCGTCCTGCTGTAGAGGCAGGAGAAAACTTAGGATTCTTGCCAGGAACTTTAAACGATAAAGTAGATCCGTATTTGCGCCCACTGTATGATGCACTTTCTGACATGTTAGGATCGTCTCAGCTTAAAAGATATTTAGATGAAAACGTTGTTGAAGTTGCTCCACTTGCATACATGCGAGGCAGAACGCTAAATGATGCTTTTGTGATTTTAGATGAAGCTCAGAATGCTACAGTTCAACAGTTAAAAATGTTTCTTACTCGACTCGGTTTTAACACAACGATGGTTATTACAGGAGACAGTACGCAGGTTGATTTAGCTGTGCCTCGTTCCGGTTTAGTTTCTATCGAAAAAATTCTTGGCGATGTAAAAGATATTGCTTTCGTGCATTTGCAAGCTCAAGATGTTGTTCGTCACGCTTTGGTTGGAAGAATTGTAGAAGCATATGAGCGTTACGATGCTTTGATTGAAAGCAAAAAAATTGAGAGAAAAAAGCAAGCAAAAGCAGAAAATACTTTTCTCGCTCAAAATATTTCTAAAGAAAGCGCTAATGAAGAAACTTCTTACGAGAGGAATAATGAATAATCATGAGCGTTGAAGTCATGAACGAAACCGTTTGGAACATAGACCCTAAAATCTTCTCAGATTTAAGCATGTGGGTTATGCAACAGATGAAGGTCAGTACTCAATCTGATTTGTCTATAACTTTCGTAGATCCAGAGCCTATAGCCTGCTTGCATGAGCGCTGGATGAATTTGGAAGGTCCAACAGACGTAATGAGTTTTCCAATGGACGAACTTAGTCCTGGAAGTGATGAAAAAGTTTCAGAAGGAATGCTTGGTGATTTAGTAATTTGCCCGTGGGTTGCTGAACAGCAGGCGCTCGCAGCTGGGCACAGCACTATTGAAGAAATGATGCTGCTCACTATTCATGGCATATTGCATTTGCTTGGATATGATCACACTTCTCAAGATGAGGAAAAGCAAATGTTTGGTTTGCAAAGACAGTTGTTGCTCACTTTCTTTGCTGCAAGATCTGGCGAATTGTGTGACGCAACTCTTCCGCAAGATGCTGTTAACGAGCTTGAAAGATACGATGCTGAGCATAAGGATGAATCGTATAAGTCAGATAAATCAACTGGCAAAAACAAGTAAGTAAATACTGGAAGTAAAAATCTTAAGTAAAAATCTTAAGTAAAAATCTTAAGTAAAAATCTTAAGTAGAAATTTTAAGTAAAGGCAACACTGAAGAAGGCAAAATTACGGTGAATATGAATACTATGAGTGCGGCAATTGGATTAAATTTTCCAACATTATCTGCTCATGTATGGGTTGGATTAGCTTTTCTTGCTGTGATTGCTGTTCTACTAGTGTGGCTTTCGCTAGCAATGGCAGCTGCTGAAGGTGCAATACCTAGAGTTACTAGAGCTAGTCTTAATAATTTAATGATTGAAGCGCAAACTAACGAGGCTGAAAGTAGCGCAATTGTTAGAATGCGAAAAATCGCAAGAATTCACAGAGTAAAAAAATTAATATCAGATCGTTACGTAACTTACGGTGCGTGCGCTTTCGTAAGAATAGTGTGCAATGTCCTTGATGGTGTTGCTGTTGCTGCTATTGCTGCAACTCTTGAATCACCATTGTGGTTAACTTTACTTGTTGGACTTTTAGTTTCTGTACTCGTAGCAGTTATATCCGTATGCGTGCGTCCACGTTCCGTAGGTGCAGCGCAGCCTGTTGCAAAACTTATGAGACTTTCTAGAATAGTAGTTTTTGCAATAAGAATTTGTCCGTTTGCGCGCATAGGAAGCAGTTTGGATGATTCAACGAAGCGTAAGCGTACTGAACCTTCAGACGATGAAGCTTTGGAAGATATTCAGTTAGATCAAGCAAAAGCTAGTATTGATCGTTTGGTTGAAGCGAACGATTTTGATCCTGAAGTTTCGGAAATGATGCGTAATGTGCTTACGCTTTCAGATACTTTGACGCGAGAAATAATGGTTCCTCGAACCGATATGATTTGCGTAAAAAGTGACGAAACGCTGGAAAACTTCCTGAAATTGTGTTCTCGCTCAGGATTTTCTCGAGTACCTGTAATAGGAGATTCTGTTGATGATCTTAAAGGCGTAGCTTATCTTAAAGATGCTGTTCGTGCTACAGTATTTAATCCTGCAGCTTCCAGCAGAGCAGTTTCTACTATTATTCGAGATCCAATGTTGGTTCCTGAGTCTAAGCCCGTAGATGATCTATTCCACGAAATGCAGCGAATCCGTCAGCATGTGGCTGTAGTTGTTGACGAATATGGTGGCATTGCAGGTTTGGTTACGATTGAGGATGCTATTGAGCAGATTGTAGGCGAGTTGGAAGATGAGCATGATCGAACTCAACATGCAGATCCTGAAGAGGTAAGTGATGGCGTGTGGAAGATGCCAGCTCGAACTCCTATTGCAGAGTTGGAAAATATTTTTGAAGTTCATATTGACGAGGACGATGTTGATACCGTTTTCGGCTTATTAACTAAGCTATTAGGAAATGTGCCAATAGTAGGATCTAGTGCGGTTACTAGAGGACTTAAACTTACTGCTGTTGATTCTGCTGGAAGACGCAAGAAAGTCTCAACAATTCTCGTTGAAAGAGACGAAGAAGTTAAGGGTTTGAAAGAAAAATCTGCTGAGACTTCTGCAATCAGTAGCGAGAAGTAGACTTAGTAGAAGAGCTACTTGAATGCTGCGTTTGTTGTAAACGCTTAAGTATTGATGTGAAAATTTACTACAGATTGGTAATAAAACTACAGTTATGAACGATAAAACTACAGATAATATCACGGATAACACTACAGATATGGATAATAATATGCCTAACGAGTTGGAAGATTCTGAAAATAATATTAGTGAAGACGATACTTTTGAAGACGATGCTTTTGAAGGTTTGGATTCTTCGACTCGAGTTAAACTTGATACTCCTGATTTTCACGGATACCGTTCCGGATTTGTAGCTGTAGTTGGTAGGCCGAACGTTGGTAAATCAACGCTTATGAATGCTCTTATTGGCACGCAGATTGCTATTGCGTCTTCTCGCCCGGAAACTACGCGTAAGGCTATTCGCGGAATTGTTACTACCGATAATGCGCAAATGGTTTTGGTTGATACGCCTGGTATTCACCGTCCTCGTACGCTTCTTGGCCAGCGTTTGAACGATATTGTTGACGAGTCGCTTTCAGACGTTGACGCGATTGCATTCTTGCTTCCAGCAGACCAGGAGATAGGACCTGGAGATAGGCGAATACTAAGCCGTCTTCGCGCCGATTTTGCTAAAAAAGACGAGAAGGGCAATTGGACTTGGAAAGTTCCGCTTATTGGTATTGTTACGAAAATCGATACGCTTAGCCGTAGTGAATTAGTTGAGCATTTGCTTCAAATACAGCAGTTTGCTGATTTTACGGATATTGTGCCGGTTAGTGCGTTGGAACGCGACAATGTTGACGAAGTTAAGAATGTTTTGATTCAAAACTTGCCTGAAGGTCCGCAAATGTATCCTGCGGATCAGCTTAGCGAGGAAAGCCCCGAAAGCATGATTTCGGAGCTTATTCGCGGCGCGTTTTTGGAAGAATTGGACGACGAGTTGCCTCATTCTTTAGCTGTTGTAGTTGACGATATTGTGTATCCGGGCGGCGGTGAGGATACTCAATACGACGACAACAAAGCGCATGTGCTTGTGTCTGTTTATGTTGAGCGAGATTCGCAAAAGCCGATTATTATTGGTCATCGTGCGGAGCATTTAGTGCGCGTAAAGAAGCGTTTGCGCACGGCTGTAAATCGCATTACTGGTACAAAAGCTGTGCTTGAATTGCATGTGAAGGTTGCAAAAGGATGGCAGAGCGACCCTAAGAAGCTTGAGCGTTTGGGGTTCTAGACTATTCGCTGTTAGATTGCAACTAGGATTCGTGCGGGCGAATATTGTTGTGCAGCGTATTTATGCTTTGCCTCGGATTTGTTATATATGTCTCAGAGGTGAGGCATTTGTAACGCTTTTTGACCTAATTTCGTTAGATTTGCATCATTGATGAGACATTTGTAACGCTTTTTGGCTGATTTTCGTTAGATTTGTCTCAGAGGTGAGACAAATATAACGCATGAGCATGGGGTCGAGGTAAAACGCGGGAGTGTGGGGTAGATATAAAAAACCGCGGCAGACTAGTGAATCACAAAGTCAAGCCGCGGTTATCTATATTAGTTTTATTTAGTTCTATATAGTTAGTATTACTTCTTACGAATTGTATACATCTGCGTGTTTAGCAATGCAGAATACTTCTTAATAACACGTGGGCGAATAATCTTCATAGATGCCGTCATTAAGCCATTTTCTTGCGTAAACTCTTCAGGAAGAATAATGAACTTTCTTACAGACTCAGCTCGAGAAACACCCTCGTTAGCAAGATCTACAAACTTCTGAACTTCTGCACGCACTACAGCGTTATTAGTAGCTTCTTCCAAGCTCATAGAAGCATCGAGACCCTTAACTTTAAGCCAATTGCGCAAAGTCTCCTCGTCTAAAGTAATAAGAGCAGAAATAAACGGACGCTTATCTCCAAGAACTAAAGCTTGAGAAACGATTTCGCAACGTTTAATAATTTCCTCAATAGGACTTGGAGCAACGTTCTTGCCGCCTGCTGTAATAATCAAATCCTTTTTACGTCCAGTAATATAAAGGAAACCATTATTGTCAATGCGGCCAAGATCGCCTGTTGCATACCATCCATCTTTTGTAAACGATGTCTCGGTAGCTTCCTCATTCTTGTGATATTTCTTGAACACGCATGGGCCGTTAACCTGAACTTCTCCATCTGCAGCAATTCGCAAAGAGAAAGCTGGGAAAGCAATACCAACTGAACCTTCGCGGAACGGTACTCCAAGAGGAGTAAATGCACAAGGTGCTGTAGTTTCGGTAAGTCCATAGCCTTCAAAAACAGGTACTCCAGCTCCACGGAAGAACGATAGAAGCTCAGGGTCAAGAGGAGCGCCTCCAGCTACAACCCAGCGAGCGCGTCCGCCGAGAGCCTGTCGCAAAGGACGATACACAATAGGATCGTATGCTGCGCGACGAGTCTTAGTAAGTATCTTAGCTTCGCCGTACTTGCTTACTTCTTTCATATACTGTTGAGCTGTAACAACAGCACCTTGGAAAGCTAAGCCCTTAGCGCCATGTCCAGCTTTTTGGGAAGCAGCATTATAAACTTTCTCAAGAACTCGAGGAACTACAATCATCACAGTAGGTTTTGCTACTTGTAAATCAGAAATCAAAGTAGAAATTCCTTGAGCTATATAAATTCGCAAGGTGCTTGCTACAACAATATAGTTAATTGCGCGTGCGAAAGAGTGAGCTTGAGGAAGGAAAAGCAGTACGGAACCATCAGGATCAGATAGTAAGTCTGGCATATATTTCGGCAGATTAAGAGCGGTAGTGCAGTAATGCTCATGTGTCATTTCTACACCTTTAGGAGCAGCAGTAGATCCAGAAGTGTAAACGATAGAGCACAAATCTGTTTTCTTTACCGAATCGATTCGATTATTAAGCTCTTCATCACTAATTGAGTATCCGAAAGCTTGAAGTTCATCTAATCCGCCGGTTTCGATGCACATAATGCGTTCCAAAGTTGGGCAGTCTTCAATAGCGCCATCCGCCTTATCTCGCATTTCTGTTGTTTCTACAATTAAGAATCGCGCATCAGAGTTATTTACAATATTGCGAATCTGCCCAGCTGAGTCAGTATCGTAAATTGTAGCTAATACGCCTCCGCAAGCCATAACAGCAGCATCAATAACATCCCATTCGTATGAGGTTTTGCACATAAACGCTACGCCGTCGCCTTTATTTAAGCCGTAGTGCATAAAGCCTTTTGCTGCTGCGCGAACGTCTTCAAGGAACTCGTTTGCAGTTTTTGTTACCCATTTGTCTGCACTTCTGTAAGTGTAAAGTGGTTCGTCACCCATTCTTGCTGCACGATCTGCGTACAAATCGTAAATACTTGTACCCTCGTCTATTTGTGCGCTTCCTGGAGTGCTGGTAGTAAGAAGTCCAGTTTCTGGATCTAATAGAGTTGTAGTTGGAGTTGTGCCCCATTCAACAACGTGTGGAAGCAGTGGATTTACATTAGAATCCTGCGTTGGATTCGGGCTTGAATAATCTGGTTCCCCTGCTTGGTCGTCGCTGACTGGATGAGCAAAATTACTTCCGATACTCAACGCTTTTCTAGCAATGTTGAATGCTTGCTGTTGAAGTCTGTTAATTACGGACACGTCTGCTCCTTCATTGTGCCGAAAGGCTTGTTGTTTGTGTACAGTATCTGCACGTTATTTCTTTTGTTATCTATGATAATCGTTCCTGCTTAACAATTCATCTTCTGTGTCATATTTGTGCTTTAATATACTGATTTTTTATTTTGAAATTTCTATTTTGCTATTTATTTTTAGGTTTTAATTTAGTCGTCGCACTCTCGTATACTAAAGAGGTTGCTTTGGCGAGGGAATAACACTAGTGTGTAAGTTCCGTTATCGACTGGGCTGATAGCCACTTATGGTTCTCGGCGCGTCGGTGCGCCTGAAGCTGGAGTTAATACAAAATAATCCAGATAATAA
>CAMYPN010000022.1 GCA_947292085.1 uncultured Gardnerella sp. | reverse complement strand
GATTTTTATGATGAAGACGCATAAACGGCGTTGCAATAATCAAGTAAGAAACCCAGATCGCGAGCGCCCAGAACGGCAATCCCATAATCAAACGTACAGTACCAAGCCACACAACGTGATTCGTTAAGTATAATGGCACTTGCAAAACTAGTCTCAGCGCAAAAACACCAATCCACAATCCAGTAACATACATGTACGCTCGTTTAAGTGGCTTATAATCAAGCCATTCGTGAAGCCACTTGCCAAAATTTTCCGTAGGAATTTTACGAATCGATTCGATTACAAGACCCAACGCCGGCACGCGAACAATCAGCGAAATCGCAAGAAGTACACCATAAACAGCGTTTGTAATAAAGCCCATCATGTAGTAATCGCGTGCTTGATGACTAGTCCAAGCCCAAATAAGACAAATACCAACTGAAACAAGTCCGCTTAACGCGCCCATAATTGACTGACGTTGAATCATACGTGCTACAACTTGTAGAACAGCAAGAGCAGCCGATGCAATAACTGTTGTTTGCACATTGTGCGTTACAACAAAGCAGACAACAAACAGCAAACCTGGCAGCATTGATTCGATTACGCCTCGAACGCCGCCCATGGATTCGATTACAGAAAACTCATTATCTTTTGCTCCGATAGAAGCTAGAGAAGCCAATCCTGAGCGTTTTTTGGTTTGCTCAGAATTTATATTTTGAGACTCTTGCAACTCTCGCGATTCCTGCGACTCTTGCGAAGATTCTTTTTGAGATTTCTGTAAAGACTCTGATGAATCCATGCACTTAACTTTCTACTATTTCAACTGCTACTTGTTAGAAATTTACTATCTCTTTACTGATGCACTACCAGCATTGACAGCTTCGCAAATATATTAAATTTACTGCTATATACTGCTAAATTTACTGCTATCGCACTTCAGAGAACATTGGACCACGACTCAAAGTAGTTTTTACATCCACTTGTTGGTCATATCCCAAAGGTCTATCATCTTTCTTTAACGCATCGGAAGTGTTTACTTCAGAATCATTATCTCCTGCATCTTCTGATTTTTGAGCTTCTTCTGCGTTCTGCTGAGCAACTTTTTCTTCTTTAGTAACAGGATCATGCATAGGTATTAAATCGCGTGGAGCCAATGGCTCATCACCTCGACGCACAATAATGGAAGCAAACCAGGAATTAAGTTGAAGAACTTCCTTATTATCTTCCATTGATTCAGTTGCTGCAGGACCAGAGAAAACGCCACGAAGCATCCAACGAGGACCGTCTACACCTACTATACGAGTATTAACGATTTTATCCCCCACCTTAATAGGTAGAATCAGCTCAGTTCCAAAAACACCCTGCTTTTCTTTAGCTTGCTCATTTCCAGAAAGCAAATCCGCGCGCACATCATCCCAAATTCCAGCAGATTTTGGAGCAGCAAAAGCTTCAAATTCTACGCTTGAAGATCCATAAGTAACAGTAGCGCCTAAAACTTGGTTGTTTTCATTACTCTTTTTTATACGCAACTCAATGCCGTTGAAATACGGGATTTCAATTGAACCAAAATCAAGATAATCATCATCTTTTGGAGCGTTCTCATCTTCGCAATCCCATGGACCTATTTTAATATTCGCATTACTATTAGCTTTATTATTTTCTTCAGAAATCGCAAGAGTTGCGTCTTCGTCTACGCCTTTTCCATATTCAGTTTTTTCTACTGACTTAAGTTTATCTTTATTCTCATTTTTTGCTACTTTATCTGTAGCAGCATGCGAACCATGCTTTGCGCTGAACCATCCCATTGTTCCTCATTTCTTTTACACTATAAGCTCTTATCTTTTTATAATCTCGTTATAGATAAGAAACATTCGTTCTCTTATAGCTCATCCTGTCACGATACTCAACGTTTCAAGACTACCACTCGTATCACACTATATGCGAATGTACGAGATGATTAATTACTGTTGATACTCGTATTAGCTTACGTAATTTCTATACTTAATATATACATTTACTTTGCGATACTAATAGTGAAATAATTTATATAAAACTGCATTTAATTTATTTTTTAGTATCTTCATTGTATTAGACAGAATATTTTATACTTAACGGAGCGTGATCAGACCATCGCGCATCGTAACTTTCAGCACGATCAATTACGAATCCGCACGCACTTTCCGCGATTTCAGGAGTTGCGAACTGGTAGTCTAATCTCCAGCCAACGTTATTATCGAAAGCCTTGCCGCGCTGACTCCACCAAGTGTACGGTCCTTGAATATCTCCTGCAAGCATGCGCATAACGTCAACAAACTCGTACTCGTTAATCCATTTGTCCATATACGCACGCTCTTCTGGCAAGAATCCTGCACTTTTTTCATTAGCCTTAGCGTTTTTAATATCTAACGGCGTGTGAGCAATATTAAAGTCGCCGCACAAAATCGCTTGATTTCCGCCACTTGCCGCAGAGTCTCGAAGCTCCCCCAAACGTATAAGCATTGTGTCTAAGAATCGGAATTTTTGTTGCATTTTTTGCGGATCGTCCACATTCCCAGCATGAACATACACAGAGGCAATAGTGATTTCATACCCTTCAGGGGTACGCACGTCAGTTTCAACCCATCGCCCAGAATCAACATCCTCGCTTAATCCAGGCAAACCGTAGCGTTTTTCAACTACAGGAAGAGACGTAACTAAAGCTACTCCAGCTCGACCTTTTACACGGCAAACTTCATTTGTATAGGTAAAATTATCGTTTTCTATAGGATTTGCGATATTTTCAGACGCGCGATATCCCATTTCAATTTTTGTCATAATTGGGTCGATTGCATCCTGCGGAGCGCGCACTTCTTGCATACACCACACGTCTGGAGTGTGCGCGTCAGACCAGTCAAGCATACCTTTGCGCTCAGCTGCACGAATACCGTTTAAATTCGAAGTCGTAATTGTAATCATGAACTCAACTCTAATATGCGCACAACACAAATATAAAAGAGTGCAATTTAGTAAATAAATCAACTTTTATATAAAAACTCTTAGAACGCATTGACCCCCACTATGCAATGCACAGCAGGGGCCAAGCGGTATGTCCTTAAGAATGTTAAATCGACGAAATTAACGAGCGTAGTATTCGACGACGTACTGGATGTTGACTTCAACTGGAATCTGATCGACTTCCGGCTTACGAGTCAAAGTAGCCTTCAAAGAGGCAAGATTCACATCGAGGTAACCAGGAACTGCTGGCAAAACGTCACGATGAACGCCTTCAGCAGCCATCTGGAATGGTACCATGGTCTGGCTCTTAGCACGAACCTGAATGGTCTGTCCTGGCTTTACGCGGTAAGATGGACGATCTACAAGATTGCCATCAACCAAAATGTGGCGATGTACAACAAACTGACGAGCCTGAGCGGTAGTGCGAGCAAAGCCTGCACGCAAAACCAAAGCATCAAGACGAGTTTCCAAATCGGTGAGCATTGCATCACCGGTCTGACCTGCAGTGTGCGTACCCTTCTCGTAAGCTGCACGAAGCTGCTTCTCAGAAAGGCCGTACTGTGCGCGCAGACGCTGCTTCTCACGAAGACGTACTGCATAATCGGACTCTGTGCGACGACGAGTACGTCCATGCTCACCTGGAGCATATGGGCGCTTCTCGAAAATGCGCTGAGCCTTTGGGGTCAGAGCGATGCCGAGGGCGCGAGAAAGACGCACCTGACGGCGAGAACGCTGAATATTAGTCATTGCTAATCCTTTATATTCTGTCGTTATCTGAACGGAACGCGAGCAAATGCAAAATCGTAATAGATTATAGATTCCTCACGCTGAGCCGGCCTCTCCAGTGCTTCCTCGTGTACCAACACACGAACGCGAAAAACTAAGTATTACAAAACACTTACTCTACGCGCCGACCCACTGATGGGCTAAGGCTCCAGATGATGCATACGAAAGTAGGCATCGTTTCTGATTCTACACTTCGGCCAGAATAAAATAGATATTTATACTCTAACTATTTGATTTCGCAAATAAGCAAAATCAGAAAATAAGAAGACTATAAACTTAAACTTCCTTCTCGCATAGTGTATACACAGTCAGCACAATTCGCAGCATCAATATCATGCGTAACCATAAGCACAGCGGAACCTTTTAAAGCAGCTTCTTGAAGAATCTTGATAACAACTTTTGTATTATCACTATCTAAATCACCTGTAGGCTCATCTAATATGAGTAATTTTGGATTATTAATAATTGCGCGAGCAATCATAACTCGACGCATTTCTCCTCCGGAAAGTTCTTTAGGATAGCACCAAAGTAAGTCTGCTACATTAAGTCTTTTTAGTAGTGCACTTACTTTATCTATTATTTCTTCTTCAGATTTTACCGTGCTTTTAGCAATCTGTAACGAAAGTAGTATGTTATCGCAGACTGTAAGACTTGGAAGAAGCGTGGCACTTTGTGTTACAAAACCAATATTTTCAGCACGCAATTTAGAAACTTCATCATCTTTTAAATTAGGAGACGAAATTTCAAATCCGCAAACATTTATACTTCCTCTTGTAGGTTTTAATAAACCAGCAATAAGATTAAGCAACGTAGATTTTCCATTACCAGATCTTCCAACAATAGCCGCAAAATCTCCTGATTTAAGTGAAAAAGTTACGTCATTTACTGCAGCAAATTTGCGTTTTCTGCGCATAAACTCTCTAGTAACATTCTTTACTTTCAAAACTTCTTCACACATAAATCACTCGCCTTCTCTAAGCGTAATATATGTTTCGTTCATAGCAATTCGCAATGTTGTGAACAAAGAAGCCGCAAAAACAGTTACGAGAGATAACGCAATACTTAAAATAAGCAAAGTGATAATAGGCAGTGCAGTTATTTCAAGGTATGGAAGCTGCAACTGTTGTGAGATCAAAGTACTATATGGGAAAAGTATTAAAGAAGCACAAGATACTCCTATAATTCCGCCTGCAAATCCTACTACTGTAGACTCTCTAATTACCATAGTTAGTAACATTCTACGAGTTAGTCCTAGTATGCGAAGAGAAGCAAACTCTTTTTTACGCTCGTTCACAGCGGAAGAAAATACTGCTATTAGCACTAATATTCCAACAACCCAAAATACGATAACTAAAATTGATACGGTTCGTATGAACACCCCAATATTTGCTTGAGTTGTTGCTGTTATGCCTCCAGGAAAAACTGTACCTATACTTGGCAATCCTGTTGCTTTTTTAATATTTTCTGCTACTTGCTTAGGAGTATAACCTTTTTTCACTTTGACTAATACTGCTGAAATAACTTTTCGCACGTATTGCTTTGGTATAGCAGTGTGACCAACTTTGGCTGAATACTCAACTACTTGCGGTATGCTCTGTCTACTTACAAACACTGAGTTATCTAAACTCGTTCCAGTTTTTGCAAGCTGAGCAGAAACAGGCCAACTATGCCCAAATAAGCGTATTTTGTGATCGTATGATACTACTACATTAGCTCCAGCAATCATCTCACCTTGCTGCAAAGTCTTTTTGTGTTGAGAGTAAGTCCATGGGCCGATTACAAAATCTGAATTTGGATCAAATCCTATGATTTGCAACTTTTCTGCACAGCATCCTGCAGATAGTGAGGAAATATATGTTTGTCCGCTAGCTTTTTGTACACCTTCAGCTTTACGAACCATGTTTTCAATGTTGTTCGTAAAATAAAATGTGCTAGATCCGCCATTGGTTAGTAGCGCTTCTGCTTTCAGATTTGTCCCATGCGGAATTACCATAATATCCGCACCGAGACGTTCTTTCATGCTATTTAAACCTTGTGAAAGGTTCATAGAAAGTAATGAGCCGCCGAAAAATATTGCCGCAAGGCATGCTGTAACTATTATTAGAGCAGCAGTTTTAAGTGGCTTGCTTGCAAGATTTTTAAGCGGCAGTTTTCGTAATGTAACAGTTCGCATAATATTCGTTTATAGTTAGCGATATATGTTGCAATCGCTGTAATGGTTGTAATTATTACAACCATTACAGGATGAAATTTTTAGCGGTCAGTAGACTTCAAATCAAGGTATACTGCAACTGCTGCAAATACTGCAGCTAGAACTGCTAAGAGAATTAATGTTGGTCGGGTTACAGAATTGCAAGGCATCATTGGGTTCTTGCATACACCAATTAAGCATGTAGGAACTGCCATAACAAGTAATGCGTTAATTATAACGGCAATATTTAAGCCTATACGTACGCTTTCTTTTACTAATAGAGAAATCAATCCAAGAACTGCAATAACAATTCCAATACCTAGTGCTGCTCTTCCCGTGTAGTGGCATGCCATAGGTTGCATCATCATGGACATTTTGTGCATACCGCCAGATTGGCATGGTTTTGCGAATGTCAATGGCGATATAGCAATAAGAATTCCCAAAATAATCTCTGGAACTGATGCAAATAACTTGTTTTTCATAATAAATACCTCATTAAATGTATGTTATTAATTTTTTTGTGTCACATTTTCTTTAATGCCACACGCCTTACAGCACTCGTTTTGCAAGCGCCAAGTCTTCGTTAAATCTTTATTTTGTGCATACGAAAACCAATAACAATTCAGTACTCGTCATAGCTTCCCCCATAAAACTTTCTGAAGTTATGTTTTCGTTTACTTCTACATTTTTTCTTATAGTGCGATATAAAACAAGTCTTGAATATTTTGTTTTCGTGTATATAATTGCGGCGATAATTATAACAATATTACGAATAATAATTTATGCAATTTTTAATAATTGCAAATTATTTTATGTATAAGTAGCATAAAATAAAATATTTTACAATTTCTCTATAGGCGCAATACGAAGCATTAAGCGTTTCACGCCGTCGGAACCAAAATCAACAGTAATAATAGAGTTACGTCCTTTATCTTGAGTTGCAAGAACTGTTCCTAATCCGTAAGTATCATGTGTGATTTTGTCTCCGATTTGAAAATCTTGAATATTGAGATTGTTGTCTTTATCAACGGAACCAGTACCTTTAGAAGAAGATAGAGAAGAAAATGCAGAACTTGACTTTTTGCCAGATTTTTCTGCAGATATTGCGGTAATTTTGCGCGTTTTTACTTCACTAGATTTAGACCACTTAGATTTAGAACCGTAAGAAGAACCATACGAAGAACCGTAGGAAGAGCCGTAAGAAGAACCGTAAGATTTATTGTAGTTATTAGACTTTCTAGAACCGTACGATTTACTAGAACCGTACGATTTACTAGAACTGTACGATTTACTAGAACTGTACGATTTACTAGAACTGTACGAACTTCCGCCGAAAGTTGTTTTTTTGCCAAAAGCATCACTAAAATCATCATCCCAGCTATCAAAATCACTATCAAAATCATCGCTGAAATCGTCATCAAAATCGCTATGCTTACGCAAACGACCACCTAAACGCTCAACATCCGATTCACGACGCTTCCAATCAATCAAATTATCTGGGATTTCATCCAAAAATTGGCTTGGCAACATATCTTGAGCTTGACCCCATTGAGATCTTACAGAAGCGCGAGTTACATATAATTTCTGCTTCGCGCGCGTAATACCAACGTACGCAAGCCTACGCTCTTCACAAAGCTCATCTTCGTCATCCAATGCACGAGAATGCGGAAAAGTACCCTGCTCCATTCCAGTTAAAAACACAACCGGATATTCCAAACCTTTAGCAGTATGCAAAGTCATCAAAGTAACTTTACCAGTATTCTCATTCTCACCAGGCAATTGATCAGAATCAGCTACGAGAGCAGTAGTTTCAAGGAATCCAGCAACATTAGCATCCGGAGTATTTTGTTCATATTCAGCAGCAACAGACTGCAACTGCGACAAATTATCAACTCTTGAAGCATCCTGAGGATCTTCAGAACGTTGCAAATCCGCTAATAAACCACTTTCTTGTAAAATACTTGCTATTACTTCAGAAGGCTTAGAATAATTGTCTTGCATACATAACATCAGATTATGCATTAACTCACGAAACTCTTTGAGTTTGCTTAGAGTTCTAGTTGATATTCCTTCAATTGATTCCAAATGTTCTAAAGCCTGCCAGAAGCTCACTTCATGACTTTGCGCATACATAGTAAGAATAGATTCTGCGCGAGGACCAAGTCCGCGTTTTGGAACGTTCAAAATTCGGCGCATATTAACGTCATCATCCGGATTTGCCATAGACTGCAAGTATGCGAGCGCATCCTTTACTTCGCGACGTTCGTAAAACTTAGTTCCACCAACCAGCTGATACGGCAATCCTGCCTTAACAAGTGCGTCTTCTAACGAACGCGACTGCGCATTAGCACGATACATAATTGCCATATCAGAGTACGCAATGCCTTCCTCTCCTGCTAATCGCGCTATTTCCTTAGCAACCCAAGCTGCTTCTTGTTGAGCGTTGTCAGCTGCGTAACCAGTAATTGCAGACCCCTCGCCTAACGCTGTCCACAATTTTTTAGGCTTTCGAGACTTGTTGTGAGAAATAACAGCATTTGCAGCATCCAAAATTGTTTGAGTAGATCGATAATTTTGCTCAAGCATAATAGTTTTGGCGTTAGGAAAATCTTTCTCAAAATCTTGAATATTGCGGATATCTGCTCCACGAAAAGCGTAAATTGACTGGTCTGAGTCTCCTACGACTGTGATAGAAGCGGGTGCATCAATATTATCGTGCGACATCACTTGCTGTTTTACGTCAACTCCAGCAAGCTCTCGAATAAGCTCATATTGCGCATGATTAGTATCCTGATATTCGTCTACTAAAATATAGCGGAACTTATGACGATAATATTTAGCAGCTTCTGGCACTTCGCGCATGAGTTGCACAGTTCGCATAATTAAATCATCAAAATCAACAGCATTTGCTTGAGCTAAGCGATGCTGATACTCTGCGTAAATTGTGGCATAAACAGCATCAGAATTACCAGCGTGCGCAATTTGTTGACCTGCAACACCTGGCTTGTAATCGTTTGCATACATATCAAGCTGCTCGCGCCAACTAATTAAACTATTTTTGCAATCTGAAATTTTGCTTAAAATATTGCGAGGAGTAAAACGTTTAATATCAACGTTTAACTCTGTGGCAATAATTTTTACTAAACGCTCGCAATCTGCAGTATCGTAAATAGAAAAGCCTGGTTTTAAGCCAATATTTTCGCCTGATTTTCGTAATATTTTTACGCATGCAGAGTGAAATGTTGAAACCCACATTGTGTTAGCGCAGTTTCCGATAAGATTTGCTAATCGTTCACGCATTTCTAAAGCTGCTTTGTTTGTAAATGTAATTGCAAGAATTTGGCTTGGCCACACGCCTTCTTTGCTTAGAATCCAGGCGATTCTGCGCGTAAGAACTCGTGTTTTTCCACTTCCTGCACCTGCTCCGATTAGTAAAGCTGGACCATCGTACTTAACTGCCTGTAATTGTTGAGGGTTTAATCCATTAAGTAGAGTGCTTTCATCTGCAGTAATATTTGGAAGATCATAGTAATGCGAAGTTGTTTCTGTAGGAGCAGTAGACGCAGCCTGAGCAGGACTTTCATCGTAAACTATGTTTTGATTATTTGCTAAGCTTTCCGCACTATTCTTAGCACTAGCAGAAATATTGGATTCATCATCTACAGGATTACCCAATAAATCACTAACATAGCCATAATTACTCATACTGCACTCTCCATTACCACTTAAAGCAAAACTCTCCCCCACATTCTGCTTTTACACGCATTTAATATGGTTTACCACATGGCTGAGTCGTTTCTATAAAATTGTGTCATAAGTCTGGGTAAGCTTAAGCATACTGCAAATTAAACATGTTACAGCAAAGTTTAAATAGCGAAACTGTATATGCTAAGAAAGGGCACATTGTGCAAGAACTAGAAGAACGCATTCGCAAAGACGGTATCGTAAAACCTGGCAATGTCTTAAAAGTGGACGCTTTTTTGAACCATCAATGCGACGTGACTTTGTTTGATCACATGGGTGCTTCCTGGGCTGAACATTTTAAAAATGCAAATATTACAAAAATTCTAACTATTGAAGCGTCTGGAATTGGTATTGCATGCGTAGTAGCAAGGCATTTTGGTAATGTTCCTGTAGTTTTTGCTAAAAAAGCTCAGTCTATAAATCTTGACGGTGACCAATATGTTTCTACTGTTTTCTCGTTCACAAAGCAGCGCGAGTTTCCTGTAATAGTGTCTCGCAAATATTTGAGTTCTGAAGATCGTGTACTAATTTTGGATGATTTTTTGGCTAACGGAAACGCTTTGCAAGGTTTAATAGATATTTGTAAACATGCTGGCGCTACTGTAGCAGGAATTGGAATCGCAATAGAAAAGGGCTTCCAGGGCGGCGGTGACGTTTTGCGCAAAGCTGGATATGATTTGGATTCTCTTGCTATTGTTGATTCAATGAACCCAGCAGACGGATCTATTTCCTTCCGTGAACAGTGAAATCAGTACACACAAAATCGATAAAAGCCGTAAAAACAGTAAAGCTTGGAGCACAATTTTAAATACAGCGTGGAAAATTGTGTTCGCAAGTACACAAGCGCAAAATGAGAATTTATTATAAAAATTTAATATAAAAACTTATTATAAAAAATATTGAAAATGTGAAAAAAACGAGAAGAATTTTTGTAGATTCTCGTTTTTACTGAAGAATACGATAGAGTAGTTCGGTTGGCATACTGCAATACACATTGCAATAAACAATTGATTAGGTGGCTAAACATATGACTGAAGTGGTGATTGCGAGCGCTGCACGTACACCTATTGGTAAATTCGGCGGCAGCTTATCTTCGCTTTCCTCAGTTGATTTAGGAACTATCGCAGCTAAAGCTGCAATAGAACGCGCTGGACTAACTGGCAGCGACGTAGATCAAGCTATTTTTGGAAACGTATTGCAGGCTGGTAGTGGGCAAAATGTAGCTAGGCAAATCGCATTACGTGCAGGTTTAGACACTTCCAGCTGTGCTATGACAATTAACGAAGTATGTGGATCTGGATTAAAAGCAGTACGCTTAGCACAAGCTGCAATAGTAATGGGCGATGCGCAAGTAGTAGTAGCTGGCGGCACAGAAAGCATGAGCAACGTTCCATTTTACGCAAACAACGCGCGATTTAATGGACACAAATACGGAAATTTTGCGCTTATTGACGGCTTACAACGCGACGGCTTAAACGACGCTTTTACAGGTGACGCAATGGGAGTTACTGCAGAAAACGTTGCAGCGAAATTTGGTATTACTCGCAAAGCGCAAGATATTTTCGCACTAAAATCTCACCAAAAAGCTGTAGCAGCATGGGAAAAAGGCGAATTTAATGCAGAAATCATTCCAGTAAAATTGGATGACGGAACAATCGTATCTAAAGATGAACATCCAAGAGCTGACACGTCTTTAGAACGTTTAGCAAAACTTCGTACACTTTTTAAAACTTCAGACGAATCAGATAATTCTCACGTATCAACAGTAACAGCTGGAAATGCAAGCGGAATAAACGACGGTGCCGCAGCACTCGTGCTAATGAGCAAAGACTACGCTATTGAACACAAAATCGAGTATCTTGCAGAAATAGTGGGATTTGCAGAAGGCGGAATCGACCCAGATTTAATGGGTTATGCTCCGAAACACGTTATGGAACGAATGCTAAATTCTACCGGAAGCAACGTTAAAAACATTGATTTATTTGAGATCAACGAAGCATTCGCTGCACAAAGTATTGCAGTTTCTGAACAACTTCATATTGACGAATCAAAACTAAATGTTAGAGGCGGCGCAATCGCATTAGGACATCCACTTGGAGCTAGCGGAGCCAGAATCTTAACTACGCTAATATATGCTTTACGCGATCGAAAACAGCAAAATGGCGTTGCTGCATTATGCGTAGGCGGCGGAATTGGAGTCGCAATGCAAATTAGGATGAATAACCTTCAGCAACATGCGTAGTCAACACAAATCATTGGGGTGATTTCAAATGACTGCTTTTCGTGAATTAAGCGTAGAACAACGCATAAAAACTTTACAAAATGAAGGCAAAATAAACGAAACTGAAGCAGATTTATTGCTTAAACAGCTTGCACAAAGTTCTGACGCTACAATTCCAGCAGACGTTGCGAACCATATGATTGAAAATCAGATTGGAAAGTACACTCTTCCAGTTGGCGTTGTGCGTGGGCTGATTGTAAACGGCGAAAAACGCGATATTCTTGTGGCTACAGAAGAGCCGTCCGTAATTGCAGCTGCATGCAACGGAGCGCGGATTGCTGCAACAAGCGTCGTGGAGCAGAATGCTGTAACAGACGTTGTGGAGCAGAATGCTGCAACAGACGTTGTGGAGCAGAATGCTGCAACAAGCGTTGTGGAGCAGAATGCTGTAACAAGCGATGAAAACTGCGTTATTGCAAACGAAGCAGAATGCGGGATTAACGAAACAGAATACGGGATTATTGCGCACTCACCACAATACGTAACAACTGCACAAATAATTTTTGAAGACGCGGATTCAAGCGTGGCGGCACGTTTGAATGAAATTGTTGAAGATAATGAAAAGGTAGAAGAACTGCTACGCATTGCAAACGAATCACACCCATCAATGATTAAAAGGGGTGGCGGCGCGCGAAAATGCCGCGATTCAGCTTTTAACGGCTTCGCCAAACTGGAAATTGACGTAGACACATGCGATGCAATGGGAGCAAACACCGTGAACACTATGGGCGAAGCCGTAAAAGCCCAGCTGGAAAGCTGGCTCGGCGTAGAGGCGCTTGCGGCGATTCTTACCAACACAAGCCGCGTTGCTACCACGGCACAAGTGCGCATACCTGTTGAAGCGCTAGCATCCAGGCGGCTTGAAGAATCTGAACGCGAGGATGAGGGGAAGCGCCTCGCACGCCGAATCGCGGCATTAAGCGCGCTAGCCGCCAGCGATCCGGCACGCGCAGCCACGCACAACAAAGGAATCCTAAACGGCATTTTAGGAGCCGCGCTCGCGTCAGGAAATGATACGCGAGCGCTAGAAGCCGCAGCGCATGCGTGGGCGGCGCGCACCGGTCGCTACCTACCACTATCAACTTGGAAAATTGAAACACTAAACGAACAAACCATACTCAGTGGTCGTATTGAAATTCCGCTACAAATAGGCATTGTTGGCGGATCAATCTCCTCTCTTCCAATGGCAAAACTCGCGATCAAAATAGGCAAATATAAGAACGCAAACGATTTTAGAAACACTCTTGCAGCACTCGGCTTAGTACAAAATCTCGCGGCTCTTCTAGCACTAGCAGGCCCCGGTATTCAAGCAGGTCACATGAAGCTGCAGTCGTCAAATCTTGCTATAGCTGCAGGAGCAAAAGACGCAGAAATAGCTGAAATTTCACATAATCTTCTGCAACTTGATCCTGCAGAACGAACTATACAAAACGCCGTGCAACTGCTTAAAAAATTACGAGAATCAAAACAAAATTAAGAAACTTGATAAAAACTTGATGGAAATTTTAGGAAAATGAATACTACAAATAATACTGAAACGTCACCACTTACAGAAGTCGATTCACCACTTACAGTCGGCATAGATCACATCTCTTTTGCAACACCTCATTACTACCTTAATCTTGCAGAACTAGCAGAACACCGAGGAATTGACCCTAATAAATTCACAATCGGTATCGGTCAAAGCGAGCAGGCAGTTCCACCAAATCATCAAGACATCGTAACTCTCGCAGCTCAAGCCGCACTCCCCCTTATGCCTCATATCGACAGCAATCGCCTAAAAATGCTAATCGTCGGCACAGAAAGCGGTATAGATGCAAGCAAATCTAGTGCTTTGTACGTTCATAAACTGCTAAAACTTACGCCTTGGGTTCGTTGCGTTGAAGTAAAAGAAGCATGTTACGGCGGTACTGCAGCTCTTATGATGGCCTGTGACTACGTGCGCGCACATGCCGATTTGCAACCGCAAGTACTTGTTATAGCATCCGATATTGCACGCTACGGACTTTCTACTCCTGGCGAAGTAACTCAGGGTGCTGGAGCTGTGGCGATGCTGATAAGCGCAAATCCACATGTGCTAGAAATTAACGACGATAGCGTTGTAAAATCTGCTGATATTCAAGACTTTTGGAGACCTGTTTATCAGGATACTGCTCTTGCTCGCGGAAAATTCTCAACCGAACAGTACATACAGTTCTTCTGCGATGTGTGGCAAAAGTACTCTGCACAAAATAATTGCGATTTCAACGATTTTGCAGCTATGTGCTTCCACTTGCCATATACAAAAATGGGTTTGAAAGCTCTTAACGCAGCTATGGATTCTTGCAATTCCGGTAGCGTTTATGAAGCATCACGCGAGCGCTTGCTTTCGAATTACGAAACTAGTACGAAATACAGTCGTCGTGTTGGAAATATTTATACTGGTTCCTTGTATTTAGGTTTGCTATCTTTGCTTGAGTTAAATGGAAAATACGGTTGCAATAATGAAACTAACTCGCTTAAAGAAGGCGATAAGATTGGCCTATTTTCTTACGGTTCCGGCGCTGTTGGCGAGTTCTTTAGCGGCAAACTTGTGCCAGGATTTAGGGATTCACTTTTAACTAAAGAACATGCGAATATGCTTGATTCACGCAAACGCTTAAGTGTTGATGAGTATGAAGATATGTTTTCTAGCGTTGCACCTTACACTCCGGAAGATTTCGTAAGTAGCAAATCTTACCGCGAATGTGCGCACTTCTTCTTAGATGGCATCTCATCTCAAGAGCGCCACTACTGTGCTCGCTAATCTGCAGATAGTAATTTATTTTCTATGTGTTGATTGCTTTCAGATAAAGCTTTGCTAAGAGCGCAATCAACCCTCTACAAATATCTAACAAAATCAAACATTAACAAATCAAAAATTGCACAAAAACACTCACAAAAACGAAGAATTACAACCAGTTTTACGCCGATTTCAAACAGAACATTTATATAACAGAAAATTTAAATAGTCGTACATGCCGCACATTAAAATGAACACCGTTAATTCAATAACGAAGGTCTTATCGTAATAATTTGCATAAAAATCGCAAGATTGCGTATTTGTCAATTTGCAAATTTTGCGCATGAAGATCTTTACTCAAGGGAGAACCCACATGACAGTCAAGATTGGTATTAACGGTTTCGGTCGTATCGGTCGTCTCGCATTCCGTCGTATTTTTGAGCTTCAAGCTCGTGGCGGCCAGGCCGGTGATATCGAAGTCGCAGCCATCAACGATCTGACCACTCCTTCCATGCTTGCTTACTTGCTTAAGTACGACAGCACGCATGGCACTTTCCGCCACGATGACGGCACTCCAGTTGAGGTAACCTCCACCGAAGATGCCATCGTAGTAGATGGCAAGACCTATAAGGTTTACGCAGAAAAAGACGCAAACAATATTCCATGGGTTAAGAACGATGGTGTTGAATTCGTGCTCGAATGCACCGGCTTCTACACTTCTGCTGAAAAGTCCCAGGCTCACTTGAACGCTGGAGCTAAGAAGGTTCTTATCTCTGCTCCTGCTAAGGACGAGACCACCCCAACCGTTGTGTTCGGCGTAAATCACGAAATCTTGAAGGCCTCTGACAACATTGTGTCCGCAGGCTCCTGCACAACCAATTCCATGGCCGCCATGGTAAAGCTCTTGCAGGATAACTGGGGCATCAAGTCCGGCTTCATGACTACCATCCACGCTTACACCGGAACTCAGATGATTCTTGACGGCCCACGCGGCTCCAAGCCACGCAACAACCGTTCTGCAGCTTGCAACACCATCGAGCACTCCACCGGTGCTGCTAAGGCAATCGGCAAGGTTGTTCCAGAAGTTAACGGTAAGCTTCAGGGTCACGCACAGCGTATTCAGGTTCCAGATGGCTCCGTTACCGAGTTGACAACCGTTCTTGAGAAGCCAGCTACCGCTGAAGAAATCAACGAAGCTTTCAAGAAGGCATTTGAGAACTGCGAATACTTCGGCTACAACGCTGACAGCATCGTGTCTTCTGACATCATCGGCGACACCCACGGTGGCGTTTTTGATCCAACTCAGACCGATGTGAACACTGTTGATGGTGTAACTTTGGCTCGTACCGTCACCTTCTATGACAACGAGTACGGTTTCACTTCTAACATGATTCGCACTCTCCTTTACTTCGCTGAAATCTCTGAGTGATTTCTAAGAAGAAAGTCAGAATCAATCTGATTTTTGCGAAAATTTAATTAAACCCCTTGTTGCGCTTAAGCTAGCATCTAAAATAACGGATACTAATAAGCTAAGCGTTCAAGGGGTTTATTTTTAGACTTTCAGATTTTATGTACTTTAAGTCAACAGTCGGTATAGCATATCATGTAATGAAATATAAGCATCATAAAAGTAGCAAAAGTCAGGGGAAATCAAAATGAGTAAAAAACATGCAGCAACAGGTAAAGCAACTCCAGCTATTGCACAACTAGAAAATGCAGGCATCACATTCCGAATAGCAGAATATGATCACGATGCCGATCATATGGATGAAGGCTACGGAATTGAAGCAGCAGAAAAACTTGGTGTAAGCGCAGCTCAAGTATGCAAAACACTTATGGTAGACACCGGAGAAAAACGAGTAGTCGGAATCGTACCTGTAAACGGAAGACTTAATATGAAAGCAATTGCTGGCGCTGTTCACGCGAAAAAAGCAAGCATGACAAGCCCAGAAGTTGCGCAACGAGAAAGCGGTTACGTAGTTGGAGGCATCTCCCCATTTGGGCAGCGAACTCAGCATGAAACTGTACTAGACTCAAGCGTTATGCAGTTTAGTGAGATTCTTGTATCTGGAGGTAAGCGCGGACTTGACGTTGTATTAAATCCTCAAGATATAGTATCGCTGCTAAATGCAACTGTTGCGGACATTGCAGCGTAATCGTAAAAATACAAACTAACGTCTCGGCAACGTGAGATAATCCCTAAGGTTGTTAATTCATCGTTAAGGAGTTCCATTATGGGTATGCGTGGACGTAAGCGCAAGGCGCGTCGCAAAAAGGCAGCAAATCACGGCAAAAGACCAAATGCCTGAGTTGTAGATTTGCCTATACATACTGTAAAGCCCGCTTTTACTGCGGGCTTTTTATTTTATACACAATTTTATATTAGGCTGAATCGTAGGCTGCTTGAGACATTAACGCAGAACGCAATCTGCACGAGTGTCCCAAAACAAGCAGAATGAGACACTAACGCAGAACGCAAACTG
>CAMYPN010000021.1 GCA_947292085.1 uncultured Gardnerella sp. | reverse complement strand
ACATTCCAAACACTTTACATTCCAAACACTGCAAAACTTTGAGCGCCGAGTGTTAGGCAATCACCATTAACTGATGTTTCTCCAATTTTAAGTAATGGATTGTAAGCAGATTCTTGCGTAAGATTCGCTAAGGTGTTTAATTGCACAGTTTCGCTATTTACGCCCGGGTTCATAACCACAATGCTTCGTTCTGCAGCCGATTCTCCAGCGTCACCTTTTGCGCAACGCTCGTAAGCAAATCCGCGTCCGTCAACCGGAGCATACAAAACTCTCCAAGACGCGTCAGCTTGCAAAGATTTGCGATTATGACGAAGTGCAATAAGCGAGCGCACCCACGAAAGGAAGGAATCTTCGTAATTAATTTGCGCAGAAACAGTTGGAATTTCGCCACTTTCTACTGCTTGTTTGCGAGAGTTTGCGCAAGTTCTTCCGTCTGCTCGCGCTTCAACAGGCAAGTATAATTTAGATTTTGCAGCAGTTGAGAAGCCAAAATTCTTTGCATCATCCCATTGCATTGGCGTACGCGTACCAGTACGAGCGTAACCGCCTTCTTTTGTTGGAATATCGCGATATTTCATGCCAATTTCGTCGCCGTAGTATACAAATGGCACGCCTGGCATGGTGAGTATCATACCGAAAGCCACGCGACGCTCACGATCGTCAAGACGCGGAGCTAAACGCGGCGTATCGTGATTACAAGTGATGAAACTAAAGTAACCTTGGTTGCATGTTGACTCATATTGTGGGCAATAATCGTCTAAAAATGGGCAAATGCTGCCGCCGCCGCGCGCATTAAAGTAGCTGTGATCATGCTCAGGATTGCTGTCTAAAGCATTATCAACATCACGAGCTAAACGTGCATAGCCGTTAGGATTTCCATCCCAGCGCCAATTCAAATAGAAGTCCATGTCGAATCCGGCAGCAAGAGCCTGACGTGGCCTACCCCATTCGGAAACAAAAGCAGCCTGCGGATACTCTTCTTTTACAGCACCCAGCATTTCCTGCCATGCGCGAATCGTATTGTCTTTGCCAAGACTTCCTTCGCCATTGTTGTCATCGTTTTTTACAAGCGAATCAGCCATATCAACTCGGAATCCATCCGCACCAAGCGAAAGCCAAAATCGCATAATATCAACCATTGCAGCGCGAGTTTCTGCCGCTTCTTTGGAATCTGGAGCGGATTGCCAAGCTCGGTCCCTATGCGCAAAACCGTAATTTAACGCAGGCTGGCACTTAAAGAAGTTCAGAATATACGTGGCATCACGCTCAGTTTCACCACCAATAAACGGCATAGAATAGCCGCTAAACGCACTGTCTGTCCAAATATATCGCTTGCTAAACTCGTTTTCTTCAGCTTTCGAGCTTTTCTTAAACCACTCGTGCTCTTCACTCGTGTGACCTGGCACTAAGTCAAGCAATATGCGGATTCCTCGATTGTGAGCTTCATTAAAAAGTTGCTTTAGATCTTCGTTCGTTCCGTAGCGTGCGGCTACTTTTTTGTAATCGCGCACGTCATATCCCGCATCTTTAAAAGGCGAATCATAGCAAGGATTAAGCCAGATTGCGTTGCAACCAAGCGATTTTACATAGTCTAACTTTTCAATAATTCCCTGAATATCGCCTATTCCATCGCCATTGGAATCACAAAAACTTTGCGGATAAATTTCGTAAAATACTGCATTTTTAAGCCACTCTGGATGGTTACCTAACGTCATAATTACCCCTCATGCCTGTACGTCTAGTCTATTTAAATTCTACGCTTAACTCAGTTAAGCCTCACGGAGGAATTATAAAATACAAATAAAATACAAAATATACTATATTTTTTAATTAAACTTGCCTAGAAAATGGCTCTATTTCAACAAAATAGTTAGCAACACTCGCGACATGATTTGCGAACAGTTTCACATTCGTGTATACTTCACATTGCTTATAAACGGATTTCTGTATACGTGACGTTGCTGAACGCAACAATAACGCGATGAGGCGCCGCGTAGAAGTCCGATGTTACGCCACCAAGAGACATGCCAAGATGGCATGAAATAGGAGGTCAAGGATGACGAATATTAAGAAGATTCTAGGAGCCGGTGTCGCTGCCGCAACTTTGTTTGGTTTCGCAGCTTGCGGTTCAAACAAGAGTGATACTCCAAAGGTCGCCGATAAGTCTGCTCCAGTTCAGCTCACTGTTTGGGCATCTCAAGAGGATCAGAAGGCTGGCGGCTGGGTTGACACAGTCGAAAAAGAGTTTACTAAGACTCACCCGAACGTTACATTTAAGAATGCTGCTGTAGAGCCACCAAAAGCTGCAGAATCCGTCAAGAAGGATGCTAAGGCTGCAGCTGATGTTTATCTCTTCCCTAATGATCAGATCGGCGACTTGGTAAAGGCAAAGGCTATCGGCACTCTTACCGATGCTGCTACAAACCAGGTTAAGGAACAGAATGAGCAGACTTTGGTAGATTCTGTTACCGCACAGGATGGAAAGTTGTACGGCGTTCCTTACACTGGTAACACTTGGTACATGTACTACAACAAGTCCAAGTTCTCTGCTGACGACGTCAAGTCCCTCGACAAGATGCTTGAAAAGGGCAAGGTTGCATTCGACATTGCTAACGCTTGGTATCTCCCAGGCTTCTACCTCGATGGCAACATGACACTCTTCGGCGAGAAGGGTTCCGATGCTAAAGCTGGAATGAAGCTCAGCGACAAGGCTCCAGAAATTACAAAGTATCTTGCAAAGCTCGTTGCTAACAAGCACTTTGTTCTCGATGAAAACAAAGCAGGTTTGGCTGGCTTGAAGGACGGCTCCGTTGATGCAATATTCTCCGGTTCTTGGGATGCTGCCGACGTTAAGGATGCTTTGAAGGATAACTACGCTGCAGCTGCTCTTCCAAGCTTCAAGACCGAATCCGGCGAACATCAGATGAAGTCCTTCGCTGGCTCTAAGGCTGTTGCTTACAATCCTCATTCTAAGGCTCCAGAGATGGCCGCCGAGTTTGCTGCATTCTTAGGCTCTAAGGAATCCCAGAAGATTGCTTATGAGAAGGAGAATGTCATTCCTTGCGATAAGTCCCTTGCTGATAGCGTGAAGGGCGATCCAGCTGCTGCTGCTCAGATGGAAACCATTGCTAAGACTTCTGTCTTGCAGCCATCGATCCCTGAAATGGGTAACTTCTGGGATCCAACAAAGACCTTCGGAACTTCTCTTGCTAACAAGGAAATTAATGAAGGCAACGCTGCAGCAAAGACCGCAGACTTTGCTAAGGATTTGAACACAGCAAAGTAATAACAAGCTGAGTTTATAAAAAAATCTTATTTAGATGTGCGGTAATTTTATTGCACATAGCGAGTAATACGCCCCAGTCCCCAAGCTGGTGAAAAGGGGCGGGGCGTATTATTTGTATATATTTCTTTTAAAATACTCATTGTTTATTTGAAAGGTATGTCATGACTGGCACGACATCCACAAAGCGAAGGAGACGCCAGAAGACGTCAACTGCAGAATGCTTTGCTCCTTCACCGTATTCTTTGAAAGAAGCTGTAAAACATGCAGACGCGCTTTCATGGATTTCTATTATCATATTTGGCTTTGGTAATTTAGTACGCAAACAATATACTAAAGGCGTTTTGTTCCTAGTATGCGAAGTAGCTATTCTCGGATTCTTGTTCAACACTGGTGCTGACTATCTTCCAGATTTCTTTACTTTAGGAACTAGAGTTACACGCACTGTTACAATCAACGGCTTCCCATACCAAGTTGATGGTGACAACTCTATAGAGATTTTGCTTTATAGTGTCATGTCTTTAGCAGCAATTGTTCTGCTTGTATATTTGGCAACTCTTGCTCTTCGCAGTGCATATAAAGCTCAGGTAGCTATAGCAAATGGGAAAAAGCCTATTAAGTTTGTTGATGATGCTAAATCTTTACTTGATGAAAAAGCTCATATAGGTTTTATGACTCTTCCAACGGCTGGAATTGTTCTATTCACAATTTTGCCATTAATCTTTATGATTTCCATGGCATTCACGAACTATGACAAGAAACATTATCCACTGTTCACTTGGGTTGGTTTTGACAATTTCTTGAGTATAGGTAGCACTGGAAGTTCAATCAGTGCTTCTACGTTCATAGATGTTCTTACATGGACGCTTATTTGGGCATTCTTTGCCACATTCCTGAACTTCTTCTTCGGAATGTTTATTGCAATGGTAATTAACAGAAAGTCCACTCGACTTAAGGGATTATGGCGCACTTGCTTCTCCCTTACAATTGCAGTTCCACAATTTGTGTCCTTGTTAATTATGAACAACATGCTTCAGCGTAATGGTGCTATTAACCGTATCTTCTTGGAAAATGGTTGGATCAGCGAACCGTTACCATTCTTCCAGGATGCGACTTGGGCACGCGTAACAGTAATTCTTATCAACCTTTGGGTTGGTATTCCATTCACCATCATGCAGATTACAGGTATTTTGCAGAACGTTCCTGCGGAACTCTACGAAGCTGCAGAACTCGATGGCGCAGGCTGGTGGCAGCGCTTTATGAATGTCACAATGCCATACATCATCTTCGTTATGACTCCATACTTGATTACCACCTTCACTGGCAATATCAATAACTTCAACGTTATCTACCTCTTGTCTGGCGGTGCACCGAACGTATCCGGTTCTTCTGCAGGTAAAACCGATTTGCTCATCACATGGCTTTACAAGCTTACAGTGGACAGGCAGTACTATGATGCGGGTGCTGTAATTGGTATTTTGACCTTCGTTGTTCTCGCTGTTATTGCATTGATTACGTATCGCAGCTCTGGATCTTATAAGAACGAGGAGGGATTCCGGTGAGTAAGAAAGATGAGACCAAGAACGAGGAAGTTGTAGTACACAGCTCTCGTACCGTTCCTCTTCTTCAGGATCAACATTTCAGGAGAGTGCTTGGAGATATATTCTCGCACCTGTTCTTGATTGTGTTGTCAATTATTTGGCTTATTCCAATCGTATGGGTTGTGCTGGAAAGCTTCAATAAGGATCAGTCTCCATTCCAGAAGACCTTCTTCCCTACTCAATACTCATTCGATAACTACATACGATTGTTTACAGAGCGAGAAGTGCTGGACTTCCCACGAATGTTCTTGAACACCTTGATTGTGTCCATTTTCGTGTGCATTATTTCCCTGTTCTTCGTATTGGCAGTATCTTTCTGCATGTCTCGCCTTCGTTTCAAGGGACGTAAGACATTCATGAATATTGCTTTGATCTTGGGTATGTTCCCTGGAATTATGGCTGTTATAGCTATTTACTTCATTTTGAAGGCATTGGGATTAACCAACGGTTCTGTAATACTCATAGCTCTGATTATTGTATATTCAGCAGGTAGTGGCGCAGGCTTCTACGTGATGAAGGGCTACATGGATACTATTCCAAAGTCTTTGGATGAAGCTGCATACTTGGATGGCTGCACAAAATGGCAAGTATTCTGGAAGATTATTCTTCCAATCTGCAAGCCAATGATTGTGTTCCAAGCTATTACCAGCTTCTTAGGTCCATGGCTTGACTTCGTTATGGTTAAGACGATTGCTAATACTCAAGATAATTACACAGTTGCACTTGGTTTATGGCAAATGCTTCAGAAGGAGTACATATTCCAGTGGTTCGCACGATTCTGCGCAGGTGCTGTGTGTGTCTCTATCCCAATCTCAATCCTGTTTATCGTTATGCAGCGCTTCTACGAAGAGTCCATGTCTGGCTCCGTTAAGGGCTGATCTCACATAAATTTGCGGGATTAATATGAAGGCCGAAACGCTTAAAAGGCGCCTCGGCCTTCACTATACTCAAATTAATTCACAAATTAAAACGCTATTTTCACAATTTCTAGCTAACTATCTAACCAATTATTTACCTACCTAATATCTGCCTACTTAAAATTAATAAGACTTATTCAAAAACGAAATAAATACACACAAAATACGAATAAAACCGAATCAACGCGCTAAAATTTTATTTATAACAACATGCATTAAATATTCGTTAAAGGCGTAAAAATACAAAGCACACTAACGCATATTAAATGCAAGAAAGAAACAGGATTTTATTTATGGCATTCTCATCTTCAGCACAATGGCCAGTATATGAAGGTCAACTAGGCTTTAAACTAAACACAAAATCTACAACTTTTACAGTATGGTCTCCTACCGCTCAAACCGTTACATTGCGCCTTTTTGAAACAGGAAACAACAGCGAAGCTTCACAAACTTACGATATGAAACCTCTTCGTGATGGCGCATGGCACGTAAACATTCGAGAACGCTTGGACGGAGTCTACTACGATTACGTAATCAAATTCCCTGATGGAAACACTAGCCGAACTAGTGATCCTTGGGGCATAGCTAGCGGAGCCAACGGCGAACGAAGCTTAGTAATTGACGAAGAGCGTGTTTCTCCTGCAGGATGGCATAATGATAAATCTCCTAAATTTGTACGCCATTCAACAGTAGTGTGGGAAACTCACGTAGCAGATTTCAGCAGCGATGTTAATGGCGGCTTCAACACTGCGCATCGCGGACAGTACCTTGCTTTTACCGACGAGCACACGACTTTGCAAAATTCAGATTCTTCTGACTGCAAATTCCCTACCGGATTAGATTATTTAAAGCAGCTTGGCGTTACTCACGTACAATTAGAACCAATTTATGATTTTGCTACAGTAGACGAAACAAAAATTTACGAAGCACGCAAAAATGGTGCTAATGCTGAAGAAATGGATTCGCTATACAACTGGGGCTATGATCCTCACGCTTACAACGTTCCAGAAGGTATATATTCTAGCAACCCTTACGATGGCACTGTTCGCATACGCGAATGTAAGGCCATGATTGCAGCTCTTCACAAAAACGGATTCCGTGTAATCATGGACGTAGTGTATAACCACATGTTTGAAGCTGCATCTAACGCTTTCGAAAAAACTGCTCCAGGATACTTCTGCAGGCGCAAAGAAGACGGATCGTTTGCTAATGGTTCCGGCTGTGGCAATGAAATGGCTTCCGAACATCCTATGTTCCGCAGATTCTTTATTGAGTCTTTGTTGCACTGGGCGCGCTGCTATCATATTGACGGTTTCCGTTTTGATCTTATGGGCCTTACTGATACTGAAACTCTTAACGAAGCAAGGGCGAAATTAGATAAGCTTCCAGGCGGACACAATATTCTCATGTATGGCGAACCTTGGGGTGCTACTGCTGCTTCTGTAGAAGAAAATATTCCTACAGGAGATAAAGAAGGTCGCAGTACGCTTAACGAACGTATTGGATGGTTTAGTGACGAAAGCCGAGATACTCTTAAAGGCAACGTTATGAACCATTACGATCGCGGTTACATAAATGGCAATGAATCGTGGTGCGCAGATCCAGCAAGAAACGCACTAAACGCTTGGCGCGGCACATCTTCTTCTGGTAAAGAAGCAGGTCAAATAGTGCAGTACATTTCAGCTCATGACGATTTGACGCTATGGGATAAACTCAGTATTTCTATGCACGAGAATGCTGGCAATGCTGAATATGACGCTGTAGACGAAGCGCAAGTTTCCGACATCTTTAACGCAAATATGCTGGCAGCCGGAATGATCTTATGCTCTTCTGGAATTCCTTTCATGCTCAGTGGCGAGGAGTTTGGCCGCACAAAACATGGTTGCGATAATTCGTTCAACTGCGGCGTAGCAATGAATCAGCTGGATTGGCAGCGAGCTAAAAGATTCAAGCCTCTAGTTGACTGGTATAGTAAGCTGATTTCCCTTCGTGCTAAATACAAGTCGTTATATGACGGCGAACGCAAGAATTTGGAAACTTCAAACGCTACTGTAATTGCTCAACTCGTAGGAGAAGACGTAATTATTTGCGTAAATCCTATGTACAACGAATCAGCTACTGTACAACTTCCTAATTTGCAAGACGGTAATCCTGCACGCTGGAAGTGTGTGGCAGATTCAACTGGTTATTTTGCTGAGTGGACGCACAATTCCGCTTCAGATACTGTATCTGTTGAAAATAATACTGAAACGAATACCAGTACTTTGCACATACCTAGCAGAACTTTTGTTGTGCTTAGCACCAAGTAATATTTAAAATCTACACTTTGTAGATTAAATATTCTAAAAATAAACCCAACTGTTCTTAATATTTTTTAATATTACGGCAGTTGGGTTTTTATTTTACGTATGCTGAGCATATTAACTAATCTGTTTACAAAAATTAGTTTCACGTTGTTTCATATATTGTTTCATATATTGTTTCATATATTGTTTCACAAACTGTTTCATACTGCAGTATCATTATCCTATAAATTAACCAAGTGCTCATCAGCAAACAAGTAAGCATAAAATCATTGATAAATCAAGCAAAACACGCCATCGAACACTGGCATTTCTATTTGCAAACGCTATCAGTAATCCATATAATTGAAACCTAGGGTGCATCTTAATCCAGAGATGTATGAGGATGCATGCTATATAGCATCGTTGCACGTTTGGCACGCTTACGACGAAGTTAGAAATGTGCCAAATTTTAATAGAAGGAGCATTATGAGCACAACAGATGCTGGTAAAGCTGAGACTGCTAAGCCAATAGAAGAAAGCGCAGAGCGTCTTGCGCGTCCGCTGATTAAACTAGCAAAAGCATGCGGAGTTGCAACTTTTTACATTGATCAACAAGGAAGCTACACGGAAATTACCGATGAAGCTCTTGTTGGAGTGCTTGAAGCATTGGGAATGCCTGCAGACACTCCAGCAAAAATCGAAAAATCATACGAAACAGTGCTTAAGAAGCGCGAAAGTGAGCTTCTGCCGCCTACTGTCGTGTCGTTTAATGGCACAAAAACTTGCGTACACATTCACGCAGGAGATGCAAGTAAAGAGGATATTCACATCTCCCTTACTCTTGAAGACGGTACAGAATACGAAGGGGCACTAGACAACATTCAGAGCGAAAAAGATGGCGAGCTTTATGTTGAGCTTCCAGATGATTTGCCAATGGGCTACCATACTTTGCGCGCTTGCGTAAACGATTCACGCGGAAATATTAAGTTGCGTACTAAGTCTGCTCTGATTGCTGCACCTGCTCGCATACCTCTTCCTGAGAGTGTTAAGCAGCGTCACCGCTGGGGTTATATGACTCAAATGTATTCCGTTCGCTCTAAAGATTCGTGGGGCGTTGGTGATTATGGAGATTTGAAACGTCTTCTTAAGGATGCTGGCGAAATTGGTAAGGCTGATTTCATGCTCATTAACCCAATTCACGCTTGCGCACCTGTAACACCTCTTGAGCCTTCGCCATACTTGCCTGAGTCTCGTAGGTTCCTGAATGTTACTTATATTCGTCCTCAAGATATTCCTGAATACGCTGAACTTCAGGGTGAGGATCTTGCGAAAGTTGAACAGTTGCACGCTTCCGTTGCAGCACAGAATGATGATCCAAATCCTATAGATATAAACGCAGCTTGGGATGCTAAACTTCCAGCTTTGCGCATAATATTCAATCAGCCAAGATCCGCTGAACGCGAGCGCGAATTTACCGAATTCAAAGAGCGCTCTGGCGACGATTTAGACGCTTTTGCAACTTGGTGCGTAGCGTTTGAAGTTTGGGGAGCTCCTTGGGGAGATAATCTTTGGTTTGATACTACTGGAAAAGGTACTCCGCAGATTGATGCTCTTAAGCATGAACACGCTGATCTGTTCGAATTCCACCGCTGGTTGCAGTGGATTGCAGATGAGCAAGTAGCTGCTGCACACGCCGAAGCTAAGGCTGCAGGAATGGCTATTGGCCTTATGCAGGATATGGCTGTTGGCGTGCACGGCTATGGTGCTGACGTTTGGTGGAGCCCTGAACGATTTGCTAATGGCGTAAGCGTTGGCGCTCCTCCTGATTTCTACAATCAGCAGGGTCAAGATTGGGGTCAGCCTCCATTTGATCCTAATTACTTGGATGAAACTGGCTATATTGCTTACCGCGATATGGTTCATAACGTGTTCTTGCATGCAGGCGCTGCAAGAATCGACCACGTGCTTGGTCTTTTCCGCTTGTGGTGGATTCCACAAGGACAGGGTGCTAGAAACGGCGCTTATGTTTATTACAACGTCGATGCCATGCTTGCAGTACTTACAATTGAGGCCACTCGCGCAGGCGGTTTGGTTATTGGAGAAGATTTAGGTACTGTACCGAAGTACGTTTCTAAAGTGCTTGCGGCTCACGGAGTATTAGGCACTGTAGTTGAGTGGTTTACTCACGATGATGATGCTGAAGCAGCCAGCAAGAAGGCAGGCAAGAAGGAGATTATATTCGCTAATCCTTCTACTTACCGCGAGTATGCGCTTGCTTCTGTTACTACTCACGATATGCCACCTACCGCAGGATATCTTGCTTTCGAGCATGTAAAGCTTCGTGAAGAGCTTCATCTTCTCACGGATTCTGTAGAAAGCTTCCAAAAGGCTGCAACTGCTGAGCGAGATGCAATGATGAAGATGCTTCTTGAAGGAGGCTGGATCAGTAAAGCCGCTTCTGAAGATGCAGAAGGCCACGTGCAAGAGATTGTGGAGGCAATGCACGCAATTATGCGCACTTCCCCATCTCTGCTCCTACAGGTGGCTTTAGTTGATGCTGTAGGTGAGCGTCGTTCACAAAATCAGCCTGGCACAAGTATTGAATATCCAAACTGGCGTATTCCACTTGCTGATTCTGACGGTCACGTAGTACACACTGATGAAGTATTCAAGTCTCCGCGAGTACTATCAATGGCTGCAGTTATGCAGGGCAAAAATACAGAGCTGTGAGTATAATTTAGGAGTTGGTTACCTGAAAAAGTAACTCAATTCCCCCCGTAAGAAACAGGGTTTGCACAGTAGCAAATTAAAATGTTTCTTGCAATGATGTCCTAAATGAGGCGCGTATCTGTGTCGATGCGCGCCTTATTTGTTTATTTCAAATCAAAAGTTATAAGAAATTAGACTATAAGCAAATTAGACTATAGGCAAATTACTTCACGTATTTTGCAAATACTTTTTCTAGAAGAAATTCATGGAACATAATTAACGATCCCCATCCCATGAACACTAGCAGAGGAAGACCCTGCGGTAGATAAATAATTGATGCGATAATTAATATCACAAATAAAACGTCCATAATCACCATAGAAAGCGTAGTAACCCAGTACGAAACGCCAAAAATAAGAGAATTAATAATCGTTTTTCCAAGAGAATTACTAAAACGCGCCTGAAGAGCAAACACCCATTCGGCCATAATAATCCACAATATACTCAAAATAAATTTAGGAACAAGTAAAGCTATAGGCCATACTGCAATCCATAGCCAAATAATAGCAAGCAAAACTGGTCCCATTACAGCCCAAATAATGGTTGATTCCAAAAAATTACTAGCAAAAGCACGAAAATATGCTGCAGTAATATGTCCTTCACCTTGCTCTATACGCCTTGCAGCATCATGCCCGGCAGAAAGAGAAGCACCGATAGTAATCAATGGAATGCTTGTTATAACCATCAATATAGTAAGCCATACAGCGTCGGCAAACGTTTCCATGCCTTGCGAAAACTTTGAGTCTGGGCTTCCAAACGAGAAAAACATTCTTTTACTATCTCCTAGTTTTATCTACTATTTTCGCTCTACTAAATATTCATAGATACTTCTAATAACGAACTCTACCATCTAATTACAAACTAAAGTAATCATTAAAACAAAGTGGCGGTGCGCGCAAACATCATAGTCTACGCGCGCCACCACTTTTATTACCACCTGAGATTTAAGAGGGGGAGGAATCTCAGCCTTTCACCGCACCTGACATAACACCTTTGATAATGTACTTCTGGCAGATGAGGTAGAAAATTATAATTGGGATAATTGCCATAACCAAGCAACTCATCATGGCACCCATCTCAACGGATCCATAACCGCCTTGCAAATATTGAACGGCTACAGAAATAGTCTTGTATTGAGTAAGATCAAGTGTTAGGAACGGAAGAAGGAAGTCGTTCCAAATCCACATTGCTTGCAAAATCGAAACAGAGATTATAGCAGGACGCATAATAGGTACAATAATCTGGAAGAATATGCGTGGCACGGAAGCACCATCAATCATTGCAGACTCTTCCATTTCTTGTGGAATTCCCTTGATTACACCAGTGAAAATAAATACTGCAAGTCCTGCACCAAAGCCTAAGTAAATAATCCACAATCCCCATGGAGTATTCAACTTTAGAGCGGTTGTAATATAAGCAAGAGTGAACATAACCATTTGGAATGGCACAATCATGTTGAATAGGAACAACACGTAGAGCAATTTCGCAAACCAATTATTAACTCTAACAATCCACCATGCACACATCGATGTGCACAGAAGAATGAGGATCACAGAACCAACGGTTACAACCACAGTCCATAAGAAGCTCATAGGAAAATCGGTGCGCTGTGAACCTAACTCGTAATTACCCATTCCAACGAAATATTTTGGATTAAGCGAGAAAGGCTCACTAGAAATATTTACCTTAGATTTGAAAGAGTTCAATACAACCAGAGCTATAGGAAAAATCCACAATAAACTTACGATAGTGAACAGCAAGGTCCATAACGCAGGATGCTTTGCTTTCTCGTTCATGCCGCTACCTCCTTAGACCTGGTAAGCATATTTTGAATCAAAGCAATCGCAGCAACAAGTACGAAGAACATAACAGCTTTTGCTTGACCAATGCCTGCACTGTGATTACCGTTTCCATAGAATGTGTTATAGATATTAAGAGCTAACATTTCAGACTTCTTAGACGGAGCACCATTAGTTAATGCTAAGTTTTGATCAAACAGCTTGAAGCCGTTGGTAACTGTTAAGAATGTGCAAACAGTAATAGAAGGCATCATCAATGGAATAGTAATCTTAAATAAAGTTTGCCTTGGACTTGCGCCATCGACAGCTGCAGCTTCCATAACATCTCCAGGAAGAGCCTGCATACCAGCAATGTAAATAATCATCATGTAGCCAATTTGCTGCCAGCAAACTACAATTACAAGACCCCAGAAGCCGTATATTCCAGAATACGTAATCGTACGGTTGAAACAACCACGCAGCACGCCATTTATCAAGAGCTGCCAAACATAACTTAAAATAATTCCACCAATAAGATTTGGCATGAAGAACACGGCTCTGAATATCGTCGTGCCTTTGAACTTCTTGGTAAGTAAATATGCAATTGCAAAAGCAACAACATTAATAATTATTGTTGTAACAATTGCAAAAAGTGCAGTAAATACGAACGAATATACAAGATTAGGATCACGTTCGAATGCCCTATAGTAATTACGAAGACCTACGAACTTGCCATCAGTTACGGTAACGAATTTTCTGAAGCTTAAATACACTCCCATAACAAATGGCATTAAAAAGCCGATGATAAAAGCAGCAAACGTAGGCAGTGCAAATAGCCACCACCACTTACGTATTGCCTTACCGCTCATACTAATCATGACTCGCCACTTCCTCCTCTTTGAGTGCAGCATCACCTACGACACCGCTGTCTCGAATCAATACTCTTTCATATTAGCTATCTGAACAATCGATGTCAAACGTTGTCATTTTTTGCATGTCGCAACGTTTTGCGCAACATTCAGTAAATAAAAAAATCGTTATTTTCCGTTGGCAATACAACAAAAGCTGATAGAATTGAACTGTTGCAAACGTTTGTTAATAAAGAGGGAATTAACGTATTTTGCAAACGATTACGATGTGCGAATAAAGGAGTTCACATGCCGGCAAATATTCAAGATGTAGCAAATGAAGCACACGTATCTGTTTCTACCGTATCACGCGCATTTACTAGACCTGACTTAGTTTCAGCAGCTACTCGCAATAAAGTACTTGAAATAGCAGATCAGTTGAATTTTTCCATTTCACGCTCTGCAGCAGCACTAAAATCTGGTCGCACGCTGCGAATTGCAGTACTTTTAAGCGATAATTTAAGATCCTGGTTCAACGCATCAGTATTCCAAGGATTAAACAAAGTTTTTCACGAAGCCGGCTACGACTTATCTATTTTTCAAATTTCGAGTGCAGAAGAACGCCGAGAATTTTTCGAAATTTTACCAATAAGAAGAAATGCTGATGCAGTAATCGTTTCTTCTTTCGATATAAACGAGTCAGAAGTTGCTGAACTCAAAAAAACTGGCGTGCCAGTTGTAGGAATTAATTGCTTAGATCCGCAAAGCTGCGGATTTGACGCAACTATAAATATAGACGATGTACACGGCGCGCAACTTATGGCACGTCATCTTATAGGACTAGGACACAGAAATATAGTGTACGTTAGTACGTCGCGAGACGTATCTTTACGTTTTAGCATAGTGCAACGTTATAAAGCGTTTGTCAGCGAATGCAAAAATAATGGCATCACACCTATTGAAATTGGTGTTCCTGCAGGCCCAAATCGTATAAACACTATTCTTTCAGAATTGTTAAGTGAAAACGATATGCCTACAGCCATTGCATGCCAAGAAGACGGTATCGCTATTCCGCTCATGTTTCAGCTTGCTAGAAGCGGATATAATACTCCTGGAGATTTGTCAATTATAGGCTTTGACGATAGTTTTTACGCTGAAGAAACTGGATTAACTACCATACGTCAAGATCCTATAGATATGGCAGCAAAAGCTGCAGAAATGACACTTTCACTTATATCTGGCAAAGAAATTGATAATACGCATGTGATAGTTCCAGCAACTTTAGTTGTGCGTGCTAGCACTTCCTCACTTTCCTGAACTAGCAAATAATTAAATACAATATAGTTTCTCGGCACTCTTTTATAAAAATTAGTTTGCAAATTATCGCAACTACTATGCGAGTGCTGTATCTATATATATTTTGCAAAATAACGACTTTGCAAAATAATGACTTATTTGTAAATACAAAAATAGGTCTGCTGATTCTTTATGAATCAACAGACCTATATTTATTAAATTTTATGAATATCAGTCGTCATCATCTTCGTGAGCCTGAGAATACTCCTTAGCCCAGCCGTCCACGAATGCAGTCTTAACCTTATCCCACTTGCCTGTACCCTGAGCGTACTCGAGCAAAGCAGAACCAAGATCGTTCTTCCAGTTCTCAGATGGCATCATAGTGAAGTTCCAGCTTACCTGAGTCTTACCGGACTTAGCATCCTCAACAGCAGCTTGAATCAATGGGTTATCAGACTTAACATCACCGAAAGTCTTGAATGGAGTGGTGAAGCCCATCTTCTTGGAGAGAGCGTCCTTACCTTCGTTAGAGGTAATGAGCCACTTCAGGAAGTCCTTCGTAGCCTTCTTGTTAGCATCCGAAGACTTCTCATTAATGCACCAGTAGTTCTCAGAACCAGTAGCCAAGCCCTGCTTCTCTTCACCCTTAGCGCCAATGTAAATTGGGAGCATGCCGAGCTGATCAGCCTTCATACCGGCCTTGGAGAGGTCAGTCCAAGCCCAAGTACCATTCTGGTAGAACACAGCCTTGCCAAGAGCAAACTCAGAATTAGCATCCTCACCAGTCTTAGAGCTCAACTGAGTTGCAGGAGTTGTGGAATCAGTAATATAAAGATCGAAGATCTTCTTATATCCATCAAGGAAGCTACCCTTTACCTTCGCAGGCTGCTTTGCAACTTTACCTTCCTTAAACTCATAGTACAGAGGAAGATTTGCAAGGTGAGTCTTGAAGCGCCAATCGGAGCTTGGATCGAAGCCTGCAGAAGTGAAAGCACCCTGCACGCCAAGTTCTGACTTATGCTTTTGAATATCATCTGCAACAGCCTTCAACTTATCGAAGGAATTAATTTCAGCAGCAGACTTTACCTTAGCATCACTAAGATCAGTATACTTCTTAAGCAAAGTCTTGTTGTAAATCAAGCCGTAGGTTTCCATTGCGTAAGGAACACCAACAACCTTGTCTCCATCCTTAAGAGCAATATCCTGATTCTGAAGCTGCTTATAAATTTCAGTATCCTTCAAATCAGCTGTGTAATCCTTCCAGTTAGCGTAGCCGACTGGACCATTAACCTGGAACAATGTAGGTGCATCGTCACCCTTGCCGATTTCACTCTTCAACTGCTGCTCATAAGTACCTGCTGCTGCAGTCTGAACCTTAACCTCAACACCAGTTTTCTTTGTGTACTCTTTAGCAACTTCCTTCCACTGATCAGCTGCTTCTGGCTTGAAGTTCAGGAAGTAAACTTTACCCTTACCATTAGAGCTGCTATTGGAAGAACCACATGCAGCAAGCGCGCCGAACGCCATTGCAGAGCATGCCACCAATGCGATTGTTGACTTAATCGTACGATTCATCATCGAACCTTTCTCTATGTCTCGACCCCACGTTGAGCCGTTGCACTTTTAAGTGCTCTTTCGACATATTTATTATGCAACAAATATGTTTTTTTTGCAAACGATGGCATTTTAATTAAAACAATGTGTGTCGCGTAACGTTACTAGCATTTGCATCGCATTAAGAAAACAACACAATTATATCTTTCGTAAAAAGACAATGTGTACGCAACCGTTTGCCGAAAGCGCAGACAAATTAACTCAAAACTAAATTAATTAGGCTAACTCTTACTGTGAGCAATATTATATTCCTTAGCCCAGCCGTCAACGAATGCTTTCTTAAGAGTATTCCATGCATTATTAGCACTAGTAGAAGTCATACCGTCTTTTGTTGCTTGAGCGTATGTAAGCAGATCAGAGCCAACATCGTCTTTCCAACCGTTAGATGGCATGGTAACAAACACCCACGTAACAGGCACTTTGCCTTCTTTAGCAGTGTAATCAACAGCAGCCTGAACAAGAGGATTTTTTGCTTTAGGGAAATTTTTGAAAGGAGTATCAAAGCCCAGCCTATGAGCTAAAACATCCTGAGCCCAGCTGTCAGTAAGTAACCACTGCAAGAACTTATTAGTCGCCTCTTGATTCTTTTCTGAAGCCTGTTTATTAATGCACCAATAGTTTTCAGAACCGGTAGCCAAGCCCTGCTTCTCTTCACCGGGAGCACCAATGTAAATTGGGAGCATGCCAACGTCATCAGATTTTATGCCAGCATTTGCAAGATCACCCCAAGCCCAAGTACCATTCTGGTAGAACACAGCTTTACCAAGAGCAAACTCATAAACAGCATCCTCGCCAGTTTTAGTGCTTAACTGACTTACAGGGGTTGTGGAATCAGAAATATAAAGGTCAAAAATCTTCCTGAAATTATCTAAATAGCTGCCTTTTATTTCTGCAGGCTGCTTAGTGTCGCCATTAAACTCGTAATAAAGAGGCATATTTGCAAGATGGGTCTTGAAGCGCCAATCGGAACTGGAATCGAAACCAGCAGAAGTGAA
>CAMYPN010000020.1 GCA_947292085.1 uncultured Gardnerella sp. | reverse complement strand
GCTTTAACAGACGGAGCTGGAATCTTAGCTTCAGGTACTGCAGGAGCAGGAGCAGACTGTTTTCCGGATCGCTCCTGTTGTTCTGTATTGTTCACAGAAGGAGAATCGTTGCGCTCAGTTCCACCTGTAGATGGTGCATTCACAGAATTATCTTTAGAAGATTCACCAGTGTTCTGTTTATTATTCCCATCATTCGCTAAAGCTTTTGCAGCATTAAGTTCTATTACTGCAGATTCATGCTGAGTATGAAGATTTTTAATAGTTTCTTCTAATTGATTCTTTTCTCGTTCACCTTTTTCTTTTTGAATTTGTGCACCTTTTAGAAGATCTTTAAGTGTAATAAGACCATTACTAAGTTTACTAATTTCTTTATCTATAGCAGCTTTATCTGATGAAAGCTCATACTTTTTAATATTGAGTTTGATAACCGAAAGCTCTTTTTCAGCAGAAGCAACAGAAGCATTTTTTTCGTTTAAATCTTCTTGCTTTTCTTTAATCTCCTGCTTAGTAATATCTAAATCCTGCTGAATATTTTTAAGCTCTGAATCAGCTTTTTCAAATTCTCCCCTATACTTTTCAAAATTACTTGTAAGCTCTTTCAGAGATGAATGTTTACCATTAAGCTGAGTCTCTTTATCTTTTATTTCTTTTTGCTTTTCGTTGGAATTAGCTCTTGCTTTATCAATATCTGAATTCAACTTATCAAAATCAGCGTCATCTCCAGCATTCTCTAATTGCTTGTATGCATCATTAACCTTATCTTCAATCTCTTGCAGCATAACTCTACTAACTGCAATTTCTTTCGTTAGTTCATCAATATCTTTATTGAGATTTTGTATTTTAGATTCATAGTTTTTATAAGCTTCTTCAGATGAAGATTTTTTAGAAGTAAGATCTTCAACTCTTTCCTGCAAAGTTTCTAACTTCTTCTTTGATTCTTCGTACATCTCCTTGGATTGTTCTTGCTTAATTTTTAGCCCTTTAAGAAGTGCTTCTTTTTCTTTTTCCTGAGGCGTAAGAGCTTTAAGAGCATTTTCTGCTGAATAGCGATCTATATTAGCAGCTTTCTTTAGTTCTTCAATTTCGTTATTCTTTGCTTTAATACCCTCCGTAAGAGTATTAATATTTTCTATATTTGTTTTTAACGTTTTTTCTACTTCTTTAAGTTCTTGTTTTTTAGTCTCAATCTGAACTTTTAATTCACTAACAAGATTTTCGGCTTTTTGCACTTTATCTTCAGTAGACGCTTTAACAGTCGCCTCTGTTTGAACTTGTGTATCTACAACCTCAGCAGCTTCTTGCGCCCACGCTGGCATTGGGCTTTGCATTAACAATAAGATTCCTGCAATTGCTGCGGCAGATTTTTTATTGACCGTTACCATATTTTCTACTCCTTGCTCGTAGCGGCCTTCATGTCTAACTTATGTCAGCAGTCATTATTTAGCATAACAAAGGAATAAATACATTTTCAATGCTATTTATTCGGAATATTTACGATAAAACTTGTCATAATGAATAATAATCGTATTATTTTTGAAAATTACTAATAAAAAATGCTATTTTTATACATAATATTATATTTATTGCATAATTATGCATAAGTTTTGATAAAAAATAATAATGATAATACAAATATTTTCAGAGTGTCGCGTAAATAAAAGAAAAATATAATGCCGATGCGTAAATATGCGCATCGACATTATATTTATTTCCCAACAACTTAACTTATGCAAACTATCTTTTCACAGATAGCTTTTTGTAATCTATTCTTCCGCGAGCGCAACTACTGGCGAAGACTTCACTGCTCTACGAGCTGGAAGCACGCTGGAAAGAAGCGCTGCAAGCAAAGCGATTAGAGCAAGAACCGCGTAAATAGTCCAATCAACTACAAACGGAACTTTGCCAATTACGCTAAACACCATGTAGGATCCAATCCACCCAAACGCTGTTCCAACAATCAAGCCAGAAACAGTGCTTGTTAAGGAAATCAACGTTGCTTCCAACGCAAGAGATCTTCTAACCTGGCCTCTTGTCATGCCTATTGCGCGCAAAGTTGCAGATTCTTTGGTTCGCTCAATAACAGACAAGCTTAATGTGTTTGCAACACCTATTAAAGCAATCACAACAGCTACAGCTATTAATCCAATGAACACCATCATAATCGTATTGATAGCACTCTCCCACGTTGCACGCTGGAATACGCTTCCACTAGTCATAACCTCAGCATAATTAGATGTAACATTTCGAATGTTTTTAACAATATCTATAAGATTAGCTTTTCTAGAATCTACCGAAATAAGCAGCATATGCGTTGTAGGCTTAAGATAGTTATTGAAGTATGATTTGCTCACAAAAGCGGTATTATTTGAATGCACACCAACATTTCGATACTTCTTAAACTGAACCTGCTTTACGGTAATGCCCTTATCATTATTACTAGAGTCCGTATTCATACCAGTGAATGGCGTAATATTGTCGCTATTATCATCGCCATCTTCACCAGAACTGTACTTTTCTACGTAAGCTTGTAAATTCAGGTCTCCTTCTTTAAGGCTAAAAGGCTTTCCACCCTCACTGTCAAGCTTAGGCAAAAGCACAGAATCTTTCTTTATTTCAACGCCATCAAGATCAGTGTGCATTACATTTCTAAGTTGATTTACATTATCAACTCCAGCTACCATAGCGTACTCAGTTTTGCCTTTGACATTCTTGAAAGTCATAGGAACCGCAGGAAGCAACTCAGTATGCTTTATTCCACTAATCTTTGAAATATCGGCAGCTAGAGACTCATCAACATTCTTGCCTTGAACAATAATGTCAACACTGTATCTATCATCAACAAAACCTTTAAGAGTTGCTTTACCACACGTTGCGCCCGTTACCACTGTTGAAACAAGCGTTACACCTATAAGCAAAGCAGTTCCAGTTGCTGCAACTCTTCTAGGATTTCGCTGCACATTTGCGTTAGCAACTTTAGATGCTGGCCCACAAAGTGCCATGATTGCGCCGGTCGTCTTCATAGCTAGCGGCATCCAGAATGTGGCTGTCATAACAATACCAATGAACACAAGCGCGCATCCAAACATTGCTCCAAGCAAAGTCATCCAAGAATCAGAACCAGCATTAGGCGACTTCCCCGCAATCATATTTGACAAAGCATTAACACTTAAAGCAGTAAATAGCACACCTACAACAATAAATAGAACGCCAAAAACTGCTCGAACAATACTAGCTCGCTTATCTTTAATCAAATCCATTGGTCGCAATGCTTCCATAGGCGTTACTTTTGTAGCAGACCTAGCAGCACCAATAGACGCAAGAACCGTTACTATCACGCCAATTACAATTGGCCACACAATCGCTGAAAGTGAAATAATCAAAGGAAGCCTAGATAATGGGCCAGAATTAATGTTTACGTTACTAATAACGCCCATAAATCCGATTGCACAAAGCACACCAACACTTGCAGAAATAACTCCGAGTATTGCAGCTTCAAGCAAAACTGCAGAATAAAGCTGGTGCGACTGCGCGCCAATTACGCGCAAAAGCGCAAGAGTGCGTCTGCGTTGAGCAACCAAAACTTGGAATGTGTTTGCTATTACAAGCGAAGAAACCAGCAAAGCTAGAATACCAAATGACAACAGGAACATAACCACGAAATTAGTGCCGTTGGACACATCTCGAACAACTTTTACACCAACTTCATGCCTAGACATAAAAGAGAATTTCTCTGGAAGCAAAGCGTTAATTTTAGGAGCTAAATCACTTGCTTTCGCATCATCAACACTCATATATACTTTGTTTTGCACAACTTGATCGTCAAAATTTTTAAGATTGTTGAGTTTTGCAGAAAAATCATTCGTTATACCACCAAGATACATGCCGCGATATGAAGTTGGTATTTGAGAATGTTCTCCATCGTCTACAAGACCAACCACATGAACATCGTATGATTTTTCATTATTCCCACCAGTATCATCTACTTTAACCAAAGTTACAGCATCACCAATATTTGCATGTATTGATTTAGCAACACTTTTAATAAGTGTAATTTCGCCTATTTTTTGCGGATCTCTACCTTCTGTTGATTTATACACAGGAAGATTACCATACAAGCCAGTAGACCAAGCAATACTTGTAACTGATTTATCGCCTTTTTCTACTCTTACAAGAGTAGACGTATCGTCACTACGGATAGCGTTAACACCAGGCATCTTCGATATTTTGTCTAAGTGAAGATCTTTATAATGGATTTCACTACTCGGAGAACTGTTAGGATTCTTAAATGAGATTGCATAATTTGCGCTACCGAATTCTTCTGTTGCGTTACGAGCCATCAAGTCGTCAACACTATTTACAAAAAGCAAAGTAGCGCTCATAAACATGCTGCCTATAAGAATTGCAATTCCAGAGGCGATTAGCATGCGTACGCTTTTACGCATAAGTTTTAGTGCGATTTTCCACATTCTAACTTCACCACCTTTTATTGCAATTGAGCAGACTGATTATTAATACCAGCTTCGCTGCGTTCCATAAGCATCTTGCTCATGCCTTCTGCAGTAGGATTTTGCACGTCTTCAACGATTTGACCATCTGCAAATACGATTGCTCTATCTGCATAAGACGCTGCAACAGCATCGTGAGTAACCATAATCACAGTTTGACCAAGCTCTGTTACCGACTTCTTCAAGAAATGCAAAACTTCTGAACTAGAAGCAGAATCGAGATTACCAGTAGGCTCGTCTGCAAAAACTACGGAAGGCTTAGAAATCAAAGCGCGCGCAATAGCAACTCTTTGACACTGACCGCCAGAAAGTTCAGCAGGCCTATGCTTTAAACGATTTTGCAAGCCAAGAGTATTAACCAGGATGTCAAACCATTGCTTATCTGGCTTTTTGCCTGCCAAAGTAAGAGGCATAAGAATATTTTGCTCAGCACTAAACATTGGAAGAAGATTAAAACTTTGGAAAATAAATCCAACCATTTCGCGTCGCATAAGTGTAAGCTGCTTATCGCTCATGCCTGTAATATCTAGGCCATCTACCAAAACTTTCCCAGAATTAACACTGTCAAGACCAGCCAAAGAGTGCATTAAAGTTGACTTTCCAGAACCAGAAGGACCCATAATCGCAGTAAACTTGCCGCGCTCAAAGCTAACGCTAACATCTCGCAGAGCGTGAACAATGCCTGCACCCTTGCCAAAATCTTTAACAACATGCAAAGCTGCAACCGCTGTTTCACCAATCAAGTTCTGATTAAAATCTGCTCTAGAATCTAAAGCATTTTCTCGCTCGTATGAGCTTGTTTCGTACGAACTGTTCATAACTGCTCCTTTTCTTAAAAAGTAGTAATCGCATAGTTAATATGTTGCTAATACTTAATTTACGCGAAAAGAAAGCTTTCTACTATCGTACGTAAGGCGGAAATTATTTAGAAAAAATTATCGTCTCATACTAAAGTATGATGCGCAAATTTACAGAATATATAAACAAAAATCGGAGCACATACAAATACAATATGCGCTCCGAATAAAATGGTAATGGATCTTCAGGAATATTTTTTAATTAATAACTTTTGTTTTCTCTTTTCTATTTAAGCAAGACCTGCTTTACGAACCGCGTCAAATCCACGCTGCAAATCAGCAAGAATATCGTCAATATGTTCAGTTCCAATAGACAAACGAATAGTGCCTTCATGAATACCCTGATCTTCCAATTCTTCAGGAGTTTCCTGAGAGTGCGTGGTAGATGCAGGGTGAATAACCAACGACTTCACGTCAGCAACATTTGCAAGAAGCGAGAAAAGCTGTAAATTGTCAATAAATACGCGAGCTGCATCCCTTCCACCTTTAATATCAAAGGTGAAAATAGAGCCTCCACCATTCGGGAAATAACGCTTATAAAGCTCGTGATCAGAACGGCCTTCGATAGAAGGATGACTTACAGACTCAACTTCTGGCACAGTTTGCAAATATTGAACAACTTTCAACGCATTCTCAACGTGACGCTCAACACGCAAGCTCAAGGTTTCCGTGCCTTGCAAAAGCAAGAATGCTGCAAATGGGCTAATGCAAGCACCAGTATCGCGCAAAATAATCGCACGAATACGAGTCACAAAAGCCACAGATCCTAAAGCTTCATAGAAGTTCAAACCATGATAGCTAGGGTCAGCTTCCGTAAGAGTTGGGAATTTTCCTGGGACTTTAGCCCAATCAAAATTGCCGCCTTCAACAATAATGCCACCAAGAGTTGTACCATGACCGCCAATAAACTTCGTAGCAGACTCAACTACAATATCTGCACCATGCTCAAGTGGACGGAAAAGGTATGCAGTTGCGAAAGTGTTGTCAACAAAAACAGGAAGATTGTGACGATGAGCAATCTCGGAAATAGCCTCAAAATCAGGCAAATCTGCATTAGGATTGCCAAAAGTTTCAAAGTACACTAGCTTCGTATTTGGCTGAATAGCATCCTCGAAGTTTTGAGGATTCTTAGGATCCACAAAAGTAGTTGTTACACCATCTCGAGGAAGAGTATGACGAAGAAGGTTATAAGTTCCACCATACACATTCTTTGAAGACACGATGTGATCGCCCTGCTGCGTGATGTTACGAATAGCATAATCTACAGCTGCTGCACCAGAAGCAACAGCCAAAGCTGCAGTTCCGCCTTCAAGAGCCGCAATTCTACGCTCAAAAACATCTTGAGTAGAATTCGTTAAACGACCATAAATGTTTCCAGCATCACGCAAATCAAAACGAGCTGCAGCATGATCAAAATCATGGAATACGTAGCTTGTTGTTTGATAAATAGGAACTGCACGAGAATCAGTTGCCGGATCCGCCTGCTCTTGACCAACATGCAATTGCAAAGTTTCAAAATGATACTTTCCTTGCGCTTCTTCAGTATTGCTCATAATACCCCTCCTCGAATCGATTTTTCGCTTACTAAGCTTTTAATAACATTGCAAAACTATGCTCAGTTATTTTTGCTAGTGATACGACATTAAACTATGAACAACAAGATAACAAACGTATCGTTATCAGCTTTACCTATAACGCATTCTCAAAAGCGCAAGTTTATGCGAAAAATTTTCTAAAAAATATTCAGCAAAATACTGAAAAATGAACGCAACACGCCGACGCAGAGCCTGTATCCACAATAAGCAAAAAACATAGCTTAACTACTCAAACAATGATGAAATTGCGACATGTTGAAGAATAATTATGCGTTTGGCGGAACGCTTGAAGACGCCGAGTACAACGTGCAAAAACATGTTGTAAACCACCGCAATGAGGATTATTACACCGGGTGCGACTACGAATATCAAAACATAGATAATGCTATCGATCAAATATCTAAACAACTTTTCGAACACTCAATAGGCAATAAAGAACTAGGCGTTTGTGGAGAAAAGTATGCTGCACTACGACTAATACAAAAAGGATGGAAAATCATAGATAAAAATTGGCATAGCAAAATCGGAGAACTAGATATCATAATGCTTACTCCCAATAAAACTATCGTATTTGTGGAAGTAAAAACTAGACGAAACACAAATTACGGTACTCCACTTGAAGCAGTTAGCGTAGAAAAACAGCGAAAAGTAAAAAGAACCGGAATGCAATGGTTGCGTGAACATGGATCAGAAATACCGCACAGAAGCATACGGTTTGACATTGTTTCAATATTAGTAGTTTCAAAATACACGTACTCCGACAGTGCTCTTACTTTTCAAACACTTCAGGAGATACGAGAGAACAATCAAAATACTTACATCAACTCGAGCATGAAAGAAAATAGCACGAAAATAGATCCAATTCACGATAAAGCAATCGAATTTACACACCTTACAGGAGCTTTCTAATGGTTATTGGCAACGCACTTTCCGTAGGATTAATCGGATTAAAAGCTTTTACTATACAATTACAAGCATTCATATCGAGCGGAACAGTTGGATTCTCTATAATCGGTCTTCCAGACACCTCACTAAGCGAAGCTCGAGAACGAGTAAAATCAGCGTACACTGCTCTTCACTGCAAGTGGCCAGATAAGAGAGTTACAGTGAACTTATCCCCTGCTTCTATGCCAAAAAGCGGCTCCTCCTACGATTTAGCTATAGCAGCGAGCATTCTTGCGGCAGAAGGAATACTTCCACTTAAAGAATTAGATAAAACAGTTATATTAGGCGAATTAAATTTGGACGGAACTATACTACCGATCCAAGGAATACTTCCAATATCGCTATACGCTAAAAATCAAGGAATGAAACGACTTGTTATTCCGAGAGAAAATATGAAAGAAGCGAAATTACTAGAAGGTATAGAAGTAATAGACGTTCATCACATTGTAGATTTAATAACCCAACTTAACGGAAAACTTCCCGAAGAGTCACTAAAACTTATAGAAGAAGACACTATATATAAACGTATTCGCATAAATGAAAGAAAAATAAACGAAAATATAGAAAATTCTGAATCAAATGGAAAAGATATTTCCCCATCAGGTACAGGAATTTATAACAAAATCGGCGACATGTCGGAAGTAATCGGACAAGAGCATACAAAATGGGCTTTGCAAGTTGCTGCAGCAGGAGGACATCACGTGATGATGATTGGTCCTCCAGGCTCTGGAAAAACTATGCTCGCATCTAGATTGCCTAGTATCATGTGCCCACTTAATGAGAACGAGCAGCTAGAAGTAGCATCTATAAGATCTCTTTGTGGAACTTTGCCATATTACGGTATTAGTGACATACCTCCATTTGAAGCTCCGCACCACACTTCTTCAGCAGCATCACTTATTGGAGGAGGAGCTGGATTAGCAAAACCGGGTCTTATTACTAGAGCACATTGCGGAGTACTTTTTATGGATGAAGCTCCTGAATTCTCACCAAGAGTTTTACAAACTTTACGAGAACCATTAGAGTCTGGTTTCATAGCAGTATCACGCTCTAAAGGAACGGCATTTTATCCTGCAAAATTCCAGCTAGTAATTGCAGCAAACCCATGCCCTTGCGGATACGCTTATGGAAACGGCGAGCGCTGCACTTGCAAAGAAAAAGATCGAATACGATATTTTTCAAGACTTTCCGGACCTATTTTAGATCGTATTGATATTCAGATGGACGTTCCTCCGGTTGAGCATATAACCACATCTTCACGCGATCATAAACAATACGAGTCGAAATCAACTGTGCTAACTAGCGAAATGATGCGAAAAACTGTGATTACAGCACGCCTGACAGCACAGGAAAGATTTAAAGAACAAGGATGGAATTGTAATGCTAAGGCTTCAGGAACCTGGCTTCGAAAAAATACTTCAACTCAGGCAATTTCTCTTATAAATCGCGCTTTAGAAAAGCATCAATTGAGCTTACGAGGAGCAGATCGTGCACTGCGTCTTTCGTGGACTTTGGCAGATCTTGCTGGACACACTTCACCAGACGTATCTGATGTAGCTCAAGCAATTAGTTTAAGGACAAGATTATGAACACAGTTAGCAAACAAGGTATAAAACTTGATAACCAGGAAAACTTGTACTCACCAGATGAAGAAACATTAGCGCGAGCTATTCTTACTTTTTGTTTAGAAGGCGCTGATGCGATTATGTACGCTTTATTACTTGGAGCGCAAAAGGCTCAACTAATTGTTGAAGCTTTACGAGCAATTTCTGATGATATACAAAAGCATATGTTAAAACCAAAAGCAGAACAAATGCAGTTTGCTTTTACTTCACAATGTGCTCAAAACGATGAGGAATCTGCAAAAAATACTATAGATAAATCAATTCAACAGAGCCGCCAAGAAATTATGAAAATTATTAAGCAAAATGATTTTACTAAACGTTTAGAACACTACTTCAAAATAGGTCTTAATGCTTGGGGAAATAAAAAAGCGAACGATACACAAACTGATATTGCTTTACACAAATCAATATCGATATGGTGTATGCGTTTAATTCATATTCCTACATGGGATACACAACATTTGAAATCATGGTTTACAATGTCTTCAAAACAGTGGATTGTGGCTCCACACAGCGCTTACTGGCCTAAACAGTTGCAAGATTTAGCAATACACGGACAATGGGCGCCACCTTTATGCTTATGGGGTATTGGAAACCCATACACACTCGTACAATGCAGACAACCTCTTGCTATAGTAGGCTCGCGAGGGTGCACAGATTATGGACACGATCTTGCATACCATTTTGCTTACTCATGCGCATCAAAAGGGCATAGCATAATTTCTGGAGGAGCTTTTGGAATAGATGCTGCAGCACATTGGGGTGCATTAGATGCTTTAAGTTCAAATATTGGATCCACTCTGCCAATTGGAAGAACAATAGCAGTTTTTGCAGGTGGATTAAATAATATTGGCCCTAGCTCTAATAAAATTCTTTTTGATTCGATTGTTGAAAACGGTGGTGCTTTAATTAGCGAACTTTGCCCAGACACAACGCCTATAGCTCGTCGTTTTCTTCTGAGAAATAGAATTATTGCGGCTCTAGCATCTAAAGTAATAGTTACTCAGGCGCGAGCTCGTTCCGGAGCACTAAATACTGCTACTTGGGCATCAGATTTAAACCGTGAACTTTACGCTGTTCCAGGAGATATAACTAGTCCTCACAACACAGGATGCAACAATATTATTCATGAAGGAAAAGCAATAATGATTCGTTCTAAATATGATATTGAAGAAATATTTCCAACATCTCACCATTACATTTCATCAACTCAATCAAATTATTCACCAAAGATATCTAAAGTAGAACGCGAAGAACAATCTAATAATCAAAATGAAGCAAAAGAAGATACCAGTAATTCTGATAAAACTGTAACTTTTGATTGCAAAAATTCATTGCAAGAACAAATTATTACAGCGATACGCAAATGTAGAAGAAAGAAAGAAGATGCAACTGTAGATACAGTGTATTCCGAAATAGTTACATGCTATAAAAATACTTCAAGTAACGAAAATGCTCCTTCTATAGCTGAAGTTTCAGGAATCATAACAATGCTTGAATTAGACGGTATTATTAAACGAAACAATGAAAACTTAGTTATTACTAAATAGTTGGTTAAGTAAAAATAATATAGCAGAAAAGCTTACTCACTACTATGCGTACAATTAAAGCTAGTAACTTGCCACAATAATATGAGAAATATGTAAGATTGTGAGAAAACAGTATGCAGGCAGAATCTAACAAGCAGCGCAAATTACCTGAAACTTTATTACTACACGAAAACTACGATGCAGTTATTGTCGGTTCAGGAGCTGCAGGACTTTGCGCAGCGCTTGGGTTTATAAGATCAAAAGCATACGAAAAGCTCATAGAAGCTGGCAAAAGACCTAGTATTCTTGTGCTATCAAAATTACAAGCATTACGTTCACACACAGGCTCTGCTGAAGGTGGAATTGCAGCAAGCCTGGGAAATGTTACTAAAGATTGCTGGCAATGGCATTATTACGATACTGTTCGAGGAGGAGATTGGCTTAGTGACCAGGATGCAGCAAAAATTCTTGCTTTTAATGCGCTCGATACAGTAGTTGAATTGGAGCATGATGGTGTTGCTTTTTCGCGAACACTCGACGGCCATATTAATCAGCGTCGATTCGGAGGACATACTGCTCACTTTGGTAAAGAACCTATAGAACGCGCGGCATACGCAGCCGATAGAATTGGGCATCAAATTTTATACTCACTTTGGCAACAATGTGTAGCAAATAACGTAAGTTTTATAGAAGAATGTTACGTAACAGATATTGCTATAAATAAAGAAACTCACAGCGTAGAAGGTTTAGTAGCATTACACGAACCTACAGGTAAATTACATGAAATAAAAAGCTCTTGCATACTTTTAGCAACAGGCGGAGCAGGCCGCATTTTTGCTACAACTTCAAACTCTTGGGATTTAACCGGCGACGGAATGGCACTTGCTTTAAATGCTGGATTACAGATTGAAGATTTGGAATTTGTACAATTCCACCCTACTGGCCTTTCTCATACTGGAATACTGCTTTCTGAAGCAGCTAGAGGAGAAGGTGGGATTCTTCGTAACTCCTTAGGCGAAGCTTTTATGAAAAAATATGATCCAATTCACGCTGATTTAGCCCCTAGAGATGTAGTTAGTAGAGCAATTGTAGCTGAAGTTGATGCTGGACGCGGTATTGCAGACATTAACGATAATAAATCTAGAAAAGATTGCGTCTGGCTAGATATGACCAGCATAAGCAAAGAAAAAATATTAAGCGTATTGCCACAAGTAAACGAAACTGTACAACAGTATGCACATATGGATCCTACTAAAGATTTAATTCCAATTCGCCCTACTGCACACTACACAATGGGCGGAATACCAACTACTTTAAATGGAGAAGTATATACTTGGGATGGAAAAAACCAGACTATTATTAACGGGCTGTACGCTGCAGGTGAATGCGCATGCGTAGGAGTGCATGGAGCTAATCGTTTGGGCGGAAATTCACTTTTAGACGCTTGCGTTTTTGGTAAACTCGCAGGATTAAATATGGCAGAATTGTTGCTAAAAAATTGCAGTAACGAAAACAAACTAGATTATCACGCAGAAACACTTAGAAATACATCTAAAAATCGCATCGATTTCCTAAACAACGTGCTTTTTGAAAACGAAAAGAATTGCGATAATCAAAAATCAGATTGCAATAATAGTTCTTATAAAACTGACGGAAATGAGAATAAAGAATTAGATTCAACAAAACTACTCAAAGATGATGATACAAACCCTTATGAGATACTTAAGAATCTAGAAAATATTATGGAAAATGCTGCAGCAGTAAGATGCAGCGAGAATACACTGAAAACAGCATTATCAGTATTAAAAAATCAGATAATTCCAAAAGCAAAATCTTTACGCGCACACACTACTTCGCTTGTATTAAACCAAGAATTATGCGCAATTATGGAACTTAATAATATGCTTACTCTTTCAGAGAGTTTATTAGTAGCTTCTCTAGCACGTCCTGAGTCACGCGGATCGTTTAATAGACTCGATTATCCAAGAAAAGATACTGAAAATGTTCCTAATCATTCATTTATTGATAAGTCCGGTAATGTAATAAATAAGCCTGTTAAAATTGTTGATTTTCAACCATATGAGCCTGTTGACGATAAATTTATTACAAAAATAGACAAAATTGCAACACGCCGAAGCGAAGAATAAAAAAAGATGTTATAGTCTTATCTGTTGTCTAAAACAACGTCCGGGTGGCGGAATGGTAGACGCGCTAGCTTGAGGTGCTAGTGCCTATTTGTTACAGGCGTGCGGGTTCAAGTCCCGCTCCGGACACGATGTGATGTCTCAGCGGATTTATTCTCATATTCCGCTGAGATTTTTTATTTTTCATCATAATCTTAAACGCATATTCCAGCTTTTGCAGCGCGCGCAGAATACTACACGCACAAAAATTAATAAGACCCTAACGTATTACAAAAATACGCTAAGGCCTTATCGCAAGCAAAATACTAAAAGCACTCGTGTTCAAAACTGCCACTATAAAATAAAAGCAAATACAGTAAAACACAAACACGTTGAAATACTTTGCTTATTACTTTACGTTTATTTATTACTTAGATTGAGAATGCAGATTGAACTTAATTTCCCCACTATAAGGAGAGTAAATTGCAACGCCAAAAGTTACTATAGTGCCAAATTTATCTTTTACTATAGAACTTGCTGCTAATGCAGGAGTATCTACTGGAAGATTGAGAATATCTGCCATTGATTCACAAACTCGTTCAACACGAACTTTAACTTCGTTTTCTACAAGCTGAACAGCATAAGCGTTAAAAAGAAAGTCGCTTAAAGTTTCCTTATTAAAATTGTTCGTGAGTACTTTCGGAAATCGAGAAGCCGATAAATACATAACACTGTAATGCGCAACTACATCATCAACATAACGCAAACGCTTCAAACAAATCAACTCATCAGAAGGATTTAACCCAAGTCGTATTGCTGCGTCTTCATCTTTAATGACGTCGTTTTCTATAACTTCTACTCTGATTTTAGATTCAGGTGAAGCACAGTGTTCATAAAATCCCTGTGCACAATCAGAAAATATAGACCGATTGCTACTACTAATAATTTTAGGAGAGCGGAAAGTACCCCTACCCTGCTCACGAATAAGTAAACCCTCAGAAATAAGATTATCAACAGCATGACGCAATGTTATACGACTAACATTGTAATGCTTACATAATTCTAATTCTGTAGGTAATTGTTCCTCAGGATCCATTGCTTCTATGCGCTGACGAAGGTTATTGCGCACAGCAATGTATTTAGGAATACCGTCTGCCAATACTATCACTCTCCTATGTATTCAAATATTAGATATGCAAAAAGCCGTTACTACTAGCGTATATAAGCGCGCAAAGTGTAATAACGGCTCATGTAAAACTAATAACTCGTTTCATCCTACAGTATTACCATAAAACAAACAAATCTATGTTAAAATAAACAATTTCGAATGATATGAGAATTAATTTTGTTTTATTTCGAAGTTATATAGACTTTTCTAAATTTTCCTTTATTCTCTTACTACGAATTTTCTCATTGCGAGTAATAAGTATTGATGAAGCGTAGAACAATACTACAGAAATAAGTATCAAAGCTATTAACACTACGCGACCACCAACAATGTTGACATAACCAAGAGTTACACCAACAACACCATAATCAGCATCAGAATACGTAGAATTTGCGCTTCCCAAGTTTCCTAATACAGGAAGAAGGAACAAAGGAAGGAATGTAATGAAAAGACCGTTTATAAATGATGCAATTACGCATCCACGCCTACCACCTTGACCATTGCCAAACACACCAGCAGCACCACCGGCCATAAAGTGAGCGACAATTCCAGGAATAATAATAGTTGTTCCTAACCCGATCATTACTGCCATACCAATTAATCCTCCAGCAAAACTGGAAAGGAAGCCGATCAAAACAGCATTCGGAGCGAAACCAAAAGTCATAGGAGCATCTAATGCAGGACGAGCATTTTTTACCAGCTTTTCAGATATACCTTTGAATGCTGGAACAATTTCATCCAAAACAACCTGAACGCCTGCAAGTATAACGTATACGCCTGCAGAGAATTCAGCAGCCTTCAAAATAACGAATACAATAAAGTTCTGTCCATGAGACAATTGAGTTTCAACGTAGGTAGCTCCTGCAAATAATGCAACAGTAACATAAATTACAGTCATAGAAAGAGCAATTAGTACAGTAGTATCTTTCAAGAAACCAAGAGCTGCAGGGAATTTAATATCTTCTGTAGAAGGCGATGGACGCTTCTTTGAAGCAGTGAGCTTAGCAACTAATGCGCCTAAAGCAACTCCAGTGCCAGCAGGATGACCTAAAGCAACGTCATCTTTACCAGAAGCTTTTCTCATAAATGGCTGAACAAGCGCAGGGGAAATAGTAGTAAACAAGCCTTGAGCAATAGATCCCCACAACAAAACTTCCCACGTGCTAAATCCTGCAACATTGAAGATAACAGCAAGCATACTTGCCATGTAAAAAGCTACGTGACCTGTTAAGTAAATGAATTTGAAACGAGAAGTAATAGAAAGGATGATATTAACAATCATGCCAAAGAAGAAGATAATCGCTGATTCTGAACCGTACTTGAGCAATACAGTTCCAATAATCGCTTCATTATTTGGAACTACGCCTTGTACATGGAAAGCATGCTGGAACATGATTCCAAATGGATTAAGCGCTTCGGTAATAACACCAGATCCAGCAGCCAGAACCAGGAAGCCAACTAATGTACGAATTGAACCTTGCAAAATATCTGAGAATTTCTTTCTCTGAACCGCAAGTCCTATGAAGGAAATAAGTGCAACTATTACAGATGGTTGCCTAAAAATATCGAGTAACACTGACAGAACGCCGTCCACGTAACTCTCCTTACCTATATTTCAATCGATATAGTTTCGATATGGTTGAGCGGTTTTACGCAGTTATTGGCAGTAAAAATATCTTACAAACTTCGCAAACGATACCGTAGGCGAAACTATTCGAAATTCACGGATAGTTTCGTAGCACAGTAAAACTACACATACAAAATTCACGGTTCCGCAATGAAGCAAAGTAGTAAGAGCTACTACGAGCAGTAGTTTTTACACCCAGCCAACAACTACTGTTACAGCTCATACTGTTGTTTCATGTCTTTTTCATTATATCGTTAAAACATTATAAATGATTAAAATAACGCTATTTATTACTAAAATATTTATAAAATAGTAATAAAATCCGGAAATTTATCTGTTTTTAAAAAATTCGACACGCCATTAATACAGAAAAAAGCGTTCCATTTTTCATGAAACGCTTCATTTTAAAGAAATTTTTACAGTTTTTATCAAAAATAAACAAATGTTTTACAGTATAAACAAATGTTTATATTTTGGCAGTTTTTATCTCACTTAAGCTGTCACTCCCACTCAATAGTTGCAGGCGGCTTAGAAGTGACATCCAAAACAACTCGATTAATTTGACGACATTCATTAGTGATTCGAGTAGAAATTTTGGCTAGAACATCGTACGGAACTCGCGACCAATCAGCAGTCATAGCATCCTCAGAGCTTACTGGACGAAGAACAATCGGAGAACCATACGTGCGCTCATCACCCTGAACTCCAACAGAATGAACATCTGCAAGCAACACAACTGGGCATTGCCAAATATCGCGGTCTAATCCAGCTTTAGAAAGCTCTTCTCTTGCAATAGCATCTGCTTCACGAAGCACAGCTAAGCGCTCGCGTGTAATCTCACCAACTATACGAATACCCAAACCTGGACCAGGGAATGGTTGACGCCACACAATTTCATCTGGAAGACCAAGCTCAGTACCAATAGCGCGAACTTCATCTTTAAATAAAGTACGCAAAGGTTCGATAAGCTTGAACTTCAAATCTTTTGGCAAACCGCCGACGTTGTGATGCGACTTAATATTTGCAGCACCGTCTCCTCCACCAGATTCAACAACATCTGGGTAAAGCGTGCCTTGTACAAGGAACTTAACTTCTGCTCCAGTTTTACCAGCTTCTTCAATAACTTGACGCTGAGCTTTTTCGAATGTGCGAATAAACTTTTCGCCAATAATCTTGCGCTTGCGCTCTGGCTCACTCACACCTTTAAGAGCATCTAAAAAGTCATCTTCTGCATCCACAGCAATAAGCTTAATTCCAGTGGCTTCAACAAAATCATGCTTAACCTGCTCAACTTCACCTTTACGAAGAAGGCCATGATCAACGAAAACGCAAGTAAGCTGATTTCCAATTGCCTTATGTACCAACGCTGCAGCAACAGCGGAATCAACGCCACCAGAAAGACCACAAATAACTTGCGCATTCCCAACTTCTGCGCGAATCTTAGCAACCTGATCTTCAATAATATTAGAAGGATTCCAATTATTATCCAATCCTGCACACTTATGTAAGAATGTAGAAATAAGTTCCTGGCCCAATGGAGTGTGCTTTACTTCTGGATGCCACTGAACTCCATAAAGTTTGCGAC
>CAMYPN010000019.1 GCA_947292085.1 uncultured Gardnerella sp. | reverse complement strand
TTTCCTCGCTATCGCGCTCATTATCGGTATCTTCAATGCGGAACAGCAATTTGCCATGAGTGTGGCGAGCCTCCGCCCAGTTAAACAGCGCGGTACGAACCATACCTACGTGAGGTGTACCAGTTGGCGAAGGGCAAAAACGCACGCGAACATTCTTTGGAAGTTCAGGCTTTGTGGATTTTGTTGCATTATTAGCAACTTCTTGAGTTTCCTCGATATCAGTCATAGGTTCCATTGTGCCGCGCGTTACGGACGTGAATCCACGCTTATAAAATCAAAAGCCTTTAATCTAAAGCTTGCGTAGACTCTTTATTGCCCTCAACGTGCGCAAACTTTGCTGCAAGAGCTTCTCGAGACTTTCTATCGTCCTCTTCTTTGGCAAGCTTCTTCGCAACTTCAGGATCCCACAACACATCCTCACGATGCTTTTTCCACTCAGCTCTAAGCAACGGTGCAGCAAAAATAATCAAATCGTGAATACTAATATCTTTGCAGTTACCTTTACTACTATCTTTACTGCTCTCGTTATAGCTATCCTTACCACTCTCATCGATGTTTTTAACGCAAACGACAAGCTCACGCCATTGAGAATCTTTGAACATCATTCGCGGTACACCAACGCACTCACAAACTTCGTTAATATACAAGAATATTGGCAAAGTTTCGCGAATATCATTAGTTTTTTTAATTAGATTTGTTAGTAAGCTTAAAACTACAATAATTCTTTGTGTTTCAGATGATTTATTTTCGTAGCAAGAAACCACTTGTTTTGCATAATTAATTGCAGAGTCAATATCGTTACTATTCCAATTGCCTTCCACATTTAACGTATCAGCTGCTGCATTTATTGCATTAGAGTCTTCAGAAGAATGAGATATAAGCCTTCCAAAAACGGAATTTATATCGTTATTATTTTCTAATACTTCTTCTTCTGCATCATAATTAGGCTCATAGCAGGAACCCATATCGTCGTAAGCGTCTGCAGCATCAAGAAGCGCGTCTACTATTTCTTGAGGGCGCCCTGGAATTTCATCCGCACCTTCATACACAAATTCCGCATCAGGCACAGTAACATCTAGGCCTGTAATAATACGTGCAACTGTTCGCATAGATCGCACTTCAAGATTTTCTGCGTATTTTGCGTCGTTATCTAAGTGTCGAGCTTCTGTTAATGGCCATAATTCTGTTAGTTCCGCAGCAGATTGCGCTGCAGTATTCAGCATTAGCATACTTTTTTCATTATCTTTAACATCTTCAGAATCTTTGACAGAATCAACAGAATCAACCATTTCCATGCTCCTTCGCATTATATGTTACTTACTTCACTCGCCCAGCAGGATCTACGTATGTAATCGAAAGCACGCGCATAGTTTCGCAATCGTAAGTAATAGACGTAATTGAAGCTAAAGCAGTCTTACGAAGCAACATATTATGCTCCGGATGACCTGTTTCTAGCAAATGACGATAAGACCAAATAGGCGATTCATGAGTTACAGCTACTATTTGCTCTCCAGGATGATTTTTAACTTGTTCGCGCGCAAAATCGCCAACGCGAGCAGCAATGCTTCGATAGCTTTCACCCCAACTTGGGCGCCAAAGATTCAATACAAGTTTCCAATTTCCATTCTTCCACAAAGCACCTTCGCCGTAACCTATGCGTTTTCCGCGGAAATTATTACCAGCTTCAATCAATCGCTTATCTAAAATGATGTCGCTTTCTTGAGATTGATCAGAAGATTGATCAGAATCTTCATCACACTCTTCATCACAGTGCGCTTTTGCATAGGCAGAATCCGCAATATTGCGCAACGCCTTTTCTATTTCACGAGCTGTTTCACGAGTTCGCTCAAGAGGAGATGAATAGATTGCACTAATTTCGCGCATTTGAGGAGCAGTAGCAAAATAATGCGCTGTAGCCTTAGCCATGCGCACACCCCTATTAGAAAGATGGAATCCTGGCAAACGTTCATAAAGCAGATGTTCAGGATTCTCGACTTCACCGTGACGAACAAAATGGATTGTTGTAGCCGGCATAATAATTCACTTCCTCCTTCTTTTTGGAGTATGACTTAACGACCACTCGCCCAACTTATGTGCAAAAGTATTGTCTTTAGCGGCATCATAATCAGGTTTTTGTGACTTTGTGTCATCTAAAAGCCATTTTCTAATAACAAAATTCCACACAGCTACAACAACTGTTGCAATAAGCTTGCCAATGTTTGTGCGGAGCATGTAAATCGCAGTACCACGCAAAGCTTGCGCCATTCCAAGCGTACTAAGCCAAATAATCGCATCGTTAATAAGCAAACCAATAACTGCAGAAATAACAAAAATCAGCAATTCCATCCAACGAGCCATGTCTTCGCGGTGCTTAAACACGTACTTCATGCTGGCAATGTAGTTAAAAATAAGTGAGATTATAAAAGATATTGTTCCAGCAACAACGTTATTAAAATGTACAAGAAGAAGCAGATTTAGCAATACTACGTCAATAATCAGCGCAATAATGCCTACGATTCCAAACTTAACAACCTGTTCAATAAGTTTTTTCATACATTCAATTAAACACGCGGAGGTTAACAATTCACTATAATTATTGCGTAGCGCAAGTTGCGCAATACAAGTTTATAGAACTTAGCAAATTTATAAAATTTAGCAAAGGAGCGATTATGCCAGTTATTCATACTCATGTTTCTGTAAGCACTACACCAGAGCAACGCGAAGCTTTAAAATCTGCTTACGGCAAGGCAATTAGCGCTGTTCCAGGAAAAAGCGAACGCTGGCTTATGTGCCCATTCGAGGACAATATGCCGATTTATTTTGCGGGAGACAATACTAAACCTGCAGCTTACGTTGAAGTGAACGTGTTTGGTTCCAGCGTACCAGGATCTGCTTGGGAAAAGTTGACTGAGCAGATCATGGCAGCTTTGGAGCGCGAGCTTGGAATTCCACAGGATCGCACTTACATTCGCTACACTGCAACCACTGACTGGGGTTGGAACGGCGGCAACTTCTAGTCGCAAGTTTTATACAAAATCGCCATATCGCAGCTCATACGGGCAGTAATATGGCGATTTTTTATTATTACAACTATCTATAAAAATAGATGCGAATTAGTCACTAATATTGATTGCCAAAATTAGGCTCGTTAAACTCAGCATCGCTTGAAGAATAATCATCGCTATCAGCAACACTCCCCTGCGCTCCAGGAGCAACAGATGACCTAGCTATTTCAGCTATTCCTTGACTATCTCTTAATAAATTACGAATCAAACCAACAACAAATCCAATAACAGCAGGGCAAAGCCAAGCCATGCCAAATTCCGAGAACGGCAGCCAGCTTTGAATAACCGCTAATATACCATTCATATGCAATGCATTGCGCAAAGATTCTGGCAAACTATTCAAAAAATCATATACTGCTGCAACGCCAGTAAAACCAAGTGTCCAAGCGTATACGACTTTGGAATTGTCAAAAAGTCGACCACACAAAGCCAAAAGAATCAGAACGATTGAAAGTGGATACAAGAACATTAATACTGGAACCGCATATTCGATTATTGCGCTTAAGCCAATGTTTGCAACACCAAACGAAACAAACGTAATTATCACAGACCAAACTCTGTAGCTAGGACCTTTAGGGAATAACTTAGAGAAAGTTTCCGAGCAGCTTACGATTAAGCCAACTGCAGTCTTTAAGCAGGCAAGCGTTACAGTTGCAGCAAGCACGAATAAGCCAACGTTTCCAAGATGGTATCGTGCAACTTGTGCCAAAGTTACGCCACCATTTTCCGCAGGTGGGAACAACGCGCGGCTACGCACGCCAACAATAACAATTGCAACGTAAATCACTGCCATAAGCAAGCAGCTAAAGAATCCAGAGCGAGCAGTATTCACTGCCACATCTTTAGGATCTTTTACACCAAACTGACGAATGGTGCTAACAACCACAATTCCAAACGCCAAGCTAGCTAAAGCATCCATTGTGTTGTAGCCATCTAAGAATCCTGTAAAGAATGACTTATTAACGTAATTTCCTATAGGAGCAGCATCCGCAGAAGCGCCGCTTACAGGAGAAAATAGTGCTGTAAATACTAAAATCGCTAGGAACACAAGGAAGATTGGCGTAAGAACTTTACCGACCCAAGTCAATATGCCGCTTGGTTTCATAGCAAAGAAGAACGCAAGTGCAAAGAACACTACTGAGAACAAGAATAAGTAAAGCTGACCGTTTCCGTCTTGTGGAACAACGCGCTCTAAGCCAACAGTGTATGAAGTTGTTGCGCAGCGAGGAATTGCAAAGAATGGGCCAATTGTTAAATACAGCACACATGTGAAAAACATGCCGTATTTTTTGCTCGGCTTGCTAGAAAGCTCAAAAAGGCCATTTGCTCGACTCATTGCGAGTGCTGTAACGCCAAGCAATGGCAAACCAACGCCAGTAACAATAAAACCTAACGCTGCAGGCGCAGAATTAGTTCCTGCATTAGCACCAAGAAACACAGGGAAAATCAGGTTTCCAGCGCCAAAGAACATGCCAAACAACATGACCGCCACGTACGCGGATTCAATAATTGTCAAGTTCCTTTTTTTCGGGGCACTGTCTGTGCTGACACTTTGTGTTGTGACGCTCATGCTTACACCTCCTATAAGGATAAATTTGTATTTACATACTATTCAGCTAAATCTCTGACTTTATATTGTGGATTTAAAGCGAAAATAATATTAGGGGGTATATTAATAAATCACATGTACTTAATCGACAAAAATTTGCAATTTCGCGCGTGTCTTCTCATAAAAATGTCAGAGAATAATCAAAAATAATAAAAAATAATAAGAAATAATTTGGGTTAATTTCAAAAAATAAAAGGACGCTAACATAAAAGCTAGCGTCCTAAACAAATCTTAAATGCTCAATAATAGCAAAAAGTTACATCTTTTCCGGAGCGGAAACTCCAAGCAAATCAAGTCCAGATGCAATTACTGTACGCACAGCTTCGTTAAGCTTTAAGCGAGCTGCAGCGCGCGCAGGCTCTGGGCACTTTGCAATGCGCGTTGTCTCACGTTCGGCTTCTGTCATACGATTTTCTGGGTCAGTTAACTCCATTGGCACAACTCGCTCAAGGTTGTACCACTTGTGGTAACTTGCTGCCAAATCTTCAAGATAATGCGCAACCCTATGAGGAGCGCGCAAATCACCAGCTTGAGCAAGAGCCGCAGGCCATTGCGCCAAAGCAGCCAACACTTCGCCGTCAGCCTCGGTATTAAGCAAGCTTAAATCAGCGCCATCTTGTGTAATTCCAGCGTCTGCAGCATTGCGAGCCACATTGCAGCTACGTGCGTGAGCATATTGCACGTAATACACAGGATTATCGTTGCTGTGAGAAGCAAGCAAATCCAAATCAATATCAACGCTTGTGTTGTAGTCGGTGCGCGCAAGCGAGTAGCGTGAAGCATCAACGCCAATTGCATCAACTAAATCGTCAATCGTAATAACGTTTCCAGCGCGCTTGCTCATGCGAACTGGTTTGCCGTCCTTCATAACGTTTACAAGCTGACCAATAAGAATCTGCATGTTTTCGCCAGGATTGTCTCCAAAAGCCGCGCACATTGCCATCATTCTGCCAATATAGCCGTGATGATCCGCGCCGAGCATGTAGATTGCTACATCTGCAGGATTCTGTTCGCGATGACGCTTGTTACGATAGTATGCAATATCTGCAGCAAAGTAAGCGTAATTGCCGTCAGACTTAATAATTACGCGATCCTTATCGTCGCCATGCTTAGTGGATTCAAACCAAGTTGCACCATCTTTTTCGAAAATGTCTCCGCGAGAACGCAAGTCTGCAATAGCGCGCTCAACTTCGCCATCCTCGTACAGGCTGTTTTCATGGAACCACACGTCGAAACTAACGCGAAAATCGCGCATTGATTTACGAATCTCCGCAAACATCATTGGAACTGCGCGCTTGCGGAACTCTTCACGCTGCTCGGAATCGCCTTCACCAAGCGGCAATCCTTCCTCGTCTTTTCCAAGATCAATTCGTGGCAAAGAAAGAACGTCAACACCATCCGCATTTGCTTCTTTTATAACAGCGTCCGCAATTTCGTTAATATACGCGCCTTTGTAGCCGTCTGCAGGCGTTTCTTCGCCGTGAGCTGCAGCAACTAAAGACTTTGCAAAACGGTTAATTTGCTCGCCATGATCGTTGAAGTAGTATTCGCGCACAACTTTTGCGCCGTTCGCTTCCAAGACTCGAGCCATAGAATCACCAACTGCAGCCCAGCGAGTGCCACCGATGTGGATTGGACCAGTTGGGTTTGCGGAAACAAACTCAAGATTCAAAGTTTTGCCGCTCAAATGCGTATTCTTGCCAAAATCAGCACCCTGCTTTAATACTTCGTCAACAACAGCCGCTGCAGAAGCAGAATCAAGCGTTATGTTAATAAAGCCAGGACCTGCAACTTCTACAGACGCAATACCTTCTGCTTCTTGCAAACGCTCGGCAAAAAGTTCAGCTAAATCGTGAGGCTTCATACCAGCTTTTTTAGCGAGCTGCATAGCAACGTTCGTGGCCCAATCGCCGTGTGCGCGATCTTTTGGTCGCATAACTGCAAGTTTTTCGGCAGCAGGAATCAAATCTTCTGTTAGATTTCCAGCTTTACCGCTTGCTACTAAATCTTTAGCAATTTTTTCAATTAATTCACTTAAGCTTTCTGGATTCATGGTTTACAGTCTAGCGTTACCGCGCGATGCTTAGCGATTAAATACACAAAAAGCGCTGGAGTCGAAGATTGACTTCCAGCGCTTTTGTTTTGCGATTAATTATTTTCGACTACTTACAACTACTTCTTTTTTGCAGGAGCTTCGCCAAGTTCGCTTTGAGCAACTGAAACGTTCACGTTAGCAGCATCAGACTCCGCAGATTCAGAATCAGAAGAATCCTCAGCAACTGCCGCCTTAACAGCGTTAAGCTTTACTTCTCCAGTAACGCGTCCAGCTTCAGCAACATCATCCAAAGTCTCCTCAACAGCTTTGTAAGCGTTTTCTGCTACGTTCAAAGTCACTTGCAAAATAGGAGTCTTCATAGAAACTTTTGCTTCAGACTTAATCTTTCGCAAAGTAGCCAAAGCTTCACCTGCGTAAGCCAAAGTATCTGCAGAAACACCGTTTGCAGCAGCCTCATACGCCTTAGCGCATGGCCAGCTAGCGCGATGCACGGAACCTTCTCCGTCATGCATCCAGCTCCACACTTCTTCAGTAGCGTAAGGCAAGTAAGGAGCAAGCAAGCGAGCCAAAGCATCGAGTGCAAGACCAAGAGTTGTGCGAGCAGACTTTACAGCAGCTTCACTTGGAGTGCGTCCAGTGGATTCTGCAGTACCGTAAGCACGATTCTTTGCAAGCTCAATGTAATCGTCGCAGAACTCCCAGAAGAAGGTTTCGATTGCTTCCAAAGCCTTGGAATGCTCGTAAGATTCAAGCGCATCAGTTGCGGTACGAATAACGGATGCGAGCTTTGCCATAACAGAGCGATCCAAAACTTCCGTAACGTCTGCAAAATCCCAGTCCGCGGTAGCAGACTCAAGAACCTGATGCTCCTCGTCTTCTCGACCAATTGCGAGCGCAAACTTCGTAGCGTTCAAAAGCTTAATCGCTAAACGTCGGCCAATCTTCATCTGGCCTTCGTCGTAAGTTGCATCCAAGCCAAGTTTTGCTGAAGTCGCCCAGTAGCGCACAGCATCCGCACCAAACTCTTCGATTGGCTTATTTGGCACAACCACGTTGCCCTTAGATTTAGACATCTTCTTGTGGTCTGGGTCAAGAATCCAGCCAGAAAGCGCAGCATGCTTCCAAGGCAAGCAGCCGTTTTCAAGATGCGCGCGATCAACCGTACTAAACAGCCAAGTACGAATAATATCCTGGCCTTGTGGACGCAAATCCATTGGGAAAGTAGCCTTAAACAAAGCTTGATTTTCCTCACCTGGCTCTTCCCAACGAGTCACGATTTGTGGAGTTAAGGAAGATGTAGCCCAAGTGTCCATAATGTCTTGCTCAGCAGTAAAGCCGTTTGGCTGGTCTCGCTGAGATTCGTCGAATCCTTCTGGAACGTCAATAGTTGGGTCGATTGGCAAACGATCTTCGCTAGGCGTCAAAGGATGCTCGTAATCCACTTCCCCATTTTCGTTTACTGGATACCAAAGTGGGAATGGAACACCAAAGAAGCGCTGACGAGAAATAAGCCAGTCGCCATTCAAGCCATGAACCCAATTCTCATAGCGCACGCGCATAAAGTCTGGGTGGAAATTAAGTTCCTTACCACGCTCAATAAGCTCAGCGTTCAGCTTTTCGTCCGTACCGCCGTTCTTTAAGTACCACTGGCGAGAAGTGACGATTTCCAAAGGCTTATCGCCCTTTTCGTAGAAGTTCGTCATACGCTTTGTTGGCTTTGGATCGCCTTCCATGTCTCCAGCTGCTTGCAAAGCTTCAACAACTTCCTTACGAGCAGAGAACGTGGTTTTGCCAGCAATTTTCTCGAACATTTCGCGACCGGACTCATCAGTAATCCAATCAGGAGTCGTCATTACAATGCGACCGTTACGCTGAATGATTGGTCGAGTTGGCAAATTCAAGTCACGCCACCACTCAACGTCTGTTACGTCACCAAAAGTGCAGCACATTGCAATGCCAGCACCCTTGTCCATTTGAGCAGCAGAATGAGCCAAAATCGGAACCTTCACCTTAAACAGCGGTGAGTAAACTTCCTGGCCAAAGTACTTCTTGTAACGCTCATCATCTGGATTTGCAATCAAAGATGTGCAAGCAGCAAGTAATTCTGGTCGCGTGGTTTCAATATAAATTGGCGTACCATCTTCGAAACGGAACGCAATCTTATGGTAGAAACCAGGATATTCGCGCGATTCAAGCTCAGCTTGTGCAACTGCAGTTTGGAAAGTCACATCCCACAAGCCAGGAGCGTCTTTCTGATAAGCTTCTCCGCGAGCAAGATTACGAAGGAATGCTTTTTGCGCAACTCGACGAGGCTGCTCGCCAATAGTGTGATAAGTTTGCGACCAGTCTACAGAAAGACCGAGTCTGCGCCACAATGCTTCAAAAAGCTTCTCATCTTGGGAAGTCAAGCGCTCACAAAGCTCAATAAAGTTCTGTCTGCTTACAGGAACCTGATCTTTAGCTTCAATCTTCTTGCCTTCAGTGCCTTCAAAAGGCGGCTTAAAATCAGGGTCATACTTCAACGAAGTATCTACTCTAACTCCGTAATAGTTTTGTACGCGACGCTCTGTTGGCAAGCCGTTATCGTCCCAACCCATTGGGTAGAACACGTCAAAGCCTTTCATGCGCTTATATCGCGCAATCACATCAGTATGCGTATAAGAGAATACGTGACCAACATGCAAATGACCACTAACGGTTGGAGGTGGAGTATCGATAGAATATACGGCCTTACGGTCGCGAGAATTATGGAATGCGTAAGTCTTAGCTTCGTCCCAATTGCTACGCCACTTGTCTTCAAGACCATCAACGCCAACTTTGTTAGGAAGAGGCGTTAAATGTGCGTGTTTTACTGTGTTATTATCCTGTTCACTCATGAACTGAATATTAGAAACTCAGCGCGACAACGCAAATCTTATGCTTTCTACTTAACAGTTAAGTCATGTAATGGAAGCAACTGATCAGTCATATTCTTTGTGTAACCGCTGATATTAGACTTCACAGCCATAATGCTTTTACGCGCGTAAAGCCAGTGAGCTCCAGCATTTTCACTAAGAGCCCTGGCATATTTGCTAGCATTAATCTTGTACTCATCAGCATTCTTTGCTCTTGCAGCATTAGCCCAATATTGTTGAGCAGCAGCATTCTGGAACAAGAAGGCAGAACCATTCTCAGCAAAACTGCCCTCATCTAAAGTATGAGTAAATGTTGTAAGCGCCAAATGATACTTATTTTCTTTAATTCTTTGAGCAATAGTATCTTCATCCAGTACTTCTAGGTTAATTTTCGCGCCACTAAATGCAATAATCTGATCAGAATACTGTTTACCTAGCTTCTCGTAACCTTTAGGAACTAGGAAATCAAGTGTTTTAAGGTATCTTCCACCAAAGTAACGGAACTTTGCGCGCGCCTGCTCAGCACTGTAAGGAAATATATTATTTAAATCTTCATAACCTGGAGATAGTGGATCAATAGGTCCGCCTAATTGCACGCCGCCGTTACCGTCATCAGCAATAGCAATCTTAGCGTCTAAAGAAGATCGAACTGCTTTTCTAGCCCACTGATCTTCAAAAATAGAATCAACAGTGTTGCTATTAAAAGCTATAAAAACAACGCGAGTAGATTGGCCTTCAACCATATTAGTATTAGCTATCTTAGCTAAACGAGCATTTTCAGTACCTTCTTTAGGAACAGCCATCTGAACTTCGTTATGTTCCATAGCTTCAGCAAGCGCTGAATCAGAAGGATAGTATTGCAAAGTAATTCCTGAACATTTAGCAGGATCAGACCAATAATTGTTATTTCTAGAAAGCTCTATACTCTTACCAGCGTCGTAATTATTAACAGTAAAAGGACCAGTTCCTAACGCACTGTTAGCATAATCAACTCTTGCGTCTACGTCGTACACGATTCCAGCACGACCAGCTAAACGCCTCAAAAGTAGAGGATCCGGAGCTCGCAAAGCAATGGTAACTGTGTACATATCAGGATTCGTAACAGTTTTAATATTTTCAAGCTTTGCATAACCTGGATAATTTTTCGTAATTCCCTGCTGCAAAGAACGCAACACAGAACTTGATGTCATCTTGTCACCGTTACTAAAAGTGACTCCTTTTTGTAAACTAAACTTATAGTTCAACCCATCAGATGAAATTTCCCAAGAATTAGCTAAACCAGGCTGTAAATTGTTGTTATCATCTCGCTTTACCAAAGTCTCATAAACGTTTCCCAATAACGCTTGCTGCAAAGCATCACTATCATCTTGTCGTATATCAAGAGATTTAGGAGCTGTGCGCAAACCAACAGTTACAACCGAATTACCAGAAGGCTTAGTAAGAATTGCAAGAGGAGAACGCCCCTTATATATTTGCCACCCAAACCACAAAGCTACTATCATTACCGCAGAAACAATAACGAACAAAATCCACGGCGCTAATCCCCTATTACGATGACGTGCATAGCCACTATACGCATCTCTGTTCATTCTTGACATATCTTACAGTGTATATCAAGAGATGAATTGCAAACAACACACTAATTGAGCAATAGTCTAATAAACTTAGAAAGCATATTACGCTACATATTCACATACGGACACGTAAAACGTAGAGGACATGAATCACATTTAGGATTTACAGCTTTACAAATGTTACGCCCATGCAAGATAAGCCTATGCGATAAATCAGTCCAATCTTTTTTATCAAAACACGAAGTTATTTCACGCTCAATTAATTCAGGACTTACTTTTGATTTATCATCATTCCAGTTAGACCGCCAACGTAGTCTGCCAGTTACTCTAATAACGTGAGTGTCTACAGGAAATCCAGGAATGTGAAAAGCGTTTCCTAGAACAACGTTGGCCGTTTTTCTACCGACTCCAGAAAGAGAAATGAGATTTTTCATATCGGAAGGAACATTCCCGTTAAATTTCTCAACTATTTGCGCTGATAAAGTAACTAAGTGCTGAGCTTTTACTTTATAGAATCCGAGTGGACGTATAATATTTTCCACTCTGCTAATAGGAGCATTAGCAAGTGCATATGCTCCCGGAAAAGTAGCAAAAAGTTCCGGCGTTACGCTATTTACTCGTTTATCTGTAGTTTGTGCGCTCAGTACAGTTGCAACTAAAAGCTCAAAGGGATTACTAAAGTTAAGTGCACACTTTGGATTTGGTATTTCTTCGCACAAGAGTTCATACTGTGCGTGCATGCGCTTAATTTTGTCTTCATGAGATTCTTCATAAGAATCATTACGAGATTCTTTACGAAACTCACTTTTACTCATACGCAATCATCGTCAGAATTAACACTTTGACTATTTTCTTTCGAATTATCTTCCGAGTCAGCATCTTTTGAAATATCTTCAGCTGATTCTGGAGGATCGAAACGGTAGCCAACATTTCTTACAGTGCCAATAATCTGCTCATATTCGACACCTAATTTTGCGCGCAAACGACGAATATGAACATCAACAGTACGAGTACCGCCGTAATAATCGTAGCCCCACACTTCTTGAAGTAAATGTGCACGAGTGAAAACTTGCCGAGGATGCTGAATAAAATATTTCAGCAACTCAAATTCTTTGTAAGCTAAATCTATAGGATGCCCGTGCAAACTTACTGTGTATCCGCGAGTATCTACTACTAAATCTCCAGAACAAATTTTTCCATCGTCAAGAACGTTTATATCTTCAGAAATAATTCCTTTAGAAGGTGCATGCGAATCATCAAAACGACCGTGTTGAGCAGCTAAACGCAACCTTCCTTCAACTTCTGCTGGAGATGCACTAGAAAGTACAACGTCAGATACTCCCCACGTAGAATTTACTACAGTAAATCCACCTTCCGTAAGAACAAGTATTACAGAAGCTTGTAATCCAGAAGCTCTAACTAGTCCACATAATGATTTCGCTAAGGCCAAATCTTCGCGTGCGTCTATAAGAAGTACTGTCTGCTCCGGAAGTTTCACTAAACTCGAAGCATCCATAGGTAGTACGCGCACACGATGAGAAAGCAATGTCAACGATGGTAACACTAGCGCAGGCGATGCGCACGAGGTCATCAACGTGATATCGGTCATATGACGCCTCCAGCCGGTTGAACGATTGATATTAAGCGACAAATTCAGCCGTTAAGGGCATTGTAGTCCATGCTTAAGAAGAATCGACAACTAAATGTCTTAAAACAATATTTTTTATAAAATTAAATACTATGACTAAGCTGCAAATAATTTTTTAATTAACCAAATAATCACAAAGTGGACGCTGAGGACTACATTAGTAACAAGTAAGGCATAAAGAAGCCCAATAAGACTGTCAATACAGACAGGAGAATGAATGATCAGCAACGACAACGAGCATACAGAAATGCCAACGCATGCCAACGTTGTAGGAAACAACAACGAGACAGAACGTAAATCTAGTTACAATCCTGCATTAATTGTTGCAACGCAACTGATTACAGTTGTGCTTCTTGTTACAGCAGCCTTGCTAAATACTTCAACACACAAGGTGATTATTGTTCTTTGTGCGATTATGATTGCGCTTCTTGTAATATTTTGGCCGTTTAAAAGTAGCATTATTGATAGGGCAATATCGGCAGCCTCTGGTTGCGTTTCTCTTTGGTGCGTTACGCTCTCGTTAAAAGGATTACTTCCAAGTAGCGTTATAGATAATGAAACTGTTTGCATGCACAAGTTCGTTGCAGCAATGCGACCATACGAGCGCTGGGCTGTGTCGTTTGCTTTAATACTAGTTGTAGCGACTTTTGTTAGTTTCTTTAGACAAATGCTTCGTGAAAAAAGAACAAATTTAGTACGAAATCTTTCACACACATTAACTGCTTGCGTATCTTGCGCTGCAGCCGCAGGGTGGATGTTTTTGCCTTCTATTATCAAATTTACTGCATCATTACGTAATTTTAATTACGGGATTTTCGTTGCCTCTTTTGGAGCACTAGCAGTAATCGTACTTTCTGCACTATCGCACTTGTGGTCGAAAGGAATTGACCATGATTCAAATATTCCGCTACCTTCTATTGGCATAGCACTTGTACCGATTATGATGTGTGGATTGGTTATATACGCAGTTGGTTTAGGAATGCTTTTAGTTGCTTAATTTTTGAAATAAAAAGTGGCAAGAATTCCGTATGCACTTTATGTATCTTACGGATTTTCTTGCCACTTTATTTTTACTTTAATAAAATTCTCGCAACGTAATATTACTTAATTTATTACTTACAGAATCTTATAGTTTAATATTTTACTTTTCGCTTTCTTCCAAGCGCTTGCGAGCTGCGACGATTTCCTTCTCAGCCTGCTCTACACCAGCCCAGAAGTCACCAGGAAGAACTTCCTTGCCTGGCTCCAAAGCCTTGTACTGCTCAAAGAAGTGCTTGATTTCAGCCTTGTGATACTCGTTCACATCATCAATATCCTTGATGTCGTCAAAACGAACGTCTGCTGGAACGCACAAAACCTTATCGTCTCCGCCAGCTTCATCAACCATGTGATACAAGCCAACAGCGCGGCACTCAACAACGCATCCTGGGAACACAGAATTTGGAATCATAACAAGAGCGTCGAGTGGATCGCCATCTTCACCCAAAGTGCCATCAATATAACCGTAATCATCTGGATAACCCATAGCTGTGAAAAGGGTACGATCCAAGAACACACGACCTGTTTCGTGATCCACTTCATACTTATTCTTAGAACCGCGTGGAATCTCTACCACGACGTTAAAAGTTTCTGCCATTTTGGCTCCTTTAATAACAAGTCATAAACTTTGCTATTTCACTTTACCGCGCGCCAAAGAGGAGAATAATTAACCCAATAAAATAAAGTCGTAAAATCGCACAAAATAACACAAAATAAGCTAAGCAATATTAACAGAATAACAATGTTTTACAAGTAAAATAAACACGTAAAAATAAGACACGCTCTACACTTCAAGACTGTCTCAATACGCAGTTATTATCATCATGATTTATTCAAAAAATGCTATAAAACAAAAGCAGATACCAGCGAAATGCAGGCATTATGTCACAGAAGAAATTAGCAGCCGTTACCGCTGTTTCACAGGGTTCAACCGCCCCTGAATATCAAAGCGAAACAATGATTTCTACTAATGGCAATCTAAATGAAAGTGGCAATTTAAACACGTCTAATAATCAGAATCAAAATACGCAATCATCACGTAGAAATCCTGCAATAGACGGTTTACGCGCATTGGCTATTGTGGGAATTGTTTGCTTCCACATGAGGCCAGTAGGACTTCAAGGTGGTTTTCTTGGAGTTACGTTATTCCTAGTTTTAGCAGGATACTTCTGCACTCGCACAATTCTTCGTTCGCTTAGCGGCAATAGCGGCGACTCTAGGATGCACTACTGGAAATATTTGTGGCATAGGATTATTAGAATATTCCCTTCGACTCTGGGAATTATTGCAGTTTTTGCACCGGTCATGTGGCTTATGTCTCCTAGCCTGCTACCAAAATTACAGTCAGACGCATTATATGGGGCAAGTTTTACTAGCAATATCTCTTACATAGTTCGTAAGCTTTCATATTTTGAACAAGCTGGATTACCTTCTCCAATTAAACACTTATGGTATCTCGGCATTATTATGCAAGCTTTTGTGATATGGCCACTACTTTTGTGGATTATTGTAAAAGTATTTAAATCGAAAACAATAAGAGTATTTGTTACTCTCTTATTAACTTTAGCTTCTAGCGCAACTTGTGCATTTATCTCCTGCTCTAGCAGTGATTATATGACACCTGCACGCGTTTACTATGCTCTTGATACTAGAGCATCCGAGTTTCTTGTGGGCGCTCTTGTTGCCATGTGTAGCACTTGGTTTGCAAACTATCCTATAAGAGCACTTTTTGGAAATATTTTTGACGTAATTACAAAAAAGCAGCAACTAAAAACTGTTATAAAGCAGTTAGATCAGCACGCTTTACTATGCGAGCAGCTTAAATATCAGAATGTAAATAGCACTAACGGTATTAACGGCACTAACAACGTCAACGCTGTTAACAGTTTTAACGTAACTAATAGCAATTTTGCTGATAATATTCCTGAAGATTTGCGAGCAGGATTACAGATTGATATGTACGATGGCAAAGGTCAAGGTGAGTATTACGAAAACAGCTCACAAAATTACGCTGCTGTCGCAAATCAGAACAATCCTTCCACATACGAATCAGATATTGTGGAACTTCCAGATGATGTATTTAATCGGGAGAAAGAACGCAATTACACTCCTTCTCCTGCATGGCAGCGTTCTATTATAGGCATTGCAGCAGTAGCAGTATTATGCTGGCTTTTTGTAAAAGAAGATGGAACCTCACTATGGCTTCCACGCGGAGGGTACACTGCTGTTGCAATATTATGCGCTGTAATACTTTCTGTATGCAAAAATGAAGATAATTTGTGCTCTAAGATTTTTGCGTTCGCGCCTTTTTCATATCTCGGAAAACGATCTTTCGCTTTATATTTAGTACACTTCCCAATTCTAGAAGTCTGCAATCCTGCAACTAGAACAACTCTCGCTCCATGGTGGGAACAAGTCGCGCAATTTGTTTTATCACTGATTGTTGCCGAATGTTTCTACAGAATATTTGAGATGCCTGTAACTCATAAGCAGTTCTCTCTTAGTATGCTCAAGTTTGATCAAAACGAAACTGCTTACGATAATCAAATTAACAGTTCTGTTATTCCTGCTACGCAAGCGTATGATACTGCACAAAATATGGGTCAAAATGCTGCAGAAAATACATCAGAATACGGTATTGATAACAGCAGTATAAATGTTTTAAGTAGAGCAGTACGCACCCCTTCCGCACTACGACAAACAGCAACTGTTGTATGCGCAGCACTAACTGTAATTCTTATTTTTGTTCCTCTAAATTGGAAACAAATCGCTCAGGATCGCGCAATTCAGCTTCGTCCAGAATTGGCTGCGCCTGTACAAGAAGCACCATTGCCTGGATTACAGAATCCTAACGGTGCTTTGGCAAATAAAAACGGCAAAGCTACTGCCAAAGCGCATCGCAAGAAATTCACAGGTAAAGTGGTAGATACTTCAAAAATAGCTACGCCTCCTGCACCTTCAAAGCACCGTATTTTAAACGCGATTGCTGAAAAAGTTCCAGAAAATCTCATAACTTCACATTCAAGTATTGACAGTACTAAAGGAACTTGCTCAGCAAAATTCACAATGGTTGGCGATTCTATTACTGAAGGCGCAAAACCTTATTTGCTGCGTTCTCTTCCTAACGCTTTTGTCGACGGAAAAGTTAGTAGGCAAATTTTCCACGGAGCAGAAAGCTATATACAAGACATTAATAATGGTCACCCTGGTGAGATTGTTGTTTACGCACTTGGAACGAACGGTCCACCTCACGACGAAAGCGTTTTGCAACACATGGTTGATGTTGCTAAAGGTAGACCAGTGTATTTCGTCACTACTCGCGTACCGCAACCATGGCAAGACACTACTAACGATCGTTTGCGCAAGTTCGCTGCCAAACACCCTAACGTTGGTATCATAGACTGGCATGGGCTAAGCAACGGTCATTCAGAATATTTGACTGATGACGGAGTTCACTTAACTCCAGTTGGCGGTCCACAGTATGCTCGAATGATTCGTTTAGCAGTGTGCGGAGGCTGAAATTTAAAGCTTAAATAACGCGCTAAAAAAACTTTTTAATACTAGATTGACCGTATTAAATTGCGTTTCGCGTGGTGAAAATAGCAGCGAAATATTACGATAGTATTTATGACTGAGTTGAGGACACCATGTGATTCGCAAGGCGTTGGGGCGGATACGCCTAATTGGACAAATCCGTTACGCGATCCACGAGACTTGCGTTTGGCTCGTATTGCAGGACCGTGCAGTTTAGTAATCTTCGGAATTACTGGAGATTTAGCGCGCAAGAAGCTTATGCCAGCCGTATATGATTTGGCTAATCGCGGGCTTTTGCCTCCAGGATTTGGTTTAACTGGTTTTGCAAGACGCG
>CAMYPN010000018.1 GCA_947292085.1 uncultured Gardnerella sp. | reverse complement strand
CTTCAAGAACAGCAGTCTGATCTTCTGCGTTAGTGACGAAGTAAGGGGAAATATAACCCTTATCGAAACGCATACCTTCAGTGAAGTCCAAATCAAGACCGAACTTGTTGTTGTCTTCAACGGTAACAACACCGTCCTGGCCAACCTTGTCCAAAGCTTCAGCAATTTTTTCGCCAACTTCAGGGTCTGCTGCAGAAATAGTTGCAGTAGCAGCAATCTGATCCTTAGTTTCAACATCCTTAGCAGAAGCGAGAAGTTCCTTAACAATCGCTTCAGAAGCTTTTTCAATACCGCGGCGAAGAGCAATTGGATTGCTTCCTGCAACCACGTTCTTTAAACCTTCATGTACAAGAGACTGTGCAAGAACTGTTGCTGTTGTAGTACCATCGCCTGCAACGTCATCAGTCTTCTTAGCAACTTCCTTAACCAACTCGGCGCCAATACGCTCATATGGATCTTCAAGATCAATTTCCTTTGCGATGGAAACACCATCGTTGGTAATGGTTGGAGCGCCATAAGTCTTATCAAGCACTACGTTGCGACCTTTAGGACCAAGCGTAACTTTTACAGTATTAGCGAGCTTGTCAAGACCTGCGAGCATACCCTGACGGGCGTCCTCTTCATAGGCAATAATCTTTGCCATTTTTCCTCCACATATCGTAACTATGGAACTTTCACTCAAACGGTAACAATAAGTTATAGCCAGCCGTCAGCTGCCAGCTGTCACTCTCAACCTTCGAGTGCTAATTGGTAGATTAGCACTCTCTGCGCTCGAGTGCCAGCTTTTAAGAAAAACAATTAGTAATAATTAAAAAATAATTAAAAAAGAAGCTGACAAAAACAAATTATGCCAGCTTCTTAAATATATTAAATTATTTGATAAATCGTGTTCTAGTAAGTAGTGTGTTTTGACTTACTTATAAAAACTTACTTGCATAGAACCACTGTAATTGGGGAAAGAATACCAGGTTCCTTTTCTACATTGCTAATACCCAAAGTCTTAGCAACTTCCTCTGCAGTAGCTTTATTTGCTTCATCTTTATACCAAACTACAGAATCGCTAGGAACCTTACCTGAAGGGTTTCCGGCAGAAACATTTGTGAATCCTGCAGACTTGAGTTTTTCAGCATTTTTAGCAGCATACCCTTGAGTCTTAGTGCCATTAATAACTTTGACAGCAACAGACTTATTAGCAGTGCCAGCATTGTTATTGTTGTCAGAAGTGTTCTCATTTGAAGAGTCTTTATTTGAAGAATCTTTATCGGAAGATTTACTATCTTTAGTATTCGACTTTTCAGAGTCTTTGTCATCTTCCGCGTCTTCTTGATTCTTCTTATCTTCAGACTTCACTTCTTTCTTAGCAACGGTCTGAGTAGTAGTAACTTGCTTATGGCTCCACGGCATATGCCAATGCTGTATTTCTCCAGAAAGCACAGCCCAAGCCAAAAAGCCTAAGAAAGCAGAAACTATTAACACAACAAGGTAAGGCAAAAGTACGGAATACCAAGCGCGGTTGCCGCGGTGCACTCCAATCGGACCTTCAGGTGGATTGTCGAATGCATCGGGTGTATCAGACACGTTTCTTGTTGTTCGCGCCATAATAGGAATCCCTCCAAAGTATAGAACAAAGCAATATGCAACCTATAGTACAGAATGCCGGTCACAAACACGTCAAAAAATACTAAATGTTTTGCAATTATTTTGAAAAATTTACAGCATAAAATATTCAGAAAATATTTGCCTCACCTATGTTTTACAGTTACTAGCATGAGTGTTGATCATATAAAACCTATGAATGAACTTATTGATCCAAGTTGGGCTGAAGCATTATCTACAGTAGAACCACAGATACGATACATGGGAAGATTTTTACGCAATAGAATTGCTCAAGGTCATCGTATTCTTCCTGCAAGTAGCAATATTTTACGAGCGTTTTCGCAGCCTATAAGTGAGATTAAAGTTCTTATAGTTGGTCAAGACCCATACCCTACTCCAGGGCATCCTGTTGGATTAAGCTTTTGCGTGGCTCCTGATGTTAAACCATTGCCAAAAAGTTTAATCAATATTTATAAAGAGTTAGTTAATGATGTCCACGTGCCTTATCCTGCAAATGGTGATTTAACTCCATGGACGAAGCAAGGGGTAATGCTGTTAAACAGATGTCTAACTGTTGAAGCTGGTATGGCCAATAGTCATCAAGGAAAAGGTTGGGAACAGGTTACTGATGAGGCTATTCGTGCTTTGAATAGAAGAGTAGATAAGAATGGAAAACCATTGCCGCTGGTAGCTATTTTATGGGGGCGTAATGCTCAAACTCTTGCTCCGCTTTTGACTAATGCCGTACTTATAACATCACCTCATCCAAGCCCCCTTTCTGCTTCTAGAGGATTTTTTGGATCTCATCCGTTTTCTAGGGCGAACGATGCTCTTAAAAAAATGGGTGCAACTGCTATTAATTGGGAACTTCCTTCAGACGACAATTTAACAAATGCAATTTGCAAGTGAAAGCAAGAATATTTTCGTAAAATTTTGTAATTAAAACAGTTCAAAACGGCGAAAAATGAGCAGTACTACATATCAGCTACCATAGTATCTATGGCATTATTTCCACCTCAACCGCAAAAACAGTCTTCCGGTAGCGCAAACAATCCGGTTCCTGCACCAGCACCGACTGCAAATACTCTGGCATCATCTTCCAGAATTCCAAGACCTCGCGTAAATCTTCCTATGGCGCATTCGGCTTCATCTAAAGTAAGCAATACTAGCCAGCCAAGTGCAGTTGGTATAACTAACGAAGATGTTATGCGAGTTAAGCAAATTGTTACAGTAATTCGTACAAGATTTGCGTACACTTTAGTTGGTCAAGATTCACTTCGTGAATTACTGATTTTAACTCTTGCAGCAGGTGGCCACGTTCTTATAGAATCTGTCCCAGGTTTAGCTAAAACAACTGCAGCACAAACTCTTGCAACCGCGATGTCAGGTAGTTTTAAGCGAGTACAGTGCACTCCAGATTTGATGCCAGCAGATTTGATAGGTACTCAGGTGTTTGATTTCGCTTCGCAGCGTTTCACAACACAAATTGGACCTATTCACGCAAATATTATTCTTCTCGATGAGATTAATCGTTCTAATGCAAAAACCCAGTCAGCTATGCTAGAGGCCATGGCAGAAGGTGCAACTACCATTGGCGGTGAGCGTATAGCACTGCCTCAACCATTTATGGTTATTGCTACTCAAAATCCTATTGAAGAAGAAGGAACTTTTAATCTTCCAGAAGCACAGATGGATCGTTTCATGGTAAAAGCTATGTTAACTTATCCTACTGCTGATGAGGAAGTTCGTATGTTACAGCTTCTTACTAAGCGCGGATCTGATGTAATTGATCCTTCTACTTTAAAAACTCAGCAAATTAGTTTGCAAGATGTTACTTTTTTGCGTGCTGTTACTAAGCAAGTGCACGTATCTGAAGCAATTATGAAGTATGCTGTTGATATTGTTGCTACATCTAGAGGTGAAGGAAGTCACCCAATTCCAACACTTTCTTCACTAGTTAGAGTAGGTGCAAGCCCTCGTGCTTCTATATCTTTAGTTCGTATTGGTCAAGCTCACGCCCTGCTTTCAGGACGAGATTACGTAATTCCAGAAGATATTAAGCTTTTCGCGCACGAAGTCTTAAGACATCGTATACTGCTCACATTTGAAGCTCTTGCAGATGGTATGAGTAGTGACCAAGTTATAGACGCAATAGTAAAGACGGTTCCTACCCCATGATCGGTGCTATCCGAAAAAACGCTAGTAATGCTAATAGTATGAGCTTAGATTTAGAACGAAATTATTCTAATTCTATTAACTCGGTTAATAGTTTTTTACGAAAGAATATTTCTTCAAAAAAGCTTGTACTATCTGAGCCTGCTCGTTTAGTGCGCAGAAGAATTGAATTGCTTACTAGAAGTACAGATTTGCCTCTTGCAAGAAAATCTATTGGAATGCTTGAAGGAGATCACTCTTCCAGAAGAAGATTTGGTACAGGCGACGTTATCGATATACATTCGTGGCAGCCTGGCGATGAAGCGAGAATGATGAATTGGTCTGCTAGTGCTCGTACTGGTCAGCCGATGGTATCTTCTAGGGAAAGAAGCTGCGCGTCTAAAACGTGGATACTTTTAGATACAAGCACACAAATGAGGGGTGCTTGCGTATCTGGTGAGTCTCTTTATGAAGCTGCATCAAACGCTGCGTTACTTATTGCAAGCTTGAGCATTAAACGTAATGACGCTGTTTCTTTAGTAGGAGTAGATGGCAAGAAAGTTGAGCAATTAAAACCTTCAAAAAGTCTTGCGGATTTTGAACATGAAATAGACAATCTTCTACTTAGAAGTTTGCATAATAGCAGAAATATTGATGATTTACTGTCGTTTGCTTTAAGCATTAAAAATCATAATAACCTTATTGTTATTGTTACTGACAACTACGCTTTATCTTGCAAAAATAATGATAAGTTGCGAAAAATTGCGCAAACTCATGTACTTATTGTTATAAACATTAATGCATTAAACCCTTTCGATTCTTCAAAGCAAGTAGATTTGATTGATGGAGTCACTTTGCGTAAAGTTCCAGCATTTTTGCGAGACAAGAATATTATGCAAGAGGTTGAAAATAGTGACGAAATAAGATTTAACAATATGCAAGATCTTCTTTCTTCAATCAAAGCTACATACATTTGCGCTGAATCAAGTGAAGAGATTCTCAAAAAAACAGTACATCTTATTACTAAATCAACTTCATACTTAAATAGTGAGGTACAAAATACTGAAGGTAAAAGTGGAGTTGTCGCATGAGTAAAATACAAAATATTCAAAACGAAGCGCATTACGATTACCTTCTTTTAGGCATTGTTTTCGTAAGTATTTTGATTTTTGTTATTTCTGTAGTAGCAATTTACTTATCATTCAAACACGTATCCTCTAAAAATTTGGCTTCAAAAATAGCTGATGAAGCTGCTCACTCTCACAATGCCGATAGAAAAGCTTGGAGAGAAAAAATAGATAATATTGTTTCTAAATACCATAATAAAACTATTACTAAAGAGGAGGCGTTTGCAAAATTATCTGCTGTTGCTAAAGAATATATTTCTATTATGAGTGGCGAAAATATTGAGTCTCATACTCTTTTAGAGATTGGTTCTTTGCGAAATAAGTGGTCGAATAAGAATGGTGTTGATAAGCTACGTCAAACTATAGCAGCATTGTATCCTCCTGAATTTGCAGATAAAAATTTCAACACTCAAGCCAAAAATGCAAGCGTTGATCAGGCAGCAGAGTGGGTTCTTTCTTTGCTTGAAGGATGGCAAACGAGAGGTAAACGAAAATGAGCAATTTGTTTGAATCATTATGGCCTTGGAGATGGTGTTGGCCTCTCGTTTTGCTCGTCGGCATAGTTATTTCTGTAATTGTTGTGTTATTAGTGTTAGCTTCTAGCTGGTTGCAGTCACTCGTAAAATCAAAACAGTTCACAGAACATGTGCACTCTGAAGAAAACTATGTGTTTACACTTGACGATAATCTTCAAGGAATTCTTGCAAGTATAGCTTGGAGAAGATGGAGACTTCTTAGAAGATTTGCTTCAATAATGCTTTCTTTGACTTTACTTTCTACACTAGCTTTAGCTGCTAGACCTGCAAGAGTTTTTAACGCTAATGAGCAAGCAAGTTCGAGAGATATTGTGCTATGCTTAGACGTTTCTGGCTCTACTCTTCCTTACGATCGTGAAGTTTTGCGATCATATATGAATTTAGTTGATCATTTTCAAGGTGAACGTATCGGTTTGAGTATTTTTAACTCTACTTCTAGAACAGTTTTCCCTCTTACTGATGATTATAATTTAGTGAAAACTCAGCTTAAGTATGCTTCAGATTTGCTCGATGGCGTGCAATCACAAAATGGTATTGATAATATGCAAAGAAAGCAGTATCAGCAGATTTCAGACTGGTTAGACGGTACACAAAATAGAAAAAACTCCACATCGCTAATTGGTGACGGTTTAGTAAGTTGCGCAGCTATGCTTCCTGGTTTTATTTACGGAAATGCTCACAATGAAACTAAAGCTGCGAATCGTTTCAACAGAACTGCTTCCATAGTTTTAGCGACCGATAATGTTGTATCTGGAAAACCAACTTACACTTTGCAAAAAGCGCTAATTTTAACGCAACTTGCTCGTATTAAAGTAGACGGATTATATTCAGGTTCTCAACAAAGCGTAAATAATCCTGCAAGTTTAAATATGAAAAGTCTTATCGAAAAATATGGCGGCGCTTTCTTAACCTTAAAAAGCGATAATTCTATAGAATCTTTAGTAAAAGAAATTGAAAAACGCCACTCAGGATCCGATCAGACATCCACTCAATCTGCTTTAAGTGATGATCCTGGGATTTGGACTATTCTAACTATTTTAAGTTTTATGATTTGGCTATTTGCAGCAAGGAGTATGAAGCGATGAGATTTACTTCAATTTCCTTGAAAGATAGTGGAAATATTCCTGGAGCTGGAAAATTAGTGTTTTCACCAACTTTAGGATGGCCAGTTGCGATTATCCTTATTCTTCTTCTCACTGTTGGAATTTTGTATGAGCTGTTTTCTTTTAAACGCAGTAATTCAACTAATTCTGACGAAACTTTAGGGATGAAATTAAGACGAATAGCAATCTGCTTTACTCTTATGACTTGCGCTTTAACACCTAGTATTATGCGTACTACGTGGCAAAGAGCAGTAAGTGCTACAAACGTTATCATTGTAATTGATAATACTGGTTCTATGAATGTGCGTGATGCTTCTTACTCAAAAGATAAAAATATTCAGCGTCTAGAAGCTGCGCGCAGTATTGTGTCTGACATAACTAAAGCTTATGCAAACGCAAGTTTTAGTGCTATACGTTTTGGATCTACTACTTCAGTTGATGTTCCTTTAACTCCTGATACTAAAGCTATTGATAATTGGGCTTCGGCTTTAAGAACAGAGCCGACTGGCATTTCTACAGGAACTAGTCTTGACTGTCCACTTAATAAAACTTTACTTGTGCTTAAATCAATTCATGATGCTCACCCAGACGATGTTACTGTAATGTATTTAATAAGTGATGGTGAAGAGACGACTAGTAGAAAGCGTCGCTCGTATTCTCCACTTCGCGCTTATTTAACTCACTCTTACATCGTTGGTGTAGGTAGTAAGCAGGGTGAGAAAATTCCTGTTTCAGATGAGCCTGTTGATGATATGGCAAACGGAACTATTAATTCTGGTAGTAGTTCTGGTAGTAATAGCAAAAATACCAATAGCCAGAAGTGGGTTATTGATCCAGCTACAGGCAATCCTGGAATTTCTAAGCTTGATGAGAATAATTTGAAAAATATTGCTGATGAAGTAAGTGGAACTTATGTTTATTCGCAATATCAGCATAATCTAGGTTCTGAAGCAAAAAGTATTCTTTCAAAACAGTGGAGAAATAATGAGACTGCAAAACCTCGTTTGCGCCCTGAACCGGTAGTTTGGCCTTGTGCGATGATTGCGTCTGTGCTTGTGCTATGTGAACTAGCATCGTGGGTAATTACATCCAGGAGGTTGGTGTGATGGCAAAATTAGAAAAGCATCATAAAGTGACATTGAGGAATTTTATTCGCGTAATTTCAGTATTATGCGCAATTTTATCGATACTACTCTCCTACTTTGCTATTACAAATTTTCGCGCGCAGAATGCGTATAACGCTGCCACAAGAAGTCTTATAGCTAATATTAAAGCTTCAAAAAAGTTGGATGTAGACAAAGATATGCTTAGAATTCAGCAGCAACAGACGGACGCTGAATTTTATGATGCATCTTCTAAAGGTTACGCTATTCTTTTGCCAGAATTGTCGGAAAGCATTAGGCTTAATGCGGAAATTTCTAAAAAGTTTACTAAAGAATTGCAGAAAAAAGTTGAAGACGAAAAACGTTCAAATAGTAAAAAAATAGTAAATAGCGAAGATACTTCAGAAAAATCTACTAAGGATAATAACGATAAAAGCAAGTCTTCTCAAAGTAATCATCCGCAGGCTAGCGAGAAATCTAATCCCGAATTAAGTAAAAATCAGAGAAATCAAGTTGAAAATTTGCTGAAAAATAATAATCATACCGAACACTCTGATGACGACAGTAGCGATGATGCTGATTCTAATAATCAGAAAGGAAAAACTATTGGGACTGCAAGAGACAGCAGTAATAGTACAAAGCCTTGGTAAAAAAATTTTTTAACTTTTCAAAAAATGCAAACAAAATAGCGTTAAAAATGGCTTAGTATGGCCATTTTTGCGCTTTTAATAGGCTGTATCCACAATGGTATTTTTTTAATGACATTTAGCACAAAATTGTGTGTAATGCTCATATGACAAATTTTTACGAATGGGAATGGTTAGTGCCACGCACCAAAGAATGCGTGTACAAGATTATAGCTGAATTGCGCTCGAATGAATTATGTGAGTGGCAGGGATCTGCTTCTCAATATTTTCGCAACGATTTAGAAAACGTTGCTTCGCAAGCACAAGCTATGTTTGAAAATTAGGGGGAAACTATGCCTTGGAAAGTATTTTCAAGTGTTACAGGTGGGGAAAAACTTTCTGTAGCTGATGAAAAAGCATACAATAATTGCGCTAGTAGATTGAGGAATATAGCCTCAGAACTTTCTTCGTTAAGTATTTTGTGGATGAATGCTGCATCGAGTTTGCAAATTAAGGAAAGCACTCAAGCAAATTACGGTGGACAGAATTTAGGCAATAGCATTACAAGTAAGCTAAGAAGAAATGAGCAATGCGTTGTTCCAATGACTGGAAGCATACTAACTTCGGCTATTTGTAGCTCACGAGCAAGAAGTTGTAATGAAATATCTAAAAGGTTAGAAATTTTAGCTTCACTTCTTATTCGAGCAAATAACCTGTATTCTGATTCTGAGAAGAATTCTCGCGAAAAATTTGACAATATTGTGTCAAATACAGTTTCCGTAATTCCAATATTATCTATTCCGTTTTTTGCTGGAGCTGGAGTTGCTATATTAAAAGATCGTATAAATAATAGTGGTTTTAAGAATTTTTCTAAATGGTCTCGTAGTACAGCACCATTGCAGCAAGGTGTTATGAAAGGCTTATCTAGAAATTTTATACTAAATGCAGTAACAGGAATGCAATTTGATATTATTACTGGTAAGCAATTTAATAAATTAGTTAAAAATTCTGATGCTATTAAAAATAATTGGGAAAATTCAGTTGGATCTGCTTCTGAATCTTTAAGTAGAATTAGTGCGCCTATCAAAAACAAAATGCAGGGAAATACTTTGAAAGTTACTAAAATACCTCAATCTGTAAATTCTTCTAAAAATGTATTTCCGGAAGAAGGTAGGACTATATCTCAAGCTTTGAGAAATCTTACAGAACTTGGTAGTGGGAATTTTGGAGTAAAACCTCCAAAATTAAATCCTGATGCTGCAACAATTGCTATTCAACGTTTTAGGAAAAAAGACGGTAATGTATCATGGTTGGTTACTATTCCTGGAACAGACGGTAAATCACATTCACCGTTTGGCTGGGAGCAAAATGCTGAAGTTATGAGTATAAGAAGTGATACCAGAAAGCAGGCAGATAGTACAAGAATGGTAGTAGAAGCAATGCGTAAATCTGGTATAAAAAGTAACGATTCAGTAGTTCTTATTGGACATTCTCAAGGTGGAATTGTAGCCGCAAGTATTGCAAGTGATTATTCTAAACAGTACAACATTAAGCATGTTATTACCGCAGGCTCTCCTATTGCTAATCACCATATTCCTAAAAATATTTCTGTAACGAGCATAGAAATGGATGATGAGCTTGTACCAAATCTTGACGGAAAAGAAAATCCTTCACGAAAAAACTGGGTTACTGTTAGAGGTCATGCTAGTTACGTCAATAAATCTTCTATAAAACCGAATTATGGTAGCGTGATTTGCTCTGGTAGTTTACTTCCAAAAGGTAAATATAATTTCGGTTCTTTAGTAGAGTCAGTACCGGAAGAGGAAACTCTTACTCACGATTTGCATTATCACGAGGCTGCTTATGATGATGCATCTCGGCTAGGATCTAAAGCTATACGTACGCAAGAGAAAAATTTTAAAGATACTATAAACGGAGAGTTGGAAAGTACTACATTGTGGCAGGGCGTTATGCAATAACAACACTTTGAGAATAGCAATGATTCGCGGGGATGCTGTAATCTTGCAAGTATGAAGCTTACTGATATTTCTCCTGCAATTGCTCTTACTCCACTTGACGGACGCTACCATAATCAGACTGTTGATCTTGTGGAATATCTTAGTGAACCAGCGTTAAATCGTGAACGAATGCGAGTAGAAGTCGAATGGATGATTCTTCTTGCAAATGGTTACGAAGCAAATGGCTACTCTCCTATCGTTGATGGCGTTAAGCCACTTAGTGAAGAAGAGTGTGAGTATTTGCGTAATATTCCTGAGACTTTTGATAAGGATGGTATTGCTCGCCATGCTGCTCATGAAGCTATTACTCACCATGATGTTAAAGCAGTTGAATACTACATTGACGATGCTTTAGATGAGGCAGAAAAGAAATTAGGTCACGAAACACAGTTATCTAATCTCAAAACGTTAGTTCATTTTTCTTGCACAAGCGAAGATATTAATAATCTTTCCATTGCTCGTTGCGTGAAAAATGCAGTAGAAAACGTTTATAGGCCGAATTTGAATAAAATTGTTGATTTCCTAACGCAAAAAGCGCAGGAATATCGTGAGATGCCACTTCTTTCTTTAACTCACGGTCAGCCTGCAACCCCTACTACTTTAGGAAAAGAACTTGCAGTATTTGCGTACCGTTTACTTAGACAGCAGAAGCGTTTAGATGCTCAAGAGTATTTAGGTAAGTTAAATGGTGCTACAGGAACTTATGGAGCGCACTTGGCTGCCTTCCCAGAAGCTGATTGGCTTGGTATTGCTCAAGAGTTTGTTACTAACAGAATGGGTCTTACTTTTAATCCTCTTACAACTCAGATTGAAAGTCACGATTGGCAGGCTGAGCTTTACGGTACAGTAAGTCACATCAATCATATTCTTCACAATCTTGCTGTTGATGTTTGGATGTATATTTCTCGAGGAGTTTTCGTACAAGTGCCTGTAAAGGGTGCTACAGGATCTTCTACAATGCCGCATAAGGTAAATCCAATTCGTTTCGAAAATGCTGAAGCTAATCTTGAGATTTCGTGTGCAATGTTTGATACGTTATCTGCAACTCTTACAGAGAGTCGTTGGCAGAGGGATCTTACGGATTCTACAACTCAGAGAAACATTGGATCTGCTTTTGGTTACGCTCTACTAGCTTTGAATAATTTGCTTGGTGGACTTAATTCTATACATCCAAATGAGCAGAAAATGGCTCAAGAATTGGATGATAATTGGGAAGTATTGGGCGAGCCTATTCAAACTGCTATGCGTGCTCAAGAAATTGCTGGAGTGCAAGGCATGGAGAAACCATACGAGCAGGTTAAAGAGCTTATGAGAGGTCACCAAATTTCTAAAAAAGATGTGGAAGATTTTATTGCTTCGCATGATTTCGACGAGAACACTGCTGCTCATCTAAAAGCATTAACTCCTGGAACTTATACAGGTCTTGCTTCAAAGCTCGTAGACTTCATAAAGTAAAATCGGAAGAACTTTTACATAAATTACATCGTTTTTCTGTAATGTTGTGGCCAGTGGTAAACTTCTGCTGGCCACATTTAGATAACAACAATGAGTATGAAATCAGCAATTAACCCAAATCTGACTATAGAAGACTCACAGCCGAGCTTAGTTCGTAGCTGGGCTGATTTGTTATATGCTATTACTTCTATAGCTATTGCTGCTGCAATGATTATGTCGACTTTGTGGCTTTCTGCAACAACTGCTGGCGTTGAACGTGATGCTAAAAGTGCTGGTAAATTACTTAGTTTGATGGTAAACGGTTTACCATGTTCTCTTTTACAGCAGGCTGTTACTCTTATCGTTGTTGCTGAAGTCATAGCTCATATGGTAAATGCTAAACGTTGGCTTGATACAGCTATATCTGTTATTACGCTTTTTATAAGCTACGGCGCTATATGGCTTTTTTCTTATGTGATATTTTCTACGAATAATATCGTACTTTTAGATGCTATGCGCTCTCAGTCTTCTGGAGCGTCTACTGAGCTTCTTCCAGATATTTATGCAGTTTTAGTTGCGTTTTTAACTGTTAGTGGTCCGCACATAGAATATAAGCATGTTAAATGGGGTTGGAATGCTCTGTTTATTTCTACAGCTATTTTTCTTTTTGCATCGTGGCATTCGTACGCTGGAGTAATTGTTTCTTATTGTATTGGACGAGCAATTGGAACACTTATTCGTTTTGCAAAAGGTACTCAAAGTAAGGGAGCTTGGGGAGACGATATTGTTCTTGCTTTGCAAAATATTGGTATTGATAATTTAACGCAGCTTACGCGACGTAATCAGCAGGCTGATCATACTGGAGTTTTGCGTTCTAGTTTAGATGATGATCTAATTGAAAATTCTAGACTTTATGACGCTACTGATATTCATGGAATGCGTTATGTAATTTCAGTACTAGATAATCAAGTGCATTTGCCAGGATACTTAAATCAGTTGTGGCAGTGGGCGCGTTTGATTGATATTTCTATGCGCACTGATCGTTCAGCTCGTCACTCTGTTCATCATCATTTATCAATGATTTTAGTGTTGCGTAATTTGCACTTGCCAACAGCTAACGTTTACGGTGTAAGTGATAGTGATAAGTCTTCTATAATGGTTTTTCACGCTTCTAACTCTCTTGTGCCGTGCAATCTTAATACGCTAACTGTTGAAGATTCTGCAAAACTTATGCGTTACCTTGATGCTGCTAATACTCGTGGAATTACGCATGGTCGTATTACTCCTGAAACTTTGGCAAGATTAGAAGATAACACTCCAGTTATTGCTGGTTGGCAAAATGGTGATGTTGCTAGCGATACAACTAATATTGCGCTTGATAAAGTTCAATTACTTACGTTAATTGCCGCTTGTACTACGATTGATCAGGCTATAGAAGCCGCAATGGATGCCTGGGGTGCTGAGAAGTTAGCTGCTGTACTTCCGTTTATGCAAAAAGCTGCTATTCCTGCTTCTACCAGGTCGCTTCCTTCTTGGAATAAGAAACTTTTTGAACGTTTACGCGTTAGTTTGAGCGCAAAAGTTGCTTTGCATACTGACGAGGATGATTACGATACTGTTCGTCTTTCTCGTTTCAATTTGAGATTCTTTGTGACCCTGGTTTTGGCTCTTGTTGCTGTTGTTGTTACGATTACGCAACTTCATGCTCAAGAAGTTGCTATTGCTCTTCGTAATGCTGATACTGTACTGGTTCTGCTTTGCTTTGTGTGTAGTATGTCAGCTTGGGTTGGTTCTTCGATTACTCTTGGCGCTTTTATGGATGAGGATAAGCCTGGTGCTACTACCCTATTTATGTCTCAAGCTGCGTCTGGATTAACTGCTGTTTCTATGCCAGCTGGAGTTGGTCCTGCATTCGTTAATATGCAACTTTTGCGTAAAAATGGTTACGATAATGCTCAAGCTACAGCTGTTACTAGCGCAGTTTGGCTTATTCAGGCTTTAGTAACATCAATGTTCCTTCTTGTTATTGGTATTTTTACTGGAAGAAATGTTCTTTCCGGTATGATTCCAACACATATGCTTGTAACTGTTATTGGAATTGTTACTTTAGTGATTTGCGTTTGCATGGCTGTGCCTAAGGTTCGTAATGCTATTAGAAGACGCTATCTTCCACTGCTTTCTGATTATGGTAAGCAGATTAAAGATATTGTAAGCGATCCTTATCAGCTTTTTTCTGGATTATTTGGAGCTGTAATTCTTGTAACTTCTATCGGTATTGGTTATTGGATTGCTCTTCTAGCATTCGGATATCATGCAAATCCTTTGGAAACTATACTACTGTTCCTGTTAGCTAATGCTGCAGGCTCTGCAGTTCCAACTCCTGGCGGTTTAGGTGCAGTCGAGGCATCTTTGACATTTGCCTTTACTTCAGTAGGAATTCCTCCAACTATTGCTCTTTCTGCAACTCTGTTGTACCGTCTAATGTTCTATTGGTTGCGTATTCCTATTGGAGCTATGGCAATGCATTGGCTTAGTAGCAAGGAAATGATATAAAAAACTTCATTTTGCTGCATTTTGGCATATATTGTATAAATGTTTCTCTCGTAGTATCCTATTTTGCTATTTGTAGGACAAAATATGTTATTTTTTAATAAATTTTTATAAGAAATATTTATAAAAACGGCTAAAAATGAGGTATTTGTAGGGAAATTGTACTAATATCGAGTATGAACGTGGTCTTCGAATTTAAGAAATGAAGGCCCCTAGCACAAAGGATGCTGCATGGCATACAACAAGTCTGATCTCGTTTCGAAGATCGCTCAGAAGTCCAACCTGACCAAGGCGCAGGCCGAAGCCGCCGTCAACGCATTCCAGGATGTGTTCGTTGAGGCTTTGCAGTCCGGTGAAGGTTTGAAGCTCACTGGCCTGTTCTCTGCAGAGCGCGTAAAGCGCGCTGAGCGCACTGGCCGCAACCCGCGTACCGGTGAAACCATCAAGATTCCTGCCTCTTATGGCGTACGTATCTCTGCTGGTTCCCTGCTTAAGAAGGCTGTTACCGCCTGAGGCTGAATGTGTGATACACGCATTTGTGTGTGGAGAACAATTAAGGACGTTCCGTTGTTGGAACGTCCTTAATTTTTTGTTTAAAAATTTAGCGCTATTCTCACAACTTTTAAAGATTTTAAGTATGTAAGAATAGCGCTTTTTATACACTAATTACTCTCGTTCCATTTTTCTCAAACGAGGTTCAGCACTATCTTTTGCACCAGTAATACGATATACGTCAAATACGCCTTCAATCTTTCGTATAGCTGCAAGAAGAGTTGCTAGATGCTGAGGATCAGCCATCTCAAAAGTGAATTGGCTTGTAGCAACCCTGTCATCTCCAGTAGCAATAGTTCCAGAAAGAATATTTACACCATGATCTGAAAGAACTCTAGTTACATCTGAAAGGAGATGTTGTCTATCAAGTGCTTCAACTTGTACTTTAACAAGGAATAGGCCTTTATCACTGGTCCACTGAACAGGTATTACGCGCTCAGACTGTGACTTTTGCAAGTCAATCATATTTTGACAATCTGTTCTGTGCACAGATACGCCCTGATTGCGTGTTATAAAGCCAATAATGTCGTCACCAGGAACTGGCATGCAGCATCTTGCAAGTTTTACCCATACGTCTCCTACTCCACGTACAGATACTCCTAGAGCGCCGTGTGACTTGCGATTTCGTTCCACCTTCTTAAGAGGTAAAGCTTCCTGCTCTACTTCTTCTGCAACTTCATCAGCTCCAGCATCTTTCACTAAATGTGAAATAACATTCTGAGTAGAAATCTGACCTTCACCAATAGCAGCATATACAGAATCTACATTAGCTGGAATATTAAGCTCATCGGCAACACCAATAAGAGCCTGTGGTGTCATAAGAGTAGCAAGTGGAAGATTACGCTTTCGCATTGCGCGAGTAAGCTCATCTTTTCCTTCTTCAATCGCTTCAGAACGGCGTTCCTTACTGAACCATTGACGAATCTTATTTCTTGCTCTAGGGCTTTTTACAAAGCTAAGCCAATCCCTAGAAGGGCCAGCAGTATCTGATTTTGACGTAAGAACTTCTACAGTATCGCCATTAACAAGTTTCGTATCAAGAGGAACAAGCCTACCGTTTACGCGAGCGCCCATCATTCTGTGACCTACTTCAGTGTGCACAGAATACGCAAAATCAACAGGAGTTGCTTCTGCAGGAAGAGCTACTATGCTTCCTTTTGGAGTAAATACGTATACTTCAGAAGCACCCAAATCTTGTTTTAAAGATCCTAAGAATTCGTCTGAATCAGGTGTTTCGCTGGTCCAATCGGCAAGCTGCTGAATCCATTTAAGATTATCTGCTTCACTTAATTCTTTCTTATCTTCAAGCTCACCTTCGCGTTTGCGGTCGTTGCTATCTGGTTTGCTTAAAGCTCTTCCGGCTTGTCCGTTTGCTTTATACTTCCAGTGGGCTGCGATACCAAATTCTGCTCGCCTATGCATATCCCAGGTTCGTATCTGTATTTCTACAGGCTTTCCTCCAGGGCCTACAACCGTGGTGTGAAGACTTTGATACATGTTTAGTTTTGGAGTGGCTATATAGTCTTTAAAACGTCCAGGAACAGGGCTCCAGCGTGCATGTACAGCTCCAAGAGCAGCATAGCAGTCGCGTATGGAATCGACTATGATTCGTACGCCTACAAGATCGTAAATATTTTCAAAATCGTGTCCTCGAACAATCATCTTCTGGTAGATGGAGAAGTAATCTTTTGGACGTCCCTTTACGGAAGCTTGAATATGCTGTTCGGATAAATCAGAGTTGATTTCTTCAAGAATTTGTCGTAAGTATACTTCTCTCTGTCCTGCTCGTCGGGCTACAAGTACAACTATTTCATTATAAATTTTTGGATAAAGTACTTTGAAACTTAACTCTTCAAGTTCTGTTTTAATGGCGTTCATGCCTAATCGGTTTGCGAGAGGAGCGTAAACATCAAGAGTTTCTCTCGCTTTTTTGTGTGAACTTGTTGATTTTACGTATCTCCATGTGCGACCGTTATGTAAACGATCTGCTAGTTTTACTACAAGAACTCTGACGTCACGGCTCATTGCAACAATCATTTTGCGAATTGTTTCTGCCTGAGCACTGTCGCCATACTCCATTTTTGAAATTTTTGTAACGCCGTCAACTAATCCTGCAACTGTGTCACCAAATTCTGCTCTACATTCTTCCAACGTATAATCAGTGTCTTCAACTGTGTCATGGAGTAGTCCTGCAGCTACAACGATAGGGCTCATACCTAAATCTGCGAGAATCTGCGCTACTGCAAGTGGATGAATAATATACGGTTCACCGGATTTGCGTCTTTGCCCTGTATGCTGTTTTACTGCTCTATCGTATGCGCGATGAAGAATTTCCATATTCGCTTGAGGATGATGCCATTGGCATATTCGCAATATTGGACATAATGGGTTGCGTGGGTCGTTGCTAATTTCGCATCCAAGCTTATTAGCACTTTTAATATCGTCATTTTTTTCGCCCATAGTAGCCGCACCTCCCGTGTTTATTACTATCCTAGCGTTCAGAAACGCTTCGTGTACACGAAAATAAAAAATAATTGCACAAGTTTTTTCTTACACAAAAATACAATAAAATCCGACTCAGTAAAAACTGGTCGGATTTTACACGATTTAGATTATTGTACTCCTGTTGATCCAAATCCTTTATCTGATCTGTCAGATCCTGGAAGTGTTTCAGCAGGTATAAATTGTGCTTCTACATATCGCTGAATAACAAGCTGAGCAATACGATCCCCACGATGGAATTCTACAGAATGTTCTGAATCCAAATTAATAAGAGGAACCTTAATTTCACCTCTGTAGCCTGCGTCAATGGTTCCTGGAGCATTAAGAACTGTCACGCCCTGCTTCACAGCAAGACCAGAACGTGGGTGCACTAAAGCTACGTAACCGCATGGAAGCGCAATTGAAATTCCAGTAGGCACAAGAGCACGCTCAAAAGGTCGCAAAATAAAATCTTGCGTAGTTCGTAGATCAGCTCCTGCATCTCCAGCATGTGCGTAGCAAAGCGGTTTCATTGGAGAAGTCGTATTGCTATCAAGATATTTAATAAGCACTTCTACCTGTTCGGGGCCAGTATAGGTCTCGTCATATGACATCAGGCAGCGCACTCCTTACAAATAGGTTGTCCGTCAGCAGTGGTTTCCGCAAGCTGACTACGATGCTTCACAAGGAAGCATTCTGAACATATAAATTCATCACCCTGCATAGGGATAACAGTAACTGACGCATCTTCATTACTTAAATCAGCGCCAGGAAGTTCGTAATCCTCAGCAATGGCATTCTCATCATCGTCAATGTCGCTAGCAGAGTTTTGTGAACCCTTGCTCAAAGCTTCCAATGACTCCTCGTCCTCATCTTTGCTACGAGGAGAATCATAATCCTGTGCCATTATGGTCCTTTCGTCTCCTAGAGTACTTTACTTACCCTTACGCGCATAGCATACAGTAACCTACCCCCTCATGTAACTAATTTCTTATATTTAATATAAAATAGTCAGAATGCAGACTATGGACTAAAGTATGTATTTAGTATTGTTATATGCGAAGAAAGTGGTGCACAATGCTTGAAAATCCGCCAAAAGAGGCGAGTTTCGAT
>CAMYPN010000017.1 GCA_947292085.1 uncultured Gardnerella sp. | reverse complement strand
ATAATTGTCCTTTTCTATCGGGGTCTTGCGTTACTAATGTGCAGACCTGGACTTGTGTGGCGTCGATGAATTTATAAACATATCACATACATAAACGGCTTACGCAACAAAATTACGCAAGCCGTTTAAAACAACGACGTCAATCGCGCGCATTTTTCACGCACAATTGCTTGTCACTCTAGAACACACAGCAGACAGAATAGTAAAATTACTAAAAACTAATAGATTTTTGTAATTATTTTCGCTAATTGTATTAAATTTTACTAAATACTCTACTTGCTAGTTTTTGTTTAGAAGAAAAATACTTTGTAAATAACTGATGTAATGCAACAAATAAACTTTCACATAATTTCACTGCAAGGAAGAAAGCTCCAGCAACGATTGCTATACTACCGCCAGCAGAAAGACTAAATATTACCGCTATACCCAATCCAGCTAAAGCAATAATCACAGAAGTTAAAACGCAAGCAATAACAAACATGTGAATTGACGAGACTTTGCCCTTAAGTGCTGCAGCAGGTGCAGCTATAAGGGATACAGAAACAACAGTTCCAACCGCAGGAATAATAACAGAAACAGTTATGATAATAAGAGCTAATACAAGACCTTGCATTAATCCAGCTCTTCCACCAGAAGCTTTGTAATCAGTAGGATCAAAAGAGCAGTGAACCAAATTAGCAGAGTTCAACATCCAAAGTAATAATGCTAGCAAAAGCGTAAATGATGCAGCTGCAACATCAGCATGAGTACAATTCAGCAATGATCCTGCTAAGAAGCTTTCAATACGTAACGGAAGAGGAGCAAACCACTTGTTTAAAAAGTATCCACTTGCAAAACCAACAGTAAGCGTAATTCCAGCAGCAGCTTGAGAAGATATTCCTTTTAATTTAGAAAGAGCATGCATTACAAAAGAAAGAACAATACAAGCAAAAGCTGCTCCAACAAATAATCCTATAGAAAGAATATTCTGATCAATTGTGTACATTGAGGTTACAACTACACCTAAAACTGCTCCAGGAAATGCAGCATGTGTAATAGATTCAGTGAAGAAAATACGCTGATTTAATAAAGCTAGTGAGCCAACAAGTCCACACAATGCTCCTACAACTACCGCCTCAACCATGGGAAGCGCAATAATTTGCCACATACTTACCATGATTAGCCTCGCTTTGCGTCAGTAAGCTCAGTAAGCTCAGTATGATCATTAAGATCAGTAAGATCAACATCAGTATCTGACTGAGAATTACTTAATTTCAAAATTCTTTTAGATTGAAGCAGCGAATATATGCATCTATAAATTGTTCGTAGAATAAGTACAACCACGAACATTGCGCATATGCTTAAAGCAACTGCAGCTTGAGGAGAAATAGGGTGATCTAATTCGAGATTCATCACATACATTCCAAGCAAAACTCCAGCAATACCAACACCAATAGCCACAAAAGCCATTGATCTGACAGTTCTTGCAACTAATCTTGCGCTAGCTCCAGGAATTATCAAATATCCTATAACAAGCAGCACTCCGACAGCGGATGAGGCTGAAACAACTACTGCAGCAATTCCAGCATTCAAAATTATGTCAACAAAAAGAGTATTTACGCCCATAAGACGTGCGCTCGTTCTATCAAATGCCACAATAACTTGCTGTTTCCATGTCAGTAGCAAAACAATTATAGTTAGCAAGCAAATCCACATAGCTTGGGTCATTCTATCGTCAGTAACATCAAGAAGTCGCCCAAACATAAGAGCTTCTAACTGTCCTGACATATCTCCTTTTTTAAGCGAGATAACGATTCCACACGCGAAGAATGTTGTAAGAACAGTTGCAATAATCGACTCGTTTATTCGTTCACATCTTGTGGCAAATACAAGCGCAATTACTAAAATTACAGCGCAAATGGACGCACCGGGAAGAATATTATCTATACCACCGTAAAGCGCTCCAACAACTATACCTGGGAATATTCCATGAACAAACGCTTCAGCATTAAACTCAGCGCAACGCAAATTCACAAAAACACCTACTACGCCACTCGCTATTGCAAGCATAACTAGCAGACAGAACGGTCGAAAAAGATAAGGTGCTGACGCTATAAAATCAAGCTCATCAATTGGTTCTAAAAGTTGCCTCAAATATTCAACGAGTTCAGCTAGCATGATTCTCACCCTTTAAAGAGTTTGAATCATCATTATTTGCAGACTCATCAGAAATTTCATTAAGCGTCAATCCGGCTGTTGATGCTGGAATAGTACCGCCGTATGCAACAGAAATATTTTCTTTTGTCATTACTTCTCGCAAATTTCCGAATGCTATTTGCTTACCAGCTAGCAACAATGCTTTTTCACATATAGCGTCAGCTATAACAAGATCATGTGTAGAAACTACGAAAGATATACCTTCTTGTTTCGCTGATTTCATAATTGTAAGAAGTTCTCGCCTATTCGGCTCATCTAAACCATTAAACGGTTCATCAAGTAATATTAAAGTCGGCTTTGCAACTATAGCTCTAGCAAGAAGAACTCGCTGTCTTTGACCTCCAGAAAGATCACCAAAACGCATGTCTGCACGTTTTAAAAGACCAACGTGACGAAGAGCGTCCTCAACGGCAGTTTTCTGCGATTTACGCAAAATACCAAAGAATCCAGTTTTTCTACTCAATCCCATGGCTACTACTTGCCTAGCAGTGATTGGAAATGTCAAGTCCAAATCAACTTGCTGAGGAACGTAGCCAATTGAGATTGACTTTGGCATGCGTAACTCTCCATGACTTACGCGCACAATTCCGATTATGGCCTGCAAAAACGTTGTTTTTCCAGATCCATTTGGACCGATCAAAGCCAAAGCCTCACCAGATTCTAAGCTACCGTTAATCCCAGTAACTACGGTTTTATAGCCGTATGCTAGGTCGCAATCTTTCATTGCAAGGACGCTCTTATTCACTATTTACCGACCTTTTATATCGTTAACTACTTCTTCAACACGGACTTAATTGTGTCTGGAAGCTCTGGAACCTTACCATTCCAAGCCTTTACTAAGGTTTCAACATTGTGAACGATAGATCCAATATAAGTTTCTCCCGCAGAGCCTACTGGTCCAAGAGAATCACCATATAAAGCATCGTCACCAATAATAGCTTTTACGCCTGCTGCAGAAGCAACAGCCTTGATTGACTTAGAATTGTTGGAATTTTCAGCAAAGAGCGCGACCGCACCAGATTTTTTAACAGCTTCTGCAGCTTGCTTAATATGCTCAGCTGTTGCATCCTGCTGGCTATTGAAGTCAGATAGTGCAGCACCTATGAACTTTACGTCGTAATCTCTTGAGAAGTATCCGAAAGCATCATGAGAAGTGAAGAGAACGCGATGCTCCTTAGGAACACTATTCAAAGCTTCAGTAGCCCATGAATCCAAATCAGTCAAAGACTTTGTAAACTTTTCAACGTGCTCGTCGAAAATTGTTTTGCTTCCAGGAAGAGCTTTACCGAGGAAATTACCGATATTCTTAACCTGAATCATAGTGTTCTTAGTGCTTGTCCAAATATGTGGATCATATTGGAATTCAGGCTCTTTTTCACCTTCTTCTGGAGGGAATGGCCACTTTTCAGCATGCACTTTAGCAATACCACGATCAATCTTGTATGGAAGATTCTTTTCTTTAGCAGCTTCAGCCTTTGGATCTTTAATTTCATCAGCTGTAAGAATACCGGATGTTACGCCCATAGTACCTTTGAAGCCAGTTGCTTTTACAGCCTGATCCAAGAAGTGCTCAAGATCAACGCCAGAAACCAGCATTAAGTCAGCTTTAGATAATGCTTTAGATTGAGCTGGAGTCATTTCGTGTTCGTGAGCAGAAGCATTCGGCGCGAGTAAGCATGTCAGATTAATAGTAGACTTTGCTTTATCTTGAGGAGCTCCGATTACAGACTTCTTACCTTGAGAATCAGTTTTGCTTAGACTTAATCCAGATTTTGCGTCTGCAGTTGACGCAATTTGTGTTACGTAATCGCAAATCTGAGTAGTTGTTGCAACTACGTTCACTTGATTACCTTTTGCTTTGCTATCAGAGTTCTTTGAAGAACCACAAGCACTCATAGAAGTTGCTAGTAATGCAACCGCAGCAGCAGTTGCGAAAATTCGTGCAGTTTTCACATTGTTCCTTTCAGGAATCTTTAGCGTTATTGCAGGGGTCGATTTCGAGACTTTGCTCATGAAAAAAATAATCATTCGCAATAACGCTTATAGCATAAGAAAAATATGCGCATAGGTCAATCAAAAATGTGGAAAAATATAATTTATTTTTAAAAAACGCGTTTTGCTAAAATTTTATCTGATATAATACTATTTTTTTGATTTGATGCATAAAATCAAACAAAAAATAACATAGATAAAACGGCTATATATAAGCAAATACTGAAAGCACTAATAAATTTGTTATATCAAATATTTCCGCTATAAAAAATTCTAATTTTTACCTCAACACGCTCGACACGCCGCAACACGCAAATAATCCAAAAATTACATTTATTCTCAAAATATTCACATATTGGAACACAACATATGTTAATCAAACAATACATTTGTCCAAATATAAAAAATAAGACAGTAAACTAACAAACTTACTAACATGCATCACAACGATTAAACTTAATAATATGACATTCCAAGAAACCCAGCTAAACCTACATTCTCAAAATAGTTATTCACAAACAGAAGGCACATCTGCAATAGAAATTAACATGCAAACTGTGTCAAAATACGTACGAACCCCACAAAGTACTGACAATAAGTATTCACGAGGAGTTCTTGGTTTAATAACAGGTTCAAATTCGTATCCTGGAGCAGCAGTATTAAGTACTAAAGCAGCTGCATATTGCAATATAGGAATGGTGCGTTACGCAGGACCGTTACGCGCACAAAATTTAGTATTACAATCACTGCCAGAAGCAGTCGTTTCTGAAAAATTACAAGGAAAAATAAACGCTTTAACAATAGGGTCAGGAATATCAGATTCAGAACACAGTTACGACGAAGAAATAAAATCTCAACGAAAATATATAGAAGAAATACTCAAAAAATACGAATCTGAAGAAAATAATATACAATCAGAAACTCAAAAATCCTTGCCGCCAGTATGCGTAGACGCAGGCGCTTTAGACTTACTACCAAAAAACGTTTGCCAAAAAGTAATTTTAACCCCACATGCCGGCGAATTAAGTTACCTTTTTAAACGATATGATTCTTGCATAAGCTCGCAGCAAATAATAAGCAATCCAATTTATTACGCACAAAAAGCAGCAGATCTTACTGGCGCAACAGTACTACTTAAAGGCGCAAAAACAATTGTTGCATCGCCAAAAAATCTTAATAAACCAGTATATGTAGCACAATATGGTCCATCTTGGCTCGCAACAGCAGGATCTGGAGATGTGCTGTCTGGAATTATTGGCGCTACTCTCGCTCAACAGGAAGAAACTATCGAAAACTACGCTATTATTGCGGCTAGCGCAGCAGTAATACATGGCATTTCAGCAATGTTGGCAGCTTATAGCAGTAGCGAAAATAATTACACACAGTTTGTTAAGGAACTTGTGAAAGCCAAGAAACCTCTTATGCTTGAACACCCAATTGTTGCTAGCGACATAATAGCAGCATTACCACACGTTTTTGGGATTCTCATAAATATGAAGTGAAATCTTAAAAATAAGCTAATAAAAATACGAAAAACAAATACGAAAAAATAGGAAGTATCAAAAATATGAACAGTACAAAAACAGTTGAGATTCACGACGTTATGTTTGATTACTGCAAAGTTCTATTAGAGTGGAACTGTAGAAATTGCTTAGAAAAACAATTCCCAAATTTAGTTGATACGATTTGCCCTAATGGAAGCTTTGGAAAGGACGATTTAGCCGGATTCTACGAGTTTGAAGATCGCATGGACGGCGGCGAACTTTTGAAAGATCTTATGCCTGAATACGAACGCCGTTTTGGAAGTGAACTCGCTGAAGCTTTCCGCTGGTACTGCGCACACTATGATCAAGTTCTTACGCGCATGATGCCTGGCATGGTTGATTTGCTAAAAGATTTACGAAATGCAGGTTATGGTGTTTGGGGATTAACGAATTGGTCTAGTGAGACTTTCCCACTTGCGTTGAAAAAATTCCCAGAACTTTCAACACTTCTGCAAGGAACTATTATTTCTGGTGTAGAACATTTGCATAAGCCACAGCCGGAAATTTTCAAACTTGCTATTAGTAGGTTTGGACTAAAAGCTGAAAGTACAGTATTTTTTGACGACAAACCGCAAAATATTGATGGCGCTAATAACGTAAATATGAACGCATTCGTATTTACAACAGCTGAACAAGCACGCAAAGATTTAGCTTCACTAGGCGTAAGTTTATAGTAGTTATGTAACAGTTAACTAACGCTTAAGCAGTGACAGAATTGTTGAGTAAAAGCTCTATTTAATTTAAATACACTGAGAAATAGAAAAATTAAATAGAAAAATTATAAAAATCAGCCAGGAAGGTACTTATTATGACGCTACTTCAGTTGAAGTACATTGTAAAAATTTTCGAATGCGGATCTATGAATGAAGCGTCACATGAATTATATGTATCACAACCAGCTTTAAGTTCTTCAGTTCGCGAACTAGAGAGAGAACTCGGCATAGAAATTTTTATGAGATCATCTCAAGGAATTGTTCTTACTGTAGAAGGTGCAGAATTTCTGACTTACGCGAGGCAGGTTTTAGATCAAGCTGCATTACTTGAGGAAAGATATTCTAGTAAAAAACCTAGAAGGCAATTATGCAGCGTGGCTACTCAACATTACATGTTTGCTGTTGAAGCTTTCGTAGAAATGATTCGTAGCATACAGTCAAATGAGTATGAGTTTTCTATTAGAGAAACACGTACAAAAAATATTATTAATCAAGTTAATGATATGCGCGCAGACATAGGAATCTTGTATCTTTCAGACTACAATAAAGATGTTATTGGAAAAATGCTAAGAGAAAAGCATTTAGAATTTCACCCACTTTTCCGCGCAAAGCTTCATGTTTTTATTTCGAAAGACAATCCACTTGCTTCAAAAAGCAGTTTAACTTTGGACGATTTAAAACCATATCCTTTTATACAATACGAGCAAGGCGAAGATGGAAGTTTCTTCTTTGCAGAAGAGGCAGTTTGGCCTAATCATCCTCCAAAGAAAATTAATGTAAGTGACCGCGCAACAATTCTTAACTTTATTATTGGTTTGAACGGTTACACAGTTTGCACTGGAATTGACAACGGCGATCTTAATAATGAAAAAATTGTTACGATTCCTTTGGAGTGCGAAGAAACAATGCTTGTTGGCTGGATAAAAAATGAGAGAACAAATCTTTCTGACGCAGCCCACACATACTTATTGCAACTACAGTCTGTTCTTACTAATCATGGGTACAATCTCATAACTAAAGTGCAGTAAAAGTAGCAAGAGTAGCAAAAAGTAGCAAAAAATAGCGAAATTACTGCACTTACCATGCTAGATCATCAAGCAACTGATCTACCCACTTTATGATTTCATGCTCGCTCATAGCAGCAGAACCTAGAGAAGTTTCAAAAGGAGTTGGAACAATCAGCAAATGATTTAACGGCCTGTACTGTAATGATTTGTATATGCGTTTCATTCGCATCAATACTGACTCTTTTGGATCAAATCCCACAACTCTAAGTGAGCGACCTTGCGAAACTAGCTGAGTTATTCCTAAATCTCTAGCTTTAAATCTAAGACGAGCGACATCAAATAAAGCTTCAAGAGATTTAGGAGGATTACCATAACGATCCGTAAGCTCATCACTGATTTCTTTAAGATCATTATCATTCTGAGCTTGCGCAAGTTTCCTGTAAGCTTCTAATCGCAATTTATCCGCATCAATATAATCCGTTGGTATAGATGCTTCAATAGGAAGATCTATACTAACCGAAACAGCCTCTTTACGTTCAGGCTCCTTATATTTTTCTACAGCTTCGGAAACCATGCGGACGTAAAGATCAAAACCAACGCCCTCAATATGACCACTTTGCTCATCGCCAAGAAGATTACCAGTACCACGCAATTCCAAATCTTTCATAGCAACATCAAAACCAGAGCCTAGTGCAGTGTGTTGAGCAATTGTTGCAAGTCTATCGTGAGACTGTTGTGTCATAGGCTTAGACGGATCATACAAGAAGTAAGCGTATGCGCGCTCACGTCCACGACCAACTCTTCCACGCAACTGATGCAATTGACTTAGTCCAAATCTGTCAGCGTGATCTACAATAAGCGTATTTGCGTTGGAAATATCAAGTCCAGTTTCAATAATCGTAGTACAAACAAGCACATCAATATCTCTATGCCAAAAATCACGAATAACAGCATCAAGCTGTTTCTCTCCCATTTTTCCGTGCGCGATAGCAACGCGCGCATTCGGAACAAGCTCATGAATTTTATTAGCAACAGAACTAATATCTTCTACGCGATTGTGCACATAAAATACCTGACCTGCACGCAACAATTCACGCTTTACGCAAGCAGCAACTTGAGCATCCTCATATGCACCAACGTAAGTTAATACAGGAAGACGATCTTCAGGAGGCGTAGCCAAAGTTGACATTTCTCGAATTCCAGTTACAGCCATTTCAAGTGTTCTAGGAATTGGCGTTGCAGAAAGACTCAACACATCTACATTCGTACGTAAAGCTTTTAAAGTTTCCTTATGCTCAACTCCAAAACGCTGCTCTTCATCAATAATAACCAATCCTAAATCTTTGAATTTTATACTAGGATTAAGTAACTTATGCGTACCAATTACAACATCAACGCTACCGTCTGCAAGACATTCCAAAGTATTATCTATCTCTTTTTTAGTTTGGAATCTACTCATAGCAGCTACTTTTACAGGAAAACCTTCGAATCTTTCAGTAAAAGTATCAAAATGTTGTTGTACGAGAAGAGTTGTTGGAACAAGTACAACAACCTGTTTTGAATCTTGTACTGCTTTAAACGCAGCTCTTAAAGCAATCTCAGTTTTGCCAAAGCCTACATCGCCACAAATCAAACGATCCATAGGCATAGGTTTTTCCATATCAGATTTTACTTCATCAATTGTAGTAAGCTGATCTGGAGTTTCCTGATATGGGAATGCGTCTTCCAACTCTTTTTGCCATGGAGTATCTTTACTAAAAGCAAAACCTTTAGACTGTTGTCTTGCTGAATATAGTTTAATAAGATTTTCTGCAATCTCATGAACATGTTTTCTTGCTTTCGCTTTTGTAGCAGCCCAATCAGATCCACCAAGCTTATTTAGTTTTGGTATTTCCGCACCAATATATTTACTTACAGCATCAAGTTGATCTGTTGGTATAAAAAGTTTATCCGCAGGAGCGTTACGCTTGCTTGGAGCATACTCTATTACTAAATATTCTCTTTCAGCCGTACCACCAGAAACAGCAATATTGCGCTGTTTCATACCAATAAAACGACCTATGCCATGCTGATCGTGTACAACGAAATCACCTGGCTTAAGCTCCATAAGATCAATAGCTTTATGTCTTTTTTGCGGAGTTTTAAGACGACTTGCAGAAGAAGAATGTCCTGTTATATCTCTTTCAGTTAGTAAAGCTATTCGAGCGCTTTCATCTATAAATCCGTCTACTGCATTAGAAACTAAAGAAGAAAATCGTACAATTCCTGTCTGTTTTAACGCACGGCTTAGTCTTGCTACAGTACCACTTGCTGCTGCAGTAATCGTCACATCATATCCGTCATCAAGCAATGCATTAATACCGTTTGTAACTTTTTCTTCACTACCTCTAAACTCATTAGGAGATATAGCAGGAAGATTAACGTTTATTTGATTATTGCTAACTGTATCTGCATCAATATTTAGTGATGTTAATTTCCAAACATCATGTTGCGAATAATATAAAGATGATAATGTTTCTTCAAAATCTAAGAAATTAGCTTGATCAAAAGTTATAGGAGCACCCGAACCGCGTCCACTCGCTGCAACATGCCAGCTTGCTGCAAGAAACTCATTAGCTGTTTTAGTAACATCATCAGCAGCTCGTCTACATTTCTCAATATCAGAAAACATGATTACAGCATCATCTGGAAGCATGCTTTGCACTGATTCCATATTGTCTATTAGAGCTGGAATTAAAGATTCCATACCTTCTACTGGTATAGCTTGTGAAATAGATTCAAGCATGTCATCAGCGTTAGGAATAGAACCAATTAAAGACTTAGCACGTTTACAAACACTTTCAGTAAGCTGTAATTCTCTACAAGGAGTAGCCCATAGACTACGTATAACATTACCGTACGTACGCTGGTCGGAAGCATGAAATTGTTTTATACTATCTATCTCATCTCCAAAAAATTCCATTCGCACAGGATGAGTCATTGTTGGAACAAAAATATCAAGAATTCCGCCTCTTACAGCAAATTCTCCTCGCTCCATAACTAAATCGACACGCGTATAAGCATTCTCAACAAGACGTTTTATAGCTTCTTCTAAAGGTATTTGAGATCCGCATGAAAATACAAGAGGCTCAACATCAGCAAGACCAGATACAACAGGCTGTATAAGAGATCTTACCGGCATAACAAGTACGCGAATCGGTCCAAATAAATCACTAGAGGAATCAGGGTGACGCAATCTGCGAAAAACAGCTATTCTCGAAGCAACAGTGTCTGCTCTAGGCGACAATCTTTCATGAGGTAAAGTCTCCCAAGCTTCAAGTTTCGCTATATCTTTTTGATTTCCCTCATACCAGTCACGAATAGAATCAGTTACTTCGTCAGCTTCCCTTCCAGAAGGAACTACTAAAACTACAGGATACTGTTCAGCAACTTTCGCAACTAAAGCAGGTCTTATTCCAACAGGAGAAGAAACATTAACAATATTCACATACTTTTCATCCACATTCTGAGGCTCTTTTTCAAGCCGAGAACGCAAATCGCAAAGTTTACTAAACTTCTCATCTCCTGCGCATAAGCGCGAAAGAAGATCAGATAAAGCTCCCCCATAATTATTTTCTTTTTTATAAGATACTTCAGAGCGATAAGTAACAGTTTTTTGCATAAAACTACCGGTTTTACTAGTGTAATTACAAATTATAAAATTGCGCTATAACGCACAATTAGCGTCCATTAAAGTGCTCTTGAGTTGCGCTAAGACCGCGGAAAATAACGCTTTCTACAGCATCAGCACCATCAGCCAAAAAATTATCAAGTTCAGCTCGTTGTTGAGGAGCAAAACCTCCAAGAACCCAGTTCACTGTATTCTCGTGAGCATGAGAGCCTCTCTGAGCATGACCTACTCCCATTCTCACACGAGCATATTGAGGAGTTCCAAGAGATCTATCAATTGATCGAATACCATTATGCCCACCTGCGGAACCACCGGCTTTTACTTTAATACGACCAAAATCTAAATCCATATCGTCATGAATAACAACAATATGATCCGGCTCAATCTGATAGTATGCGCTTATTGATGCAACAGCAGCACCTGAATCATTCATAAAGGTAAGAGGCTTAGCCAAAAAGAACTTAGCAAGCTTGCCATCAAGATTCATAACACCTTTACCAAGCTTAGCCAAACCTTTATGATCCGAAAAAGATATTGACCAACGCGAACTAAGCACATCAGCAACCATAAACCCCATATTATGGCGAGTACCTTCATATTTCGTACCAGGGTTTCCTAAACCTGCAATCAGCCAAAAATCCGATGACATACTATCCCCATTTTCTTTGCCTATTATTTGTAAACAAGCAATATAAAACAAAAAGGCGTATCACGCGCATAACGTACATTGACGCTTTGCTGATACGCCTTTATATACTCCTGCCTATTCTAGCAAGAAAATAGCCAATATTATTTTTGACCTACATTATTTCAAAAACTCGTCAGTAGAAAGTTTCTTAGCATTAGGCAATTGATTCGTAACTTTACCTTTAGAATCAGTGTAAGCACCTTCCTTACTCAGGAAGTTAAAGTACTTTTGAGCACCATTTACATCGCTAGTACCGAATACAAACTTTCCACTTTTAATATCTGCGTGACTTCCCCAATATTCGCCGTCAACAATCATTTTCATGCTTTTCTTAACGAATTTTGGATCAAGATTAGCTTCTTTTGCTTCTTCAACCAAAATATTTGAAGCCTCATCTGGATGCTCGTACGCATACTCGTATCCTCTTTTTGCAGCCTTAACGAAAGCACGAACAAGCTTTGGATCTTTACTAATAGTGTTCTTGTTGGTAATTATGCCGATAGTATCAGGCTGACCTGGGACACCGTAATCTCCTTCTTTAAAGCAACGAAGTTTCGGTCCAAATAATTCAGACTGAACTCCTTCCCAAGTACCGTAGAATCCACCAAAATCAGCTCTACCGGTTTCGAGAGTACGGAATGTAGAAGTACCAACAGTTACCTTATTGAAGTTACCTTTTCCACCATCATGCTGAATCATTCTACGAATAACAGCATCACCTTCAGCAGAACCGAAAGTAGCAAAAGTGCGTCCATCAAAATCTTTAGGAGAATGAATCTTATTGTTGCTTGCAAGAGAACACCATATAGCACTTGGCTTCTGCTGAACTTGCATAACCTGCTCAAGATTTGCACCCTTAGTTGAAAAATCAGCAACATTAGTTAGTGTAGTAAGAGCAAAATCAGCGGCACCACTATCTACAGCATGTTCAGAACCGGTTTGTGCAACGGCAAGAATATTAACATCCAAACCGGCATCTTTAAACCAACCTTTATGCTTTGCAACATAAATACCAATATGATTAGTATCAGGTGCCCAAAAAAGCATAAACGATACTTTACGAAGATTTTTACCATTACTTTGTTGCGAAGATCCGCATGCAGCACACGAATATAAACAGCATACTGAAAGAAGTGCTGCACAGAAGCGTTTAACACCACGCATATTCATGAGTTCCCTACTTTGTTTTTACTCACCATTTTCTGGGAAATGCAGCACAGACTTGGCAGAAAACGGTATGAAGGTCCTAGCCCGCGCCCGTTCAATGCCCCCGCACGCTCTTTAAAAAGCACGATGCACGGTTTGCCACACATTGACTCACGAAACGATTTTGATTATGCACACATCATCCGACATTTAGAAGATTAATTACAAAAACTAATTTTTCTATAAATAAAAAATGGTTGGCACGCATCTTTACAATAGTTGAAGACTTGTGCATAAGTAATCTTGAAAGATTCCGATTGGGGCAGCAATCGAATTTCGCACATACTACGACTTTTACGGAACTTTTACGGAAGGAATTTACACGTATGACGCACTCGCGTTTAAAACACGTAATTTTCAAATATCTGCCAACAGTAATATCAGTAATACTTTTCTTTACTTTATGGCAGTTAGCGTGTATGTATTACAAGCTATCAGAGAATCTTATTCCATCACCACTAGCAATTGCAGATGCTACGAATGATACGTGGCCTACGCTAATACCAGCAACAATAGTTACTTCACAAGAAACTGTTATTGGATTCCTGCTAGCTATATTTTTAGGTATTCTTCTTGGAGTTGGATTCCACGTATGTAAACCTTTACATTCTGCGCTGTTCCCACTTTTATGCGCTGCACAAACGCTACCTCTTATTTCAATAGCTCCAATATTTCTAATATGGTTCGGTTTTGAGATTTCTGGAAAAATCATAATAGTTATGATTTTTAGTCTATTCCCTATTGCAGTTCAAACTATTAGAGGACTTGAAGCAGTACCGACTTTTTATAGTGACGTTGCACTAACGTGCGGAGCTGGACGAGTATGGACCTTGTGGCATGTAAAATTACGAGTCGCAGCAAGACAAATATTCGGAGGAATAAAAATAAGTGCTGCATACGCTTTCGGTTTAGCTTCTACATCAGAATATTTAGGCGCAAAAGATGGGCTCGGAATTTGGCTGCAATTTGCGTACAATTCGTACAGAACACCACTTATTTTTTCTGCAACTTTTGTAATTATTATTCTTACAACATTATTGATGTGCGCAGTAAATTTAACTGAAAGAATTCTTCTAGGACCTGCTGAAGATGAGGAAGATCCAGATAACCAACTCTAATTTTTAATAAATACAATGCAATACGCGCGATATGCGCACACTCACACGCACCGCTAAAAGTAAAGCAAATAAGTACAAGTATAGTAAAAGCGCCAACAGGAGAATCTGCTGGCGCTTTATAATTGAGTTATAAATTCAATTTCAAATTACTTATGCTCGGATTCTTCCTTTTGTTTAGAATTATTGCTCTCAGACTCCTTAGCTAAAGCATCCGAAATAGCATCACTTAAAGCTTTCTGAGCTTTACCATAAGCAGACCAATCGCCGGCTTTCATTGCAGAATCAGAATCTTTCAAAGCCTTAGCAGCACGATTCAAAGCATCTTTAATTTGAGGATTAATAGTAGTCTGATTAGAACTCTGACTACTAGTTTTATCTTCCTGAGCTTTTTGAGATGTACTATTATCCTTATCTGTCTTTGCAACAGAAGATTCGGAATTATTAGACGCATCTCCAGCAGCAGCTCCGGAATTTCCTCCAAACACTTGATTTAGCGCCTCATCCAAAGTATCAGCAAATCCAACTTGTTCACCAAAAGCAACTAATACTTTCTTAAGTAACGGATAGCTAGTTGAACCACTTGACTGTACGTAAACCGGCTGTACGTAAACCAAGCCTCCACCAAGCGGCAAAGTAAGAAGATTGCCACGTTTTACTTTAGTAGAACCAGATTCCAACAAGTTCAACTCTTTAGAAACATTTGCGTTAGCGTTGAAATTATTTTGAGCTTGACCAGGACCTGGAACATTTGAAACCTTAGGTAATTCTTGCAATCTAAGCTTTCCATAGCCAGGACTTACTTTTCCAGGAGTATTACCCGCATCTGAATTAGCTGATAAGAATCCTGTTAATATTTCGCGAGTTACTTTACCTGCAGGAATATAAGTAGAAACAAGCGAGAACACCGGCTTCTTAGTACCTGCTGCTTGCAAAGTCAAGTAGTAAGGTGGCTGCAAAATATCTTCCTTTTGCGCAGCTTGAGATTCAGTTGGATCAACAGGAGTCTGCCAAAAATCTTCTCCCGAGAAGAATTGGCTAGCAGAACCAACATGATACTTTGCTAGTAAATATCTCTGAACTTTAAACAAACTTTCCGGATATCTTAAGTGACTCATCAAATCACCTGAAATTTCGGAAATATCATGATAATGACCAGGGAATATTGATCTCCAAGCTTTAATAACAGGATCTTTAGTATCCCAAACGTATAGATCAACAGATCCATCATACGCATCTACTGTTGCTTTAACAGAGTTACGAATATAGTTTGCACGCTGATTAGTTAAACCTTTAATCGAATGAGAAGTTTTTGTTGTAGAGTCCTGAGTTATTTTACCAAAATCTGTCATTTGAGAATAAGGATAAGAATCAGAAGTAGTATAACCGTCAACAATCCACTTAACTCTACCGTCTACTACAGCAGGATAGACACGACCATCTAAAGTCAAGTAAGGAGCTACTTTAGATACACGATCTTTAGGATTTCGATCATACAAAATCTGAGACTGCGAAGTTACACGATCTGAGAATAGTATCTGATCTGACCTAAAACGTATAGCGTGTATAAGCCTAGAGAACCAGTTACCTAAGCTTGGACCAGCATTCCCCTTAAACGTTGTTAATGCACCTTGTGAACCTGTAGGATAATCAAACTCCCATGGAGCAGTTCCCTTAGGAGAACCAACTATAGAATATTCTGGAGCATTAGGAGAAAAATAAATTCTAGGTTCATACTTTTGAGATTTTGTCATCTTACCTTGAGTAGGAATACCATACTCCATAAATTGCGGCTGACCGTCAGCTGTAACTTTATTTCCGTACGCAGCAACAATACCGTAGCCATGTGTATACACAGTATGATCATTTACCCAATTATGATTGTCGTTACCCGATAAATTAAGTTCTCGAGCAGCAATAACAGTATCTTGACTTACTCCATCAATATTGTATTTATCGACTGCAAGCGTATCTGCAAACATATAATACTGTTTTGATTGCTGCAGCTGACGGAAAGTAGGTGAAGTTACTTGAGGATCTAGAAGACGAATTTGAGCCGTAGACTCAGCTTCTTTAGCTAAAGCTCCAGATTTACCTTCCGAAGCGGCGTTATAAGATTCCACTTCAACATTATTTAACCCGTATGCGAATTTTGTAGCATTAATATTTCTCTGAATATACTCAGCTTCCAGCTCTTGAGCATTAGGGTTTACTTTAAATCTTTGAAGTATTAGCGGCCATGCGAATGAGATAATCATAGATGTTACCACTAAGAAAGCTACTGCTACTGCAGGCGTTTTCCAAGCTTTTACAGCTGCAAAGAATCGCGTTTCTAACTCTACTTTTCCGCTAAGAGAATGAGATTTAAGTATCCACACAAAAATCACTAAGCCAACAATCAGAGTAAGAATAGCCATAATAATACTTGCTGGAACTCTAGCGTTCATATCAGTGTAGGATCCGCCAGTAATTCTAGGACCGTCAAAAATTACAAGCGTAAACATATCAAGAATCTGTATTACTGACCAAGCAATCATAAGCAACAGGAACCAAATACCAATTTGTCTACGAGCATGCTTTGTAATATTAAACAAGCCATTGCCATTCACAGGCATGGTTATACGAATAGCTCCCATAAGGAAATGCGTAAGAACAGAGAATAATAATGATAAAGCTAGTAGCAGTATAAAAGCTTTCATAAATAGCAGCAAACCAGGAAGAACAAACACGTAGAAACCGTTGTCAATGCCAAATTGCGGATCTTTAATACCAAAAGGCTGAGCGTGGAACATAAGCAAAATTTGCGCCCAATGAGAGTAAAACTGCGAGCCAAACAACGCTCCCACAATAAGAGATACAATACCTGCAATATGGAAAGCTACTTTAGAACTAACGCCCTTTTTAAAATCAATTATATTTCCACTAATACGAATATAAGATCCATCAGCATTAGTAGGACGAGTGCGTATAGCAAGTGATGCTGAAAGATATCCGAATACTGCCATAAGCACAGCGTAAAGAGCCCAAACTCCAACTTTTGCTCCTAGTTGAATCCAAATTACGCTTTCAAATCCAAGCTGTGAATACCACATGCAATCACTAATAAAAGTAGACAAACCTACAATTATTAAAAATGCAAAAACTATGAATGCTACTATGCCAGCTAAAATCCAACGCCATTTTTTCGTAATATTAATAAATTTATCAAAATTAAGATCTATGTGCATATAAGAATTATTCTCCTTCTTTTTACTATTTTTTTCACTCTTTTTAGATGATTTTTGATTATCTGAATCGTCCTTTTTATCACCGATGGGTCTATCTTCATCGTAGCCATTAGTTAAACGTTCAATTTCGTCTATAAAAGATAAAAACTTGCTATTCTTGCCTACTGAATCGTTAGAAGATTCTGAATTCTCATTACTGTCTTCATCAACGCTTATATCAATAATTTCAGGTTCATTATTATTTTGATTTGCGCGATTACCATCACTATATTCGTTTTGATATGATTTTTCAGTATTATTAGATTTACGTTTACTGTTTTTCGCATAATCAGAACGATGACGCGTTTTGTTGCTTCTGTATATGTTAAGTAGAGTCATGAAAATGACTGCTGCTAACGGAAGCAAAATTTTCAAAATAACATAAAACATATTAATAAGAATACTATATTATGTAACTCGCAATATTAAATTATGTAAATAAAATAAGTACAAAATTTTGTTTACATATAAAATTAAGCGCGCTTACAGAAGTAACCATAAACGCGCTTATGCAAATATAAATGTTAAATTTTATTGAAACTCATAAGATTAAGCAATATCTGGATCATCTTTAGCGATCGTACCAGTAAGCTTTCCAATAGCCTTCAATAAGTGATATACAACCAACACCACAACGGTTCCGATTGCAATTCCGTTGAACTGAATGCCAGAAACTGCAAACTGGAAGTTAGCAATTCCAATAATCATAACGATTGCAGCAATCATAATATTCACTGGCTTATCGAAGTTCACTTTGTTTTCAACCCAAATTCTTATGCCGATCATACCAATCATGCCGTAAAGCAAAGTAGTTACGCCACCGAGAACACCAGCTGGAATTGAGTTTACAACAGCACCAAACTTTGGGCAGAGACTTAAGATGAAAGCAAACGCTGCAGCACACCAATAAGCGGCAGTAGAATAAACTTTTGTTGCAGCCATAACGCCAATATTTTCACCGTACGTAGTAGTACCGCAACCGCCGAACAAACCTGCAATAGCTGTACCAAAACCGTCTGCAAATAATGCAGTTCCAATCTTAGAGTCATAGTCGCGACCAGTCATTTGAGCTACAGACTTTACGTGACCAACGTTTTCTGCAATAAGAACAAG
>CAMYPN010000016.1 GCA_947292085.1 uncultured Gardnerella sp. | reverse complement strand
CATCAAGAGGCTCATGACCTGGAAGAGCATTCCAATCGCACATTGGAACGCCACCAATGGTTGCAGAAGCCCACAGAGGAACTTCTGAATCACCGTGTTCGCCAGCAATGTATGCGTGAACGTTCTTAACATTAACACCGGTGTGCTGAGCAATTAAGAAACGAAGACGAGCGGAATCAAGGTTGGTACCAGAACCAAAGATTTGGTTAGAAGGAAGACCAGAAAGCTTCATTGACACATGGGTAACCACATCCACAGGATTGGTGATCAGCATGTAAATAGCATTTGGAGCAACCTTTACCACGTTTGGAATGATTGACTTCATAATATTGATAGTGGCACCAGCAAGATCGAGGCGGCTCTGGCCTGGCTTCTGACGAGCGCCGGCAGTTATAACCACCATATCAGCGTCACGGCAGATTTCAACATCATCAGAACCATCGATAGACACTGCAGGATAGAAGCTTGAACCATGCTGCATATCAAGAACTTCAGCTTCTACACGCTCTTTAGCAATATCCTCAAGAACAATTTCACGGGCAACACCACGCTGAGCAGCAGCGAAAGCGAGCGTCGAACCAACTGCACCAGCACCGATAATCGCCAGCTTTGTTGGCTTAACCTGCGAATTTACCATGAGAACTAACCTCTTTTCAACAACCGATTTCACTTTCAGGCATGACAAAATATGCCATAGCAAACATGAAAGCTGCTCTCACATTAAGAGCCATTGGTACAAACACTTTCACTCTAATAGCACCATTGGAACTTATAACAATAAACAGTGAAATTAACATAACATAGCAAAAAAGTAACTATAAATACCACATTTAGTACCTAATAGCACTATTAATTACTATACTTTACAATTCGATAATCAAAATCAAAAATTACAAAATGTGAAAAAGTAACTAAGAAATAGCAACTTGCATTATTCTTGCAGCCAGCGAATCACTTACAAAAGCTACTAACGCAACGCCATCATCTCTGTAGTCAACACTTTCGACCACACCATTTTCTCTAACAGAAGAAAGCAAAGAACCAGCAGTATAAGGAAGTACCGCTTCTACTCTAACTCTAGGAGAAGGAAGTAAAGACTCGATATTATTTAATAGTGAATCAATATTCTCTCCAGTAGCAGCAGAAACAACATATGCGTTTGGATACAGCGAAGATAGCCTATCGCGCATTGGCTGAGAAATACAATCAGATTTATTAAATGCTATAATTTGAGGAATATCCTCAACTCCATCAATATGCGAAAGAACATCATTTACAGCATCAATTTGAGAAGAAGGATCAGGATGCGAGCCGTCAACAACATGCAAAATTACATCCGCCTGACCAACTTCTTCCAAAGTAGATTTGAACGCTTCTACCAATTGCGTAGGTAGTCTACGTACAAAACCTACAGTATCTACTAAAGTGTAATTTCTACCATCTCGCGTTTGAGAACGACGAACTGCAGTATCAAGAGTGGCAAATAATGCATTTTCTACTAATTCTTCCGAACCAGTAAGCCTGTTAATAATAGATGATTTACCAGCGTTCGTATATCCGACTACAGCAACAGTTGGTATTGCCTGGCGTCTACGTGAACCACGCTTAATGTCTCGAGCAGGAGCCATATGTGCAATATCATTTCTCAATTTCGAAATACGATTGCGAATAGCACGACGATCCATCTCGATTTTAGTTTCACCAGGGCCTCTAGAACCAATACCAGCGTCTCCTGCAGCTCTACCACCTGCCTGACGAGAAAGAGCCATACCCCAGCCTCTTAAACGAGGAAGCATGTACTGCAATTGCGCTAACTCAACTTGAGCTTTACCCTCACGACTGGTTGCATGCTGAGCAAAAATATCCAAAATAACAGCAGTGCGATCAACAACCTTAACTTTAGTCGCATCTTCCAAAGCTCTACGCTGGCTAGGAGGTAGATCATCGTCAACAATAATCGTATCTGCATCATGCTGAGCAACTACTGCTGCAAGTTCGCGCGCTTTACCTGAACCAACATAAGTTGCAGCATCTGGCCTATATCTTTGCTGCAACATGCCATCACACACAACAGCACCTGCAGTCTGTGCCAATGCCGCAAGCTCTCGCAAAGATTCTTCTGCTTGAGAAAGCGTTCCTCTAGCGCTTGACCACACGCCAACCAATACAACTTTTTCAAGACGAACTTTACGATATTCAACTTCAGTAACGTCTTGCAGCTCTCCTAAACCCGTAACTCTTTTAAGAGCATTACGCGATTCACGCTCCTGCCACGCTTCATCATGCTTCTCACTGTTTGAAGTAGTGTCTAGAAGCACATCAGAATGACCAGAAAGCACATCATTATGCTCACTATTCGCATTGCTACTACTGATATCTACGTTATTTACCAAAGATGCACCCTTCGTTGTTCTACTTAATCGCATTTTACAACGTTTGTTTTATTATTGTGATTTTAGAAGACATATTAAATGCTAAGCAATGAATAAGTACAATGATTAAAAACCAGGATCAGAAACAGAATAAGCTTAAAAAACAGCCTCAGAATCAACCTAAAACTAAATCAGTAAAGAAAAGCGGCGAACAGTACTTCTCTGCAACTCCTGCATCAAATGACGAAAGACGCAGTTTGAAAGTAACTTTGCGAGGACATGACGCAAATATGCAGGTTTCTAACGGAGTTTTTAGCGCTTCAAGACTCGATTTAGGAACCTCAGTATTACTAAAGCATGCTCCAAAACTTCCAGAGACAGGCAGATTTCTCGATATTGGATGCGGCTGGGGACCTATTACGGTAGCACTAGGTTTAGAATCACCAAACGCGGAAATAGTTTCTATTGATGTAAACGAACGCGCTCTAGAATTAACGCAAATTAACGCAAAATCTGCTGGCTTAAAGCATATTCGTACAGCTCTTGTAAAAGACGCATTAGAAGAAAGCAACGAAGAAGAATTTAAAGATTTTGACATAATATGGTCAAATCCACCTATTCGAGTAGGTAAAGAAATATTGCATGAAATATTACTTACCTGGATTCCAAGATTACGAGTTGGAGGAGCAGCATACTTGGTTGTGCAAAAAAATCTTGGATCAGATTCGCTTATAACCTGGCTTTCAGAACAGCTTGGAAATACTTATAGTGTAGAAAAATACGCAAGTTCCAAAGGATACCGAATTATAGAAGTACTAAAAAAGTAAGTACTAAAAGTAGTACTAAAAAGAAGTATTAAAAAGTATTAAAGAAGCGAAAATCTACGAAAAGAAATAAATACACTATGAAATTCGACTACCCTGTTGAGCTTCCTATTTGCGCAGCACACGACGAAATAATAGAAGCAATTAAGTCTTCACAAGTCGTGATTGTTTCCGGACAAACCGGCTCCGGTAAAACTACGCAAATCCCAAAAATGGCGCTTGAACTTGGAAGAGGCGGAAGAGGTAAACAAATAGTACACACTCAGCCTCGCCGTTTAGCTGCGCGCACTGTTGCTGAGCGAATCGCAAGCGAAATGGAAGTAAAACTGGGCGAAGAAATCGGCTACCAAGTGCGATTTACCGACGAAAGTTCACCTAAAACAAAGCTTCGAATTGTTACTGACGGTATTTTACTTGCGCAAATTCAGCGCGATCCCCTTCTTACTAAATACGACACGATTATTATTGATGAAGCCCACGAACGCAGTCTTAACATTGACTTTTTGCTAGGATATTTAACAACTTTACTTCCGCAAAGACGCGATTTGAAACTAATTATTACTTCAGCAACAATAGATTCTGCAAAATTCCGTGAACATTTTGAGCAAGCTTTACACATAAAAATTCCTGTTATTGAAGTTTCTGGACGCACTTACCCTGTGCGAGTGCTTTATGAGCCGCTTGGATCCGCGCCTTCACTTATGCGACACGTCCCCGGCTTTGCAGACATAACAATGGATGAGGAAACTGTTGCAGAAAGCCAATCTAGCGAAAGCAATCGAGACGATATTGCAGATGAAGATATGACATCTGCAGTAACACGCGCATGCGCTCAATTAGTGATTCATTCAAGCCACGAGCAAGGCGCGCGCGACATTATGGTTTTCGCTTCCGGCGAGCGCGATATTCGCGAATTTGAATCAGGATTACGCTCGTATTTTGGCACTCGAGCAAGTGATATGAAGAGAGCGGATGCTATTGAAATAGTGCCGCTTTTTGCGCGTCTTTCTGCAAAAGATCAGCATCGCGTATTTGAACACCACTCTCATCAACGCATTGTTATTGCTACGAACGTTGCTGAAACTTCGCTTACTGTTCCTGGGATTCGATACGTTGTCGACCCTGGTTTTGCAAGAATTAGCCGATATTCTAAGTCTGCAAAAGTGCAAAGGCTTCCTATAGAGCCAATTTCTCAAGCGAGCGCAGATCAGCGCTCTGGAAGATGCGGACGAATCGCAGACGGAATTGCTATTAGACTTTACTCGCGAGAAGATTACGAAACTCGACCTCGTTTTACCGATCCTGAGATTCTGCGTACTTCGCTTGGATCAGTAGTATTACACATGCTTTCAGTAGGTGTTGCTAAAACTGGCGAAGATATTACGAATTTCGGTTTTATTGACCCTCCTGATATGAAAGCAGTAAGCGACGGCTTTAATGAACTTAACGAGCTTGGCGCAATAAGCAGAAAATCAGGTTTCATAACCTTAACTCATATTGGACGCGAGCTTTCAAAATTGCCGATTGATATTCGTTTAGGACGCATGATTATTGAAGCAGCGCGTAAAACCACTCCGAATACTCTTGCTGCAGTGCTTGTAATTGTTGCGTTTTTGAGTTTGCAAGATCCTCGCGAGCGCCCTGAAGAACAGCGTGAAGAAGCGGATAGACTTCATAATCGTTATGCGGATGAAACAAGCGATTTCTTAACTGCTTTAAATATTTGGGATTATATTTTCCAAGCAGACGGAAACATGAGCAATAATGCTCTTCGCAAACTTTGCAAAACGGAATTCTTCCACTTTTTGCGTTTAAAACAGTGGAAAGATTTAGTTAATCAACTTCAAGACTTGTGTAAAGAATTGCATTATAAAGTTGGCGATCCTATTCCATCTAAAAGACCATCTTTGGAAATTCGTCAGCTTCCTAATAATCAGCAGGCTGCTCACAGCTTGTGCTGCTCTTGGGATTCGCAAGGCATACACTCGTCGATGCTTGCCGGATTGCTTTCTATGTTGGGAATGCAAGTAGTGCGCGAACCGAAAGCTTCAGATTTTGCTAATTTGCACGGATCAGCAAAAATTCGCGCTATGAAACGCGCTCAAAAAATGGCTAAAAACGATTATCAAGGCGCGCGCGGAGGAAGATTCGCAATATTCCCAGCTTCAGCCGTTTCTAAAACAACTCCTTCATGGGTTATGTGTACACAATTAGTTGAAACATCTAGACTTTGGGCAAGATATTGTGCGCAAATCGATCCTGCTTGGGCTGAGCCTCTTGCTAAAAATCTAACTAGAATCACGTATTCTGACGCTCATTGGAGCGCTTCTAAAGGTGCTGCTGTAGCAAAATCTAAAGTATTACTATACGGATTGCCTATTGTTCAAGATCGCACAGTTCAATGGGCTAGAGTTAATCCTTACGAAGCTCGAATGATTATGATTCGTCAAGGCTTAGTTGAAGCAGACGTACAACAGCGTTTTGCACACGATGAGTTTATTTTAAATAATCGCAATGTGCTTGAAGACGCAGATAATCAAGCAAATCGCACTCGTCAAATAAGCGAAACTGTAAACGACGAAGATTTATTTACTTTTTACGACACTCGTCTTCCTCAAGAAGCAACTACTATCGCAGCTCTTGCAAAATGGTGGAAAGATAACCGCGAAGAAGATCCGCACAAGTTAGATTTTAATCCCGATGAAGTTGAACGTTTACAAACTACGCAAAGCACTGATTTAGCTGATTATCCTGATCATTGGAACACTATTGGCACAGACGGTCAGCCTATAAGACTTCGTTTAAGTTATATTTATGATCCAGCTAATCCTCTAGACGGTGTAACAGTGCACGTGCCTCTTCACACGCTTTCGCGTTTAACTCCTGAAGAGTTTAGTTGGAATGTTCCAGGCTTGCTTGACGAGCTTATTATTAGCATGATCAAATCTTTGCCTAAAGCTTTACGAGTACAGTTCGTTCCAGCTCCTGACACTGCTAAAAAAATTCGCGCGTGGATTGACGAACATTACGACGAGCTTCCTGGAATTGAAGAAACTGGAACAAACGCAAATAAAAATAAGCTGATTTGGCCAGATTTTAGAGAAGTTTTCACTAAAGCTGCAATTAGCGTAGTTGGAGCGCAAATACATCCTGAAGTTTTCGACGATGAGCAAATAAGCAGACTATCGCCATACTTGCGCATGACGTTTAGCGTTGAAGAAAGAAAAGCTAACGAAAATCGCAATAAACCTGCAGGTCGTAATAAGTATTCTAATCGCGTAAAACCTACTATTCTTGGAACCGACAAATCATTAATTGCATTACAGCAACGATTTGCGAAAGAAGCTCAAAAATCAGCTTTAGAAGCGGTAAATCGAAAAGCAAATATGGCGGCACAATCCGGGAATGTTATTGAACGAGCTGATTTATTACACAAGTCTGGTGCTACAAATCTTTCTCGATCGCAAATGGTGTGGGATAGTGCATTAAACATGCTGCGTCTAGACGATAAACGCATTACTTCTCGCTGGCTTGGATCTGAAGCTCTACTACTAGCAGCTGCACCTTACTCAACTTCTAAGGCTTTAGCGGAAGACTTGCAAATGGCTGCAGTAAAAAGATTGTTGCCTAATACCGAAAAAATTACAGACGATATTTTGCTTAAAGAAGCAGTTTCAAACGTGTCTGAAGTGTATGAAGATACTGTTTATGCTGTTGCGCACGATGTTATAGCAATATTAAAGCGTCAAGCAGAATCGAGTAAAGCTGTTTCAGGAAAAGCTGATTTGCCTTTGCTTTCCGTATTGCAATCAATACGCGAACACACTGCAAGTCTTGTGTACGAAGGATTTATTGCTAAAACTCCATCCGATTCACTACCTCGTATTGAACGCTACTTGCATGCAGACGTGATTCGTCTTACTAAAGCTAAAGCAGATAAAAACCGTGACGTGCGTTGGGCATGGCAGGCAGATGAAGCACATAAGCTTGTAGTAAAAGCTCAAGAAAACGCTCAGAAGATTCCAGCAGGACCAGCACATGACGAGTCGCAAATAATCGCTGAGAAATTACGCTGGATGTGCGAAGAATTCTATGTCTCTCTTTGGGCGCAAGAATTAGGCACAGCTTATCCTATAAGCATACAAAGAATGCGTAAACTTTATGACGGTAAGAATTCCAAATAAAAACAAAATGAAGTAAAAAGTAGGTATGTAGAATAAACAACACAAAGTATTCGAGAAGTATTCGAGAAAAGGAAATATTATTCTACCTATTCTTCTTCTACTTCTAAATCATTACTTTCTTTAACCATAAAATTACGAACAGTAAATACTATTACTCCAACAAAAGCAACTGCAGAGCACATAAGAGCTATATTCGCAAATCCTGACGAAATACCAGAAGCTCCTGTTATAGAATAACCTCGCAACAAATCTTTATCAAGAATACCGTCGAAAATAACTACGCCAACAGAAGCAGAAACATTAATTACCAGATCGTTCATACCGCATCCACGACCTGATTCTTCTACCGGAAGCGCCGAAAGAACTGTGGAAGCTATAGGAGAATATATTAATCCGCATCCAGCGTAATACACACAAGCGCACAAAGTAAGCGCAAGGAAACCGGTATTTATTAATATTGCAGCACCAAACCAGCCAAACATTATCAGCAATAATGCAAGCACTAATCCAGTTTTTCGCCCTATTCGGCTGATTATAAGACCTGAACATGATCCAAATACTGCAGCTACTACAAAAGCCCATACAAGATGAGAAGATACTTGAACAGTACTCATATGATATATAGTTTTGCCAACTCTATTAAACATTGGACTAATGCAATAATTTGTGAAGTATATTATGCTCATCAAAATCATTCCAGTAAGCCAACGCTTATTTTTAAAGAATGCCGGAGTAACAAAAGGATTCCGAGCTTTATTAATATATACACCAAAAATTATGAACAAAACCAACGCCAGTACAAGCATTAAAACATTTTTATACGAAGTAAATAGCGTAAGAGATGCTACTGCAAAGCCAAAAATTATAAATCCGATTGTATCAATTTTTTGACCATTACCATTCTGAGTTGGCAAATAATGTCGAAGCGCAGGAAGGAAGAAAATAGTTAAAGTAGGAATAAGGAATAGATACTGCCATGCTATTGAACTCAATATTCCAGCTGCGAATACTCCTATAGATGCCGAAAGTTGGTAAGCTGTAGTGAAAAGTCCGAAAAAAATAACTTTCAGATCATTTCGTAAATATTTTGTTGCTATAACTAGGAAGGAGGATCCAGCTACCTGCTCTCCTGTAGTTTGCATAATACGAGCCGCAATAACAGTCCACAAATTTGGAGTGAAATAAAAATTAGCTATAAACCCAAAAAGTGAGCCTATAAAAAGCGATGTTAAGCCGATCGTAACAAGTTTTCTTAGTGATACAAAATCCCCAAGCGAGCCATAAATAAAACAAACGATTCCTAATACAATTCCAGGCAATCCTGTTATAAGAGGGGCTTGATCTAAGGATTTTACATCTATTCCAACCTGTTCGTAAACAAGATTAAAACCTTGCAAACACAGAGTACCTATAACGAATGTGATTAATAATAGAATTAACGAATGAACCGCTACTTTATTACGTGTTTTTGGATCACTGTATGGATCTTTAACCACATAATCAATGTTATGAGTATTAGCCTCTGACATTTCACTCCCCTGCTAAAGCGTAAAGTATGGTTCAACGTCTTAGTATGCACAAGCATCTTAAAGAATACTAAAACAACATAATCAAATTGCTATAATCATACGTAACTTCATAGTCCGATAATTCTATCGTTTGATAGTTACAAGAAGACATGCTCTATTTGCTATATCATGCACTCGATTAATCAAAAGTTACGTAATAATTATCCAGAATGATATGCACTGTATTTATATATAATAGAAAAGTCGCACAGGAGGATAATTATGGTTCATAGAAGAAATAAATATAATTTCATTCGCAGGAACCGTAGTAGTGCGAGAAAAAGCAATATTCTCAATAAGAAAAATAATTTACTAACTAAAATTTATTCTAGTAAAATCTTTCGTAATACTCTTATTATCGTTGTTACCATCGCTATTCTTACTCCTGTTTTTAATTGGATTCGTTGGGAACAGAATATTATTTCTACACAAAATAGGCAGGAACAATTACTGTTACACTTCGAATTTAATCCTGGAAATATTATTTCTGACTCTCAATTTTTTAATGATAATGCTATGAGCCTTGATGATGTTCGCGAATTCGTTCGTAAAAAAGGAGCGAACTGCAAAGGCAAAAATTGTCTTCGAAAAGCATATTTTAATACTCGAACCATTCCGGCTGACTCATTATGCTCAAAGTATCAGGGTGTAAGCAATGAATATTCGGCAGATATAATATATAAGTCTGCAAAAGCATGTCATATAAGTCAAAAAGTACTCCTAACTATGTTGCAAAAAGAACAACACTTGTTAACAGATACGAATCCTAGAGAATTCCAATACAAGTCAGCTATGGGATTAAGCTGTCCAGATGATGCTAATTGTGATCCTAAATTCGCTGGATTCTTCAATCAAGTATTAGGAGCAGCAAGACGATATCGTTATTATTTACTGCACAGCGATAAGTACAATTATCATCCAAATACACTTAACTCTATTCAATATTCCCCAGATAAATCGTGTGGACATAGCAACGTATATATAGAAAATACTGCTACTGCATTGCTTTACATTTACACTCCTTACCAGCCAAATCTTGCTGCACTAGAAGCAGGTTTTGGTGAAGGTGATTCATGCTCAACTTACGGAAATCGTAACTTTTCACTAATTTATTCCATATGGTTTGGCAATCCACGTAAGTAAGTAAGTAAGTAAGCGAATAACTAACTCAGTTAACTAAGTAACTAAGTAAGTATATTGTAGCTATTTACTTGGCTAATATAATTTCGCAAAATACGCTTCTTATGTTGAACTGTCACAACATACTAATTCCGTGTGTATAAGCCTCGAGATATACTTAAACGCCTAGTTTTGGCAATAAGTACCTAGAGCAGAACGGACACTTATGTCTACGTATTCCTCACAACTTAGCGAAGAACAGCATGCTGTTGACTTAGCCTATGGACGTCTTGATAACTTGCGTAGCACTGTTCGCGCACGATTGGACGCGGTAAGAGCAGCAGGATCCCACGGTTCTCCTACTCAACGCACCGAACGCGATTCTTTCGCAACAATGTACGAAGATCGACTCTCTCAGCTAAGAGCTGTAGAAGACAGACTCGTGTTTGGCAGATTAGATGATGTATTTGGAGTACATCACTACATTGGCCGCATTGGACTGTTGAGTGAGAATCACGATCCTATTCTTACTGATTGGAGAGCTGAAGCTGCGCGTCCATTCTATGAAGCTACACCATCTCACCATGGGAATATCGTTAGACGACGTCATATTACTCTTAAATTCCGCGATGTTGTTGGAGTAGAAGACGAAGTACTTGATATTAATTCTGATGAGATTGGTAAAGCTTCTCAACAGGGTACTTTAACAGGCGAAGGCGCTTTACTTGCTTCACTTGGATCCCGTCGTACTGGAAAGATGACGGATATTGTTGCTACTATTCAAGCCGAGCAGGATCGCATTATTCGCGCTCCTCTTGAACGCACTATTGTTGTTCAAGGAGGACCTGGAACTGGTAAAACAGCTGTAGCCTTACATCGTGCTGCGTATTTACTTTATACTCATCGTCGCAAACTTGAGCATTCTGGCGTTCTAATTGTTGGACCTAGCTCTGCGTTTTTGCGTTACATAGATCAAGTTCTCCCTTCTCTAGGTGAAACTGGCGTAGTAAGTCGTACTATTTCTGATTTAATTCCTGGAATTCAAGCCACTGCAGAAGATACTCCTTATGTTGCAAAGCTAAAAGGAATGTACCGTATGCGAACTGTTATAGCTAACGCTATTTCTGCACGAATACGAGTTCCTAAGAAACTTCCTACTGTGCGCATTAATGGTTTTTCAATTCCAATGCTTTGCGAAGATATAAAAAACGCACAATTTGAAGCACAACGTACACATCAGCCGCATAACCAGGCTCGCAATACATTCGTTAAATCCGCATTGAGTGCTATTAGGAATAGGTATCTTGAGCAACTAGATTACACTCCTAGTCAAGCTGAAATTAACGATATAACTTCTCAGCTTCGAATGGATGATAAGATTCGAGTAACTTTGAATCTTGCATGGTTGCCTATGAATGCCACATGGCTTATTGATCAGCTTTTCTCTAAACCTTTACAGTTGCGCACATATGCTCCTTGGTTAAAAGACGAAGATATTAATGCTCTTACTAGACCAAAAGGAAGCCCAATTACTCGTTCAGACATACCATTACTTGATGAAGCTATGGAGCTTTTAGGACATGATCCTAAACTTGATACTCAGCAAGCACAACTAAAAGCTAAAAAGCTAGAAGAACAGCAGTTTGCAGCTGATACTTTAGCTCAAGCAGGTATCGGCAATGGTATTGTGACTGCTGACATTCTACTTGACAGTATTAATGGTGATGACGCAAGTATTATGGCTCATAAAGCTGCTTCAGATAGGGAGTGGACTTATGGTCATGTAGTAGTCGATGAGGCTCAAGAACTTACGGCAATGGAATGGCGTATGCTTATTCGCCGTTGCCCTTCGCGCTCATTTACCATAGTTGGAGATGTAGCTCAGACTTCTGCATTAGGCGGAACTCGCCGTTGGCAAAAAAACATGAACAGCATCTTTGGTGAACCAAATTGGGATCTTTACGAACTAACGATTAACTATAGGAATCCTCGTGAAGTTTCTGAAGCTGCCGGAAAAGTCGCTACAGATTCTGGACTATATATTTCTACCGTAAGCGCAGTGAGATCTGTACCAGGATCTTTGGTAAAGCATATAGCTTCTGACCAAGAAAATCTTGACAGCATGCTTGCTAATTATTGCGTAGAATTCTTCCACCAATTCGTTGCAGATGACGGCAGTGGACGAGTTGCAATTATTGCGCCAAATGATTTGCAAAGCCATACACAACAAGTTGTTCATGATGCTCTTCGTAATAATCTTAATGATTCTCAATGCAAGCGAATAGAACAACAGAATGATGACGATAAGCAAATATACGTATGCAATGCCGAAGACGTTAAGGGTCTTGAGTATGACGCAGTTATACTACTGCAACCTCATGAAATCGAACAAGAAGCTGCATCACGCTTAACTGCCGCAGCCAATCTTTACGTTGCTATGACGAGACCTACACAGAAACTGCTAATACTGCAAACACAGAATGATGCAGATTTTTAGCAAACAATTTGACTATGTCCTACTTTTGCTCTTTCCCACCTTTAATGTGCAAAAGTAGGATTAGTTATTTTCTTTTTCTGCTTCTGCCTTATCGTTTTTCAAATCATCAATTGCACGCACAAAATCTTGCAATCCAGTGAAGTTTTGATACACGCTAGCAAAACGAAGATAGGCAACCTCGTCAAGTTCTCGCAGAGGCTTGAGTATAGCTTTACCAACTTCTTCCGAAGTTACTTGTGCTAAACCTCTCGCTCGCAAATCTGCTTCAACTCGCATTCCAAGAGTTTTTAACGCTTCAGAATCTATAGGACGTCCTTGGCATGCTTTGCCAACACCAGCAACTACTTTTGCACGATCGAAAGGTTCTATTGAACCAGAACGTTTCATAACTAGCAGCTGTGTAGTTTCTACTGTAGTAAAGCGATTGCCGCACATCTGACATTCACGCCTACGACGAATCGAATAACCATCTTCACTAATTCTCGTATCGATAACTTTAGTATCGGAATTTTTACAAAACGGACAATGCATATAATCAGCATACTAGAAATCATGCGAACTTGGTACATGTAACAACAAAATTTAACAGTTATACCAATATTTTATGCACATATCAGCGCTTTTTTAGTAAAAATTTATTGATACCACAAAAAGATCACGTAATTTCTACAATTCTATTCGTCCAATTTGATCACGACAACACCATCATCCTCAATATAATTACTATCTAAATCATCGTAAAGAATACAGTGATTTATTAAATTGCAATAATTATTTTTACAACAATTAGGGCAACAACCCGACTCATCTGAGTGGTAATCATTTTTAGAATAAGAATCTAGAACCATATCCCTATCGAAGAACACAAAACATGTTGCAAAATCATTATTAACAACACATGGTATGCCTGAAATCAGCCTTATTCTATTATCTCTTTCTTCTGCACTCATAATATACCCCCATTAGTTTTATTATTTTGACAATTCTTTAGTTAACAATATTTCTGGTTAACAATCTTTCTAATTAACAATCCCCTATTAGAAATAGTTATAAAACAATAAATGACATCTACATATTTACAACAGGAACATTTATTGTTTGCCCAACTGAAATATCACTTGAATCAAGATGGTTTATTTGCATTAGACGATCAACTGAATCACTTACATTCCCTCCACTAGGAGTTATTATTGCAGCATAATGCCACAAAGTGTCTCCTGGACGAACAGTATAAGTTACTAATTTTTCTGGAACTACTGAAATTGCGTTTTTAGGTATGAAAATAAAAGCAAGCGCAACAAGTGCAAATAATACAATTGCTCTATGAACCATTATACTTTTGCGGTATTTATTCATCTTTCTACTGTTACTCTTACTTGCAGTTACTGTGTACATAATCTTTCCTCCCTCATATCCAAATAGAAGTAATTGAACATTTGTTCTATCGAACAGGTGTATCAATAATGACACATTCGTTCGAAAGTTGCAACGGCGTGTCGAACAGATGTTTGATTTTTTCTTCTATATGCGATACTATATATAAAGCGAAAGGAGCAGCCATGAATGACGAGCACAAAGAATCAAACGATTCAACAATAGATAGTGACATTTCACTTACAGAACGTCAGCGCAACATCATGGCTGCCATTCAAAACAGCATAAACAAACACGGATTCCCACCATCATTCCGCGAAATAGGAGAAGCTGTCGGCCTTAGAAGTCCATCTTCAGTTAAACATCAACTTAGAACACTAGAAACTAAAGGCTACATACGCATTAGCGCGAATAAAGGTAGAGCTATTGAAGTTATGAATAATTCCTCAAACAAAGAGGAAAATCCACAATTTATAAAAAGCGATGCTAGATCAGTAGATATAAGTATGTACGACAGCGAAGCTGTTATAAACTCTCATGACGTTCCACTGGTTGGCCGTATTGCAGCCGGAGCACCTATTACAGCCGAACAACATATTGAAGATGTAATGCGTCTTCCAGAAAGACTTACAGGCACTGGAAATCTTTTTATGCTAGAAGTACACGGCGATTCCATGATTGACGCTGCTATTTGCGATGGTGATTATGTGGTAGTTAGAGAGCAACACGAAGCAGTAAATGGAGACATTGTTGCGGCTTTGCTAGATAACGAGGCTACAGTAAAAACTTTCCGCAACGATCACGGTCACGTATGGCTTATTCCACATAATCCTGCTTACTCTCCAATTGATGGCTCTCACGCAACTATTATGGGAAAAGTAGTTACAGTATTGCGCAAAATATAATAAAGCTATTTTTAGCGTCTACTTAAACTTAAAATGATCTAATAAAAGTTAATTACTGGCTTTACTTCTGAACATAAAAATAAAAAAATAATAAAAACTAAAACGCTGAAATTAAAACTTAATCAACTTAATCAACTTAATCAAAATATAAAATTGTTCCTCGAATATATCAAATTGAAACATTCGAGGAACAATCTGCAAAATACTAAAGCTAAAGCAAAATTATTAACTTAAGCAAGTGGATGAGAATCCTTAATAGTCACAGAAATCTCACGACCATTAGGAGCTGCATAGCTTACAGTGTCTCCAGTATGAGCACCAATAATCGCTGCACCAATTGGAGATTCTGGACTAATAACGTCATAATCTGTAGCCACAGCAATATCACGAGATCCTAGAACGTAAGTCATTTCACGTCCAGCAAGCTCAACTGTAACTAAAGAACCGTTACCAACAGTGCCATCTTTAGGCGCTTCAAGGATTTTCGCATTACGCAACTTCACAATAAGCTCATTAATGCGTCCCTCATTCTTTCCTTGCTCTTCACGAGCAGCCTGATAACCGCCATTTTCAGACAAATCACCTTCAGCTCGAGCAGCAGCGATACGCTCGGTAATCTCTTCTCGATATTCACCTTCACGATGCTCTAACTCTTCCTTCAGCTTGTCATACGCTTCCTGCGTAAGCAAAATAGTTTTTTCTTCAGCCATTGCTACCTCCTTATCCAACAATCTCTTATAAATCAAAAACTATTAAACAAACCATTACACGAGTCACTGAATAACACACTAAGCAGATTCACCGCATTAGCCTGCACTCGCTGACTCACGTATTCAACGCGTTGAAATAATATCAACTACAAATACCAAAGTGTCTCCGCCGCCAATACCAGCTTGAGGAACACCGCGAGAACCATAACCGTACTCAGGTGGGATAGAAATCAACAATCGCGAGCCAACATTATGACCAGGAACCGTACGATCCCATCCTTTAATAACCTGACCAACACCAATACCGAAGCTGGCAGGCGTGTGACGTGCGAAACTTGAATCAAACGGCTTTTCAGCACCCCAAACAACACCGTGATAATTTACGGTAACAGTGTCTCCAGCACGAACCAATGGACCATTGCCTTCCACCAACTCAACAACTTTGAGACCAGCTGGCGGCTCAGATTCCGGGAACGTCACCGTTGGCGTAGTGCCAAATTCTGCAATCACTTCTGGCATATTCTGTGCCATTTTACCTCCTTTAAAACTCCAAACAGCACATAGCAGTGCACACTTCTATAATCAACCTGTCCTAGATTAGCACTCAATCGTTACGTGCGCACTACTATAGTGAGATTGTGTATAAACTCACAATATATACCATGTTGACTAGCATAATCAACAAAAATTGTGTAAGAACTTATACTCAAATTAGCATTCAACTACGTTAACAGCCAATCCACCTTTTGAAGTTTCACGATATTTAGACATCATGTCGTGACCAGTTTCTTTCATTGTCTTAATAGCCTGATCAAGACTTACCATATGCGAACCGTCCCCAAGCATAGCCATACGAACCGCATTAATAGCAGTATTTGCAGCCATAGCATTACGTTCAATGCAAGGAATCTGAACTAATCCACCAACAGGATCGCAAGTCAATCCTAAGTGATGTTCGATTCCAATTTCTGCAGCATTTTCAACCTGCTCAGGAGTACCACCTAATACTTCACACAATCCAGCTGCAGCCATTGAGCATGCAGAACCAACCTCACCCTGACAACCAACTTCAGCTCCAGAAATTGAAGCGTTTCGCTTAAACAAATAACCAACAGCTCCAGCAGCTAGTAAGAACCTAACAACACCGTCCTCGTTAGCTGAATCAACGAATCGCCAATAATACTGCAATACTGCAGGAATAATACCAGCAGAACCATTCGTAGGAGCCGTAACAATTCGGCCGCCTCCAGCGTTCTCTTCACTTACTGCGAGCGCAAAAAGATTAACCCATGCAGAATCAGAAGTTTCCAAAGCTGCATCTGCACGTCTACGATTATTGCGAAGCATATCTGAATTTGCTGCAAGACGCTCATACATATGAGGAGCACGGCGAGGAACATCAAGACCGCCCGGAAGAATTGGCTGCTTTGAATTGCAGCCATTTTCAACACATTTGCTCATAACATTCCAAACGTGAAGTAAATAGTTGCGCACATAGTCAGCATCACCCTCGTGTAAAGCTAACTCGTTTTGCCACACAACATCACTGATTTGCATATGCTCTCTTCTGCAAATGTCGATCAGCTCATCGCATGAAGTAAAAGGATAAGGTACAGTAGAGTCTTTAGTTTGATTTGAAGTATCAACTTTATTTTCGTTTTGACTACTTTCGTTTTGACTAGTTTCGTTACTACTACCTTCGTCTTTATTGCTTTCAGCTTGCTCTGTAACTCGATCATGTAGACCAACCATAGCATCATCAGAACGACCTTTACGCACAAACCCGCCGCCAATGGAATACCAAACTTGCTCATCTACCTTATTGCCTTCAGAATCCGTTGCAACAAAACGCATTCCATTTGGATGTGCAACCATACGCTTCCATTTTTCAAAAACAACATCATTGTCGTAATCAAAAGAAATAGTATGTTCTCCTGCAAGTTTCAAAGTACCAGTCTTTTTACAATCTTCACGAATTGTAAGCATATGCTCAGTGTCTACATTATCTGGAAGATTCCCTTCAAGACCGGCAACAGACGCTCGATCAGTACCATGCCCTAAGCCAGTTAAAGACAAAGATCCATAAAGCGTCACCTTTACGTGCGCAACATTTTTAAGACTCCCACTTTTTTGCAGGGAAGTTACGAATGCGTAAGCCGCACGCATAGGACCTACGGTATGCGAAGAACTTGGACCGACACCTACTGAAAACATTTCTAAAATACTGAACACGTATCTATTGTAAGCATCATTACTAGCTCTTCGACACACTCACTAATTCGCATAGATTAGTTTTCTGATTCTTTTGATTCTTTCTTTATTTTCTTACGCACTATTTCTTACGCACTACTTCTTACGCACTATCAGTTTTGCCAAAATCACGCATACAAACCAAAATACTGCCGATAATATAACTGCTATTGTCATTACAGTAAGTGCACTTCCCGCAGTTGGCACATGAATTTCGAAAAACTTTGCAGTAAACGGTATAAAAGCTCCAGCAACTCCAGCTGCAGCAAATAACGCAACCATGATTCCTCGCCACGAGCGCAACGGCTTAGCAACGCTTGCAAGCACGAGTATGCCAAGAACAAATACGATTACGGAACAAATACTGCGAGTGGTTGCCAAGGCTTGCACGTTTGAAACAATAAAACGAGACGCTATCAAATTATTTGCGGCAACATCATCAAGATTTAATCCCAAAACTCGAGGAGCTATAACAGCAGCCGCTAGCACGGAAAGCGCTACAGCAAATCCGCTAGGAACAGCAAAACGCACTACACGCTTCAAGAATCCTGGAATATAGCGACGAGTATTAGGCGCTAAAGCGAGCAAAAATGCTGGAATACCAATGGTTAAAGAACCAATGTAAGTAATATGACGAGGCAAATACGGGAAGTGCAATCCGAGCAATACCACTCCTGCAGAAATAAGCGCAGAATACACAGTTTTTACAAGGAATAAGCCAGCCACACGTTCCATATTTGCCATCACTTGCCTACCGCGAGCCACAACAT
>CAMYPN010000015.1 GCA_947292085.1 uncultured Gardnerella sp. | reverse complement strand
TAAAGCAAACGCTCGCTTAGCTGCAGGACAGAGGAGGCTTGAGGAAGGCATGATGGGTCACGCGCCGCTGTTTGAGCCGGTGGAAAATCGCCGCCTGCTGAAGGATGGTACGCGCCTGCCAGATGGCACTCGCTATGACGGTCACGAGGCAGAAAAGGCTATGCTGCTTAATCCTGAAGCCCGCCTTAACGCTAACGGCTACTACTGCTGAGCTGCTTACGACTGTTGTGGTTTGTAGCTTGTAGCTTGTCCAAAGCACTCTAATCGTTCGTAAGCGATCTAACTAGCTATCTAACTAGCGAGTGCAAAAGGCAAATATGGCACTAACGTATTGCGAAAAATGCGTTAGTGCCTCTTTTGTTTTGGTATGCTGACGGAGAATGTGGTGTACGAAGTGCGGAGATTGCGAAATCTTCGGTTTGCGATGCTATTTGTGATTCTTGGATCGCGTTTTGTCGATTTCACCAGATGGTTTGGTGTTTTCGACAGTTTTGCCCTACATTCTGTTTATTTCACCAAATGATTTGGTGTTTTCGACAGTTTTGCCCTACATTCTGTTTATTTCACCAGTTGATTTGGTGTTTTCGACAGTTTCGTCTTGCATTTTGTTTATTTCACCAGATGGTTTGGTGTTTTCGACAGTTTCGTCTTGCATTTTGTCGATTTCATCGGGAGATTTGGTGAAAAAACAAAATGTGCATAAAAACCGTCGTTAGTGCAGAATCGCTGATGTCTGCGCGATCTTCGGGGGGGGGGTACTCAATGTATAAAATATTGTCGTATCGACTCATTACTTAAAATTGCCTAAAATTTTATCGTTTTATAATAATTTATTCGTTTCGAATTTGCTTTATTTACTAGCGTTTGTTTGCTTACTTACTCACTCAATTTTGCGTGACTCATACATGTTGTATAATCGCAGTGTTTGTCTTATTGTTTGACAATCGAAATTATTTGAAAAGCGTTATAAGTTACATAGATTTTATTGCATTAATAGTGCATACTGTTGCGTTAATAGTGCATGTTATTGCATTACTTATATTGCTTTTGCAGATGGAGGGAAAATGGACGAAAATAACCAACAGGTTCCTCAGGCTCAGCCGGCTCAGCAGCCTTACGCTCAGCCAGTCCAACAGCAACAATATGCTCAGCAGCAATATGCTCAGCAACCTCAGCAGAATTATGCTCAGCCTGCTCAGCAACCTTACACTCAACAGCCTTACGCACAGCAGAATTACGCTCAGCAACCATATATGCAGCAACCATATATGCAGCAACCAATGTATGTTCAGCAATCTCCAGTTTCTGGCTTAGCTGTTGCAGGATTAGTTCTTGGAATTATTGGTGTTATATTTGCTTGGGTACCTTTCTTCACCATTATTTGGTGGGTTATGGGCATTTTGTCTGTTATTTTTGGTGTTGTTGCAATGCGCAACACCAAGGTTGGTGTTCCAGGTGCTAAGCGCGGTCATGGTATGGCTATTGCAGGATTAGTTCTTGGAATTATAACACTTGTTATTGCTGCTTATATTCAAATTACTGTGGTGAGCAAGATTAATGCTGTTGTTAATACTGTAAATAATTTGAGTAGCTATTCTCGTTCTTATAACTATTAAATTTGCATAAAGTAATTTTGTAATAATAATTTATGTAATTGTGTAGTTATTTAGCAATAATTGAAAATGTACTTAAGAAGGCGGGTGTTTTGTGCATCCGCCTTTACTTTTTACTTATGTATGTTTAGTTATAGTAATAGTACGCAGTTTAAAAAGAGGTGTACATGATTGCAGGACTCGGGCACGATATTGTTTGCGTGCAGCAGTTTGCTCAGCAGATGCGCGATACTACAGGCTGGCGTAAGCTTTTTTCTACTCGTGAGCTTCGTCAGTGTGCTTTGCGCGCTGAGGCGAAAAATGATGATGAGTCTTTGCATGTGGCCGCTCGTTGGGCTGGTAAAGAAGCTGTAATAAAGGCCTGGTCGGAGGCTTTAAGCGTGTGTGGCGGAGAATATCCTTACACATTAGACAACACTCCGTGGAATGAGATCGAAATTATTGACGATTCGCGTGGTTGTCCAAGTGTACAACTTAGTGCAAGTGTAGAGGAGAGGCTTACAAAATCACTTGTGAAATTTTCTTCTGTTTGTGGAGATTTTGCTTGTAGAGATTCTGTTGCTGAAGATTCTGCTGCTCAAGATTCCGTCGTGCGTTGGCATGTTTCTCTTACTCACGACGGGTGTTTAGCTGATGGAACGGCTATTGCTTCTGCAGTAGTAATACTTGAGCTCTTAACCAAAAATTTTAATTAGTAAGTTTTGTGTCTTGCCTGATGTCATTGGTATCTGTATACTTGAACAAGTTGCTGTTTGCGCATGAATGTTTCGTGTGAGTCAGTGATTAATTGCGGACGTAGCTCAATGGTAGAGTCTCAGTCTTCCAAACTGATTACGCGGGTTCGATTCCCGTCGTCCGCTCCATTTGATTCTTAGCGGATATGCATGATATTCCGCTTAATATTTTAGGTTTCAAAAAAGGGCAGGTACTTTACGTACTTGCCCTTTTAGTTTTTCTATATTTCAGTATAGTTTTTACACTTCAGTATATTTTGAAAATTTAAGTTCTACTACGCAAATAGAGTAGTGAAAACTACGAAACTACCGTAAACAAGCGTGCTTTTCAAGCTATTAATTGCGGCTTGAGCAAGAATTAAAAGAATAACAGCAAGCACAGTATCAATAATTCCGAGAACCAATCCAGCTATTGCCATTCCTCGTCCTGATTTTTCGTTGCCATTACGAAGTGCGAATGCTGCTAAGACTATAGCTAAAGGTCCGAGAATAATTGAGAAGAAGAATATACCTACAATTCCAATAACCATAGCTGCTATTGCGAGACCGTTTACAGGTTTCTTTACATACATTTGATTCTGACCATACGGCATCTGTGGCATTTGTGGCATCTGCGGCTGTGCCTGTGGAACAGGCTGCGCAGAGTAATTTGGTTGTACAGGTTGTGCTTGTGGAACAGGCTGATTGTAGTCTTGCTGGTTGTTTTCTTCCATTTTCTTCCTCCATGGATTAAGAGCGGTGCCAGCTTGAGCTACGATGTATACCCCATTGCTTGCTCGCTCGCTAAACAATCTTGTAAATGCTCTTCGCAGAGTATAAACACTGCAATTGTATAACAGAGTAGTGTATCAGTGGCGTAAAAGTTAGAAATTTTACTCACTCTTTTCTGTTTTTGTACTGAGTTTTGAATTCCTAACTAATTCTTATTGATACTCTTACTGTATACACTCTCCACAGTCTCTTACTGCAGCATATCTCCGGGAAGCGTAGTCCAGTCAAATGGTTCTTCCATAAGATAGTAAACGTTTCTATCATCCGGGGCTGGAGCAAATGGTACAGGCCTGTGGTTGACTGTTGGTACGAACGGATTTGATTGCACAGACCATTCCATGTTGTCTGCTTTCGCTTCCGTCTCTTTGTATAATTTAGGATCGCGTTTTAATATAAACGGCCTGTCTAAATCTGGTTTTATTTCGCCTTTTCCTGCGAAATATCCGGATTTTATAAGATCATCGAATCTTGTGTTAACTGGCACTAATACGAAGAAGTCGCTCATCTTAAAGCTTGATCCTTTTGCAAAGCCCGGTATTTTTTCTGGACTTCCATACTGTTTCATACTTTCCGGTAATTCGAATTCGTCAATCACTTTTCCATTTACGCATGCGAATGCTACTGAATCATCTACGCGTTCACTTCCGCAGTAAGGCGCTCCGTGACCCCTGTATATTTCTACGGCTCCTGTGTTACTAAAAAGCAGATGGTTTTTCATAGGGTTTTCTGAAGGCCTGTCTTTTGATGCTCCACAGTTTGTTGGATCATGTGTTGCATTGCACAAGTCAAGCGAATTGTAGAAGTTTTCGTCAGTGTTAGCTGAGTAGTGTTTATCAGTTGACAGTAATAATAAATCGTCCGTGTAGTTTGGATCTCTGCTTCGATCTGAATCATAAGATTCAAATTTGACGCAATCTCCTAATTTTGTGCACCATGTTCCTTGAACAGATTGTGGATCCATTTTTGCGTTTGTGCCAAATTCATCTTTGTTTGTGAATACTGATTTTGTTTGTGATGCATCAACGCCATAGTAGAGTGTTACTTCGCCTTTTGTTACTGGACTTCCTAACGATGGGTTAGAACCTACTATTTTCCCTAGCATTCTTCGTGATGAGAATTTTGGATGCAATGTTACGTTGTATCCTCTGCTTACAAGCTTATCGTATGCTTTGTTTTTATTTTCTCCGAACAAGTTAATAGGTATGCCGTCACCGTATGTTCCAACTGCTAGGTGTATTATGTCGTTTTTTGTGACTGCGTATCCAGGCATAGGGCTTGATGCAATAATTTTGCCTGGGTCGTCAGAAATTACTCTGTTAACTTCTACTGGCAATCCCATTGATTTGACGATTTTTTCGGCTTTCTTTAGTGATTCGCCAACTACGCCTTTTTCTGGTATTCCTGGCCCTTTTGATTTTGCGATTACTACTGGTATGTGGGATGAGATTTTATCTCCAGATTTTGTGTTTATGTAGCGTAGGAAGGTTCCTGCTTTTTTGCCACTAAATTCGTCTATGATTTTTACTTGCGCACCTTGTTTTTTTATTTCTTTTACTACGCGTGATATAGGTTCTCCTGCGTAGGCTTTTGGAACATTAATTGGATGGTCAGTTATGAAGTACCATATTGCTCCGGATGCTATTACGGCAATTGCTGCTATTGTGCTTGTTATTGTTATTGCGATTCGTTTACTTCTGCTCATCGTATGTTGCTTTTGTGGAATGTTCGTTTGGAACATCTGCTGTGCAATGTTAGGTTGAGCATTGAATGTGCTGTTTTGTTGGTTGATTTTTGGTTGGCTTGGAATTTCACCTGGCTCTAAAATTTCGTCTGGTTCTAGGATTTCTTGCTTATTTTTTGCAGCATTTTTTGCATTTTGCTGTATATTATCTGCATAATCTGGTGATGTTACTTTAGTTCCACAAAAAGCACAAAATTTACTTGTTTCAGCAATTTTTTTCCCACAATTTTCGCAGAACATAGTAGTAACCTTCCGTTTTTGTTTTTCCGGTATTGCCAGTATTTACGGTATTGCCAGTGTCTCCGTTGCTAGCTTTACAAGTATTTACAGTTTTTATTTGACTGATAATTGTACTTATTTGTATCAGTCGTCATTGTCGTAAGTGCTCGACGAGTCATTTGAATAATCATTAGACGTGTCATCTGATGAGCTGCTTGAATCATCGCTACTATAGTCGTCGCTACTCGAACTGTCGCTACTTGAACTGTAATCATTGTTCGAAGAATCACTGGAATTAGAGTAATTGTTGTATCCGTTGTATCCGCTATATCCGTTGTAAGAATTGTAAGAAGGATTGTAGTAGCCAGAATAACCGTATGAATTTCTGTACTGATTGTACTGATTGTATGCGTTAACTATGACCATCTGAATATAAATTCCTATGGCTAGTGTGATTATGCCTAGAATCAATCCTGCTACACCCATTCCAAGTCCACGCTTTTTGTGGTTGTTTGTTACATACATGCCGCAGCATCCGAAGATTAAAGCAAGTGCGCCAAGTATTAAATCAAGATATGGAACCCAAAAAAGTATAGCTCCAACAATGCCGACAGATAATGCTGCTATTGCAAAACCGCTATATGGTGCGTTTTGTTGTATTATAACAGGCTGCTGTATGTATATTGTTGAAGGTGTTGACGATTGATTTTGTACAACTATAGGTGACGGATTTGAAGTAGGAGCGTTGTAAACGTACGGCATTTGTGGTTGTGAGTACGACTGATCGTATAGTGCTGGAAGATAAGGATCCGGCTGATACTGTGGTTGTTGAGCAGGTTGCGTCATTTGTTGCTGCATTGGGTACTGTGGCGTTTGTTGTTGTGGCATAGGTTGTTGTGGCATAGGTTGCGTCATATTCACTTGTGGATTTTGCACGTTATCTTGTGCGAGCCTAGCTAGTGAATCCTGATAATAATCGTTCCCATACATTCTCTTTCTCACTTTATATAAAAAGTTAAAACAAATAACTTTATAGATTATATAACGCGCATATGTCGTAATTTAAAGTGAAAAAACTTGTATATAAATAGTTTTTTAGTAAATGTGTAAATAATCGCGTTTGTTTCGTGTGATTATAAAATAAATTGCTTATACGTTAGCTTACTTTTACACGCTATCTGAGTTATTTGTGTTAATTTTTCAAGAATTTTATTAATATATGCCTTCTTATTGGTGATGTTATTAGTGGCATGTTGCTAAGGTAGTTAGTTGTTTAAGTCTGAAAACATGTATATGGAGGACTTGTGAAACAGGTTATTGTGCGATTATTCGCTGGTTTTATTTCTGTTGCTACCGCTTTTAGTATGAATTTCATACCTGCTAAGCAGCATGTAGCGTCTGTACTAAGCGAAGTTAATGGCAATCAAAATAAGTTAAGTTTAGTTAATAAAGCAAACGTTCACGACGATATTGTGCCAAATACGGATGTGGTCGGTTCTAATAATTCTACTTTTAAGCCGATTCTGCAAACTCATCCTTCTGGAGTTGTTCGGCAAACTTCGCTTCCGGTTAATGAGTATGGCGTTTATTGGGGTAATCAATATGGAATTCCTACATTCTTTGAATCTGATGGAACTCCGTTTGTAAGAAACGCTAAAGGTGTTATTGATGTTTCTGAACATCAGAATTTGATTGATTGGAATGCCGTAAAAGCTTCCGGAGTAGACGGCGCTATTATTCGCATTGGCTACGGTTGGGATAATGGCTACGATAAGCAGGCCATTTACAACATTAATGAATGTAAGCGTTTAGGAATTCCTTTTGGTATTTACCTTTATTCTTACGCTGAAAAGCCAGAAGATGGTGCTTCTGAAGGCGTGAGCTTGGTTAAGCTTTTGCGTGGTGCTGGAGTTAGCCCATCAGATTTGACTTATCCTGTTTACTATGATTTGGAAAAATGGACTTGGGCTGGTCATGAAGCTCCAACTTCTCCATACGTGTATCAGGATATTGTTGCTTCATGGTGGAATCAGCTTGTTTATGCTGGGTATACAAAGCTTGGTGTGTATTCATACTCTAACTATTTGCGCGGCCCACTTAATTCTCATTACATTCATAATCGTACAAGTTGGGTTGCTAGCTACGGTTCGCGCACGGGATACAATTTTACGAGTGCTTTGCGTGGATGGCAGTACACTTCCAGCGGGAATGTTGCAGGAATTAATGGTTCTGTAGATTTGAACGCTTTTGGTATGGCTGATGGCGGAGAAATTAACGGTACTTCTGAATTTGGTACTGTTACTAGCGAAAGGTACAACACTCCTGCAGTAAACTTCACTTGGATTGTTCGCGATAGTGATATAGCTGTTGGTGCTGCGGTAGTAAATACTGCTGCAAGTAATTTGGAATACCGTTGGCTTTCATACAATTTGACTACTAAGCAGTGGGAAACTATTTCTGATTGGACTCCAGGAAATTGGGCTTCTTGGGCGACTAATAACGATGATTATTGGCTTCACTGCGAAGTTCGTGTTGCTGGAACAAATTCTGCTGTAGCTGTGAAAACTATAGCTTTCCATTACAGTGTTAAGAACCCTATGAGAAGCGCTCCTTCTGTACAAGATAATCCTGGTGGAAGCAACAATACTTCTGACTTTGTTGGAAATACTGTAGTTTCTAGTACTTACGCTGGATGGCGTGGTGGAAACGTTCTTTTGGGCGCAATTACCAACAATCCTAATGGCTATACGATCATAAAGATTTACGATTACAACGCAAAGCAGTGGATTAGTCAGTTTAGAGGTCCGTGGGCTTTGTGGAATCCTAAGCCTGGTATCTATTGGACTCATTTCGAAGCTTATTCTTCCGATGGTACTCTTAAAGATACTAAGACTTACGCTTTCAAAGTGTGATTATTAATCTTTATGTAAAATAGTAAAAGTCAGTAAATATAGTAAAAAGACCGGGCGTAAACCGCTCGGCCTTTTTATTAAGTGCTTTTTATTAAGTACCTTTTTATTAATTTAAGTTACTAATTTATTTTTTACTAATCTTCGAACAAATCTTTAGATATTATTATTCTGTTTTCGGCTACTTGCTTAAGATGCTTTCCGTAGTTGCTTTTGCCGTATTTTTCAGCTGATTCCATAAGACGTTCGCGGTTAATCCACTGGTTTTCGTACGCAATTTCTTCAAGAACAGCAATTGGCAATCCTTGTGCTTTTTCTATAGTGCGCACAAATTCTCCCGCTTCGTAAAGCGAGTCCATTGTGCCAGTGTCTAGCCACGCGTATCCGCGACCAAGCGTCATAACGTTTAGTGAACCGTTTTCAAGATATATTTTGTTAAGATCTGTAATCTCAAGTTCTCCACGTGCGCTCGGCTTAACTTGCTTAGCAAATTCTGTCACTCTCGAATCGTAGAAGTATAAGCCCGTAATAGCATAGTTTGATGCAGGATGTTCCGGTTTTTCTACTATGCTAACGGCTTTGTGATTTTCGTCAAATTCCACAACACCGTATCTTTGAGGATCGTCCACATAGTATCCGAAAACTGTAGCACCGTGTTCTACGCGTGCAGCGTGCTTTAGAATTGCTCCTAAACCATTTCCGTAGAATATATTGTCGCCGAGAACAAGAGCGCAGGAATCTCCATTTATGAACTTTTCTCCAATAATGAATGCTTGCGCTAGTCCATCTGGCGATGGTTGAACTTCGTAAGATAAGTTAATACCAAACTGACTACCGTCTCCAAGTAGTTTTTCAAAGTTTGGTAAATCTTTTGGCGTTGAAATAACGAGTATATCCCTTATTCCAGCCATCATAAGCACGCTAAGAGGGTAGTAAACCATTGGCTTATCATAAACCGGCAGTAACTGCTTTGAAGTTACTGTTGTAAGAGGGTACAGTCTTGTTCCTGAACCGCCTGCGAGAATAATTCCCTTCATTGTTCTTATAAGTCCTTTACTCGTTATGGTTTTTTACGTATGTTTCGAGTAGTTGTTCCCAATTTTCTGGCTTAAAACCAGTAGATTCTATTTTTGATAAGTCAAGAGAGCAATGATGTGGACGTGGAGAGCCGTGAGATATTCTCGTATAATCGTCTACACGATTCGCTTCAATTTCGCTTGTGTTTGCTCCGACTAATTTGAATATTTTTTCCGCAATCTCATACCATGATGCAGGTTTTCCAGAGCAAGTAAGATTATATGTTCCGTATTCTGCATTCGTATTTAGAAGGTGGAATATTCCTTCAACTAAGTCACTTGTGAAAGTTAATCTTCCAACCTGATCTACTGGTGCTTGTACGCTTACGTTTTCGCCATTATTGCAACTTTTTGCCAAATCAATCATTCTGGTTACGAAGTTGTGTCCTTCGCCAACAATCCAGCTTGATCGAATAATATAATGTTGCGGAACGTTCGCTACTAGAGCATCTGCTGCAGCTTTAGTTTGACCGTATACGCCGAGAGGTGAAAACTCTTCTGTTTCTTTGTGAGATTCTTCATTTCCGTCGAATACATAATCGCTAGAAATATGAATTAGCGTAATATGGTGGTCTTGCGCAATTTTTGCAAGATTTGCAACTCCCGTAACGTTGCTGCGCCATGCTGCGCGTCTTCCTTCTGGGGTTTCTGCTTTATCAACTGCTGTGTATGCTGCAGTGTTGATAATAGTTCCGTATAAATCCCAGTCGTAACGGCTGTAATCTTCTTTATTTGATATATCGAAACTATCTAAATCTACGTATTCGAAACCTTCCAAATCATGCTTTTGAGCATAATCTTTTATTGCGCGTCCAAGTTGTCCGTTGCATCCCGTTATGAGGGTGCGTTTTGGTGCCATTGGTTTTGCGTCTTTTAGCATTGGATGGTGTAAGTCTGCTTCGCTGCGCTCGGATTCTTCGAGCGGTATTGGCCAGTTAATGTGTAATTCTGGGTCTGCAAGGTTCACAAAAGTGTATGTTTTCTTTTGTTCTAACGACCAGTGTGCATTTACTAAGTAAGTGTATGCTGTGCCGTCTTGCAGTGCTTGGAAGCTGTTGCCTACGCCTCTAGGAACGTATATTGCTTTGCTTGGGTTTAGCGTAGTTGTATAAACTTGTCCGAAGCTTTCTCCTGGTCTTAAGTCAACCCATGCTCCGAATACTTCGCCGGTTGCGATGCTAATGTATTTATCCCATGGCTCTGCGTGTATGCCTCTGGTTACTCCGCGTTTTTCGTTGAACGAAATGTTGTTTTGTACTGGTCCAAAGTCTGGTAATCCTAGAGCAGTCATTTTGGCTCGTTGCCAGTTTTCTTTGAACCATCCTCGGTTATCTCCGTGTACCGGAAGGTCGAATACTAGCAGACCAGGAATGTTAGTTTTTGTAACGCTTAGTTCTTTTTCAAATTCCATAGCATCCTACAAATTCTTTTATTTGTGATTAAATTCGTTTACTAAAGCAAGCAGAGCTGACTTTTATGAATTTTATAGACTTCACAAACTTATAAGGGTGATTGTATCACTGTCCTTGTGCTTTATATTTCGCTTCGGTTGCGCTTTTAGCGCCTTCCCACCATGCTTGATTTTCCGTGTACCATTTGATTGTTTGCTCTAAGCCTGTTGTAAAGTCTGTGTGCTTTGGCTTCCATCCAAGCTGCGTTTGCAATTTTGTGCTGTCGATTGCGTAACGGCGATCGTGGCCTGGGCGATCTTTTACAAGATCAAAGTCGTCCGCATCTTTACCCATCATTTCAAGAATCATGCGTAGAACTGTTATATTATTCTTCTCGCCATTTGCGCCAATCAAATACGTGTTACCTATTTCGCCTTTGGTGAGTATTGTCCAAACAGCGCTACTGTGATCTTCGGTGTGAATCCAATCTCGCACGTTTAAGCCTTGACCGTATAGCTTTGGTCGAATACCTTCAAGAATGTTAGTGATTTGTCGAGGAATAAACTTTTCAACATGCTGGTATGGTCCGTAGTTGTTTGAGCAGTTGCTGATTGTTGTGTGCAAGCCGTAAGTGCGCGTCCATGCGCGTACCAGCATATCTGAAGCTGCTTTTGTGGAGCTGTATGGGCTGGATGGATGATATGGGGTTTCTTCAGTGAATTTAGCTGGGTCGTCTAACGCTAAGTCTCCGTATACTTCATCGGTAGAAATGTGATGGTAGCGTATTCCATATTTACGTACAGCTTCTAGAAGTCTAAAAGTGCCTTCAACGTTGGTTTTAAGGAATGGTTCAGGGTCTGCAATGCTGTTGTCGTTATGTGATTCTGCAGCATAATGCACAATTGCATCGTGTCCTGGAACGATCTTATCTAAAAGCTCTGCATCGCAAATATTGCCGTGCACAAAATCAACTCTGTCTTCTGGCAACCCTGCAATATTTTCAATATTTCCGGCGTAGGTGAGTGCGTCTAATACTGTTACATGAGTTTCTGGATGATTGTTCACTACGTAGTGCACAAAGTTAGATCCTATGAATCCGCATCCGCCGGTTACGATTATGTTTTTTGGCTCAAAATTTGTAGCGTTAGTCATATTTTCCATAATATCTTGTTATCTGCCTTTCTTGGAAAGATTTTTACGCTAAGCTTTTGCGCATTACATTAAACGCTGGTTCTGTGTCGCCGTCGTAAATCATGTGCGAATGTGAAAGTACAATGCAGCGAGAGCAAAGTTGCTTAATCTGATCTTCGCTGTGCGAAACAATTACCATTGTTTGTCCGCGTTTTTGCTGCTCTTTAAGTCTTGTTATGCACTTATGTTGAAACGCTTCATCTCCAACGGCTAAAATCTCGTCTATTAGGAAGATATCAGGATCGCTGTGTACTGCTACAGAGAACGCTAATCGTAAGAACATTCCGGAAGAATAGAACTTAACTTCTGTGTCCATAAAAGGTTCTATTTCGCTAAAATCCACTATTGACTGATATTTAGCGTCTATTTCTTCTTTTGTCATTCCAAGAATTGCGCCGTTAAGATACACGTTTTCGCGGCCAGTTAAGTCGGCTGCAAAACCAGCTCCAACTTCAATCAATCCTGCGATTCTTCCACGCACGCAGACTTGACCTTCGTCTGGTTGCATAACGCCGGAAAGCAGCTTTAACATTGTTGACTTTCCAGAACCATTCATGCCTATGAGTCCAACGGTTTCTCCGCGTTTAATAGCAAAATTAACGTTGTCTAAAGCTGTGAAATTTTGCGTTGCGTGCCTTTTTGACGGCGGTGTCAATAAGTTTACTATCGATTCTTTAATTGAATGATTTGCACGTAGCGAAAATCGTTTGCTGACGTTGCAAACGTCTAACACAACGTCTTCTGGAAGAGTGTTGGAAAGATTATTCATATGTAACTCCTGCGTAACCCCTAAAAGTAAATTCGCTAATCCTAAGCGGCTTAAATTTCCTGGGCGAACTTGCCTTCAAGATGTCTAAAAGTTCCTTCGCCAATGAGCAGAACTACAAAAGCAACCAACAGGCTTTCGCAAAGTCTTAAGGACCATGCGCCCGCAAATTGGAACGTGTGATCTGTGGCATTTAGCCAGAAACCGCGGTGGAATGCTTCAACGCATATTGCAATAGGATTCGCGTAGTAGACTTCCAGTGCCCACGCTGGAACGTGAATGGCCACCATTTGCCAAGTGTAAAAGCATGGAGCTAACCACACTGCAATCATTGCAACCAAGTCTGTAATATTTTCTGCATCCCTGTAGAAAACGTTAATTGCTCCAAAGAATAATCCTAATCCGAAGGCAAAAGTGCATATTGATACGAATCCGACTATCGCAACTATTATGCCTGCGAAATCTGGAATCCATCCCATGCAAAATGCTCCGATTATAAGCACTATTACTTGTGGGAAGAAGTGTACGAGAGCTACGCGCAAAGAAGCAAGCGGGAACAGCTCTCTAGGAAGGTAGATTTTTTGTATCAGTCCAGCGTTAGAAAGTATGGATCTTGTGCAATTAGAGAATGCTTCTACGAAGAAGTTCGTTACTATGATTCCGCTAAAAAGGTACAGTGGGTAGGCTTGAATTCCGCCTCCGCGGCCAAGCCCTAGGAAAATTCCCATTGCTACGTAAAACACTATAAATTGTGTAATTGGCTTCACATACGTCCAAGCCATGCCCAGCCAAGAGCCACGGTATCGAATACGCACTTCTTTTTTTACAAGTAGGTCAAGCAAATAAAGGTATCTTGGAATGTCAATCAGGCCTTTGCTTTTACCAGGATGATAGATGGCGTCAGACTTTGCTGTCATCGTTGCCTTTCTTACGAATTTAGCGGTATTGCACACTTACAACTTCGTTCTAGTTTACATTTGGGGATTGATTTGGGCTAATAACTAGCACGTGTTTTGTGTTAGGTTGCTTTTGTTTATAGCTTTACTGTGCTTGGTATGTTTGAAAGTTTTTATACACTGCTAAACTTGTCAATTATGAGTAAGCGAATTCTTGTTACCGGTGCTGGTGGATATATTGGTCGTCATGTTGTTAAAGCGTTGTTGGATGCTGGTGCGCAAGTAATTGCGTCCGATTTGCGTCTTGACGGCGTTGACGAGCGTGCAACGCGTATTGAAGCGAATATTTTTAGCGATGATGCTGATTTGTTCACGAAGCTTGGGTCTCCAGACGTTTGCTTGCATATGGCTTGGCGTAATGGTTTTAAGCATGCTGCAGACACTCATATGGAAGATTTATCTAACCATTACCGCTTTATTCGACTTATGCTTCAGGGCGGCCTAAAGCAGATTGCTGTTATGGGTTCTATGCACGAAGTTGGCTACTGGGAGGGCGCTATTGACGAGAACACGCCTTGCAAGCCAGCTTCCATGTATGGCATTTCTAAGAATGCTTTGCGTGAAGCTACTTTGCTTTTAGGTAAAGAGTATGACGTTACTGTTCAGTGGATTCGCGCGTACTACATCGTTGGTGACGATGCTCGTGGAAACTCTATTTTCTCTAAGCTTCTTCAGGCTGCTCAGGATGGCAAGAAAACTTTCCCGTTTACTACTGGCAAGAACAAGTACGATTTTATTAATGTAGATGTTTTGGCTAAGCAAATTGCTGCAACCGTTTTGCAAGATAAAGTAAATGGCGTAATTAATTGCTGCACGGGGGAGCCTGTTTCTCTGGCAGATCGCGTTGAGCGTTACATTCGTGAGAATAATCTTGATATTTCGCTTGAATATGGCGCGTTCCCTGATAGGCCATACGATTCTCCAGCAGTTTGGGGAGATAATAGCAAAATTTCCAAGATCATGAGTGATTTCCTGAAATAATTATTGCAAATCGTTACTTTTCTGGATTTTAATGCTAATTGTGGTTTTTAGAAGGGATTAATATTGCTTGAAACATTGCAAAACGGCAAGCGTCCATGCGTATATTTTATTCTTCCTTGCTACAATGAGGAGCCTGTTCTTCCGAAGACTTCTAGTATTCTTTTAAGCAAAGTTACTTTTCTTATTGAAAATAAGATTATTTCAGATTCGAGCCGTATTCTTTTTGTTGACGATGGATCTAAAGATTCAACTTGGAATATTATTTGCGATTTGCACAAGTCGAATCCTTCGCTTTTTGGCGGAGTAAAGCTTGCGCATAATCGTGGCCATCAGAATGCTCTGCTTGCTGGTTTAACTACAGCATATAAATCTGGTTGCGATGCTGCAATTTCCATGGACGCTGATTTGCAAGACGATGTTAATGTTGTTGACGAGTTTATTGCAAAGTATGTGGAAGGCTACGAGGTTGTGTATGGCGTTCGCTCGTCTAGAAAAACAGACACGTGGTTTAAGCGCAGTACGGCATTAGCTTTTTACAGTGTTTTCAAGTGGATGGGTGCAGAAACTGTTCCAAATCATGCCGATTATAGACTTATGGGCAAGAATGCGTTGAAGGCTCTTTTGGAATATAAAGAAGTTAATCTTTTCTTGCGTGGTATAGTTCCATCGATTGGCTTTAAGTCAACAAAAGTTGAGTATGTGCGAGGCAAGCGCGAAGCTGGCGTGTCTAAGTATCCGCTTAAAAAGATGATTTCGTTTGCTATAGATGGCATTACGTCTTTTTCTACTAAGCCTTTGAGTTTTGTAACATTTGTTGGCTCTGCGTCTATTTTAGTTTCATTAGGCGTGTTCATTTATGTAATAGCTTCCGTTTTGCAAGGAAAAGCAGTTGCAGGCTGGGGTTCTATTATGTTCTCAATGTGGTTTATTGGCGGATTGATTATGCTTTCAATCGGCATTGTGGGCGAATATATTGGCAAGATTTACATGGAATCTAAGCATCGCCCACGTTACGAGATCGAAACACTTATCTAAGTTTGCTCACAGTTTGTTGCTCACACTTTATACTCATTTGTTAGGTACATTTATAAAGCGTGAGCAATTTTATTTTTAGTTAGTAATTTAGAATTTTACGATTATATACTTGTTATCTAAAACAGTAGTGCATTTATCCGAAGGCCAAGAAGGCAGATTTTGTGCGGCCTCTTCTGCACTCATATAAGCTGATTCTGATACAGGTGTTTCCATCTTAAATCCAGTAGTTGAGCGTATGAAACCACTTTTTACCCATGTGCCGTGAAGAGTTGAGAATCCAATCTCAAACATTGATCGCCCAATAAGCTCAAGTTGATTTGGTTTAAACTCGCTAGGATTGTAGTCTGATACATGATTTCCAACGAATATTACTTTAAGCGGTTTTTTACGATTCGCCTGTAGTACTTCTATTTTTCTAACAACATCTTGAGCAATGTAATAGTCTTGGTTGTAAGTCATGTATTCCGTATAATACAAGCGGTTTACTGTAAACGATTGGCTTAATCCAATAATTGCAATAAGAATGCACGCAATAATTGTTGTTAAAGTCTTTTTACTAAATTGCATAATGTAATGCAGTACATACATTGATGCAAAAGCTCCAGCGAGCGGATAGGTTAGTTCTGTTCGAGCAATTCCAGCTGTTCCAAGTATTACGCTCATCATCATAGGGCTTGCAGCTATAGCAATAGCAAAAATAACAGTAAAAGTGTTAAGTTCTTTACGAATCACTTGAACAATAGTTAATAACACTAAAGCGATTAATGCAATTGTTATAAATTTGCTATGGAATATTGTTTTTCCTAAATACATGTTTTTTGCACGTGAAACTATAGCATAAATGATTTTTGCTATAGGGTCTTTACCCCAACGCATTTGTTCTTTAATGTACGGATCCGTGAAGGTGTGGTTGGTAGCTATAACAATCTTGTTCAAAATCGCATAGGTTACATAACTTGCTATAAATACGCAAATATACGTAAAAACGTACGCTACTATGTTCTTGAATTTGCACGCATATTTGCCTTTAACCATTAGCGCAATCATGGCTGTTCCGGCAACAAAAACAGTAGTCATTGCCAAGTAGATAGTGAAACCAAAAACTGCAAAAACAAAAGCCATTAGTGCGTATTTTGAAAGAGTTTTAAGTTCTTTACGATTTTGGTACGCGTTATGCGTGCACATAAGCGATATGCTAACAAACATTAGCGCACAAGCTACGTCATCTCCCATAAGCAAGAATCCAAGCATTTCTGCAAGAATAGGAGCGCTTATAAACGGAATCATAAATAAAGCTGGGTGGAATTTTGTGCCCAAATTATGCACTTTGCTAAACAAATATGCCCACGTTGTTGCGGCCGCAAAAAGCGCAAGAACCATAAGTATGCCGGCCAAAGAATTGTTATACCAGTATCTTCCTGTAACGTACTTAAAAGCCAGCAAGCCGAAGCGTTCTAGTCGTATCCAAGAATTGTAAAGAGCATTAGATCTAGAGATCATCTCTTCTGTGTCTATAGAAAAAGTGTTAGAAAAAGCTTTTTGACCGTATGCAATAATCAAAAAAATCGCGCTTATTGCAAGTTCAGCAACATTAGATTTACAAAAATAAATGAAGTCTTTAAAAGAATACGTTTTTTCTATAATTGCTCCAGTTGTGCTAGTTGAGTTGCTTTTTTTGCCGCATTTTGCAAGTGTAGCTGAATCTTGTAGTTGATTAGTGTTTAATTCTTTAATGCAACTAGAGTCTGCTTGATTCATACTACAACCCTTCTATGCGTTTGATATGCATGTGCTACTCATTACTAAAAATATACTATAAGATTTTAATGCGTGACAGCAATCTAAAAACTGATTGTGTTTAGTAGTACAATAGACATGATTTGTGCTATTTTACCGTTTAGTGTGCAATGGAGACGATTTATGAATCCTGCAATTTCTGTGGTTGTTCCTGCGTATAACAAGGAACCGTATATTAAACAGTGCATGGATTCGCTTGTTAATCAAACTCTTAAAAATATTGAGATTATTGTTGTTGACGACGCTAGCACAGATAATACTTTGCAGATTTTGCGTGATTACGAGAAAAAAGATTCTAGAGTAAAAATTATTGCTAAAGATCATAATTGCGGTAGACACGTTGCACGTAAAACTGGTGTTCAGGAAACTATTGGAGATTACGTTCTTTTCGTTGATGCAGACGATGAGATTGAGCTTAAAGCTTGCGAAGTTCTTTATTCTTACGTTACTAATAATCCTGCAGATATATTGCATTTTGGTGTTTCTATTCATCCGGAAGGTAAAGCGGATGAAGATTTTGCATACAGCTACGATCAAATGTATGCGCAAACAAATGGTGATCAATCGGGAGACAATATTATAAAATCGTCGTTCTCTAGCGATCTTCCGCATTGGACACCTTGGAATGTTATAACAGCGCTTTTTAAGGGTGATTTAGTTCGAGATGCGTTTAAAAAAACAGTTTCAACACGACTTTCTAAAGCAGAAGATGCTTACGAATATTTTGCGATTGCAGCCTTTGCTCAAACTCTAAAAGACTTAACAGCGTTCCGCGCGCTTAAATACCATATTGGCAGAGGAATTTCTGGAAGATCTAAAATCAGCGTTGAAAAATTCACTGTAGAACAACAAAGTGTTAAAGATGTTGTAAGCGCTGTTTACGATTTTGCTAGTGATTTTGCTAACGAGTCCTCGATGAAAAGTCGCAAGCAAACCGTTGAAGAAGCCTCACGCTGGTTTGATAATCGAGGATTAAAAATAGTAAAAGATGAGTTCTTTACAAGGCTCAATGTTGAAGATTTCGAGGCTGCTTTTAATTCTGTTTCGAAAACTTGGGGTTCTGAGCGTGCTTGTTCAATGTTGCAAAAAAATCTTGTATATTATTTGGATCAGCACGTTAAAAATAGTTGCGATATAGAGCATGGCTCAAAATGTGATGTTCTACTAGAAATTTACAGAAATTCTAAACCGAAAACTTTTAGTAATTCGCAAAGCAAAGCGTATGATCAGCAAATTGACTTAATGTCTTTGCATATTATGCAGGTTCATCAGCAAAAATATGAAGAAGAACAAAAACGTTTGCAAATTGAAGCGCAAAAACGTTACGACGCTATGCCAGCGTATAAGCGTGCTGCACTGAAGATAAAAAACTTAATTAAATCGAAAATAAATAAGTAAAATTAAAAAAGTTACGATTTTAGAGAATAATAATTAAAAGTATTAAGGATAATCAGGAGATAACATGATTTTGGAAAATCCAAAGCGCTTGGGCATTTTCTTCTTCTATGATGCGCAAGGTCACGCAGATCACTATGTGTCTACGTTGCTTGACGGATTTAAGCCATTTTTCAATGAGCTTGCGATTGTAGTTAATGGAAAAATAGACGAACCAAGCAAAGCAATGCTTAAAAGCTACGCAGATAAATTTATTTTGCGCGAAAACAAAGGTTTTGACGTTTGGGCGTACAAAACAGCAATGGACTCTTACGGTTGGGATGAACTGGAAAAGTTTGATGAAGTAGTGTTATTTAACGCTACGATTATGGGTCCAGTTTATCCGTTTAGCGAAATGTTTAACGCTATGAACGCAAAAGACCTTGATTTTTGGGGCATAACAAAGTTCCATAAAGTTAATGGAGATCCGTTTGGCTACAGTCCGTACGGATACTTGCCAGAGCATATTCAATCGCATTTTCACGCATACAGAAAAAGCTTTATTCAATCTAAGGATTTTCAGGATTACTGGAATAATCTTCCACCAATCAACAGCTACTTTGAGTCGGTTGGATTGCATGAATCAGTATTTACAAAGCGATTTGCAGATAAGGGTTACAAGTGGTCTGTATACGTTGATACGAGTGATTTAGAAGGCTACTCTTATGGTCCAATAACGTATGCTGCAAGGCAGATTGTGGAATATAAGCGTTGCCCGATTTTTAAGCGCAGGTCGTTCTTCCACGATTACTCCGACGTTTCTACACAATCCGTTGGAAATCCTGCATTAGACTTATACGAGTATTTGCGTGACCACACAGATTATGACACGGATTTGATTTGGGAAAATGCTTTACGAAGCATGAATATGGCAGATTTGATGAAGAATCTTCATTTGCGATACATTTTGCCGCAAAATCAGATTGTAGAAAACTCATCAACAGCTACATCAACATCTACTGCTAAGCCTGCATCTAAGCCAAAAGTCGCGTTGTGCATGCACTTGTATTACATGGATTTGCTAGATAAAAGTTTGCACTATATTCAATCCATGCCGCAAGGATGTGACGTTATTTTAACTGTAGGTTCAAAAGAAAACCAGCAAATCGTGAAACAACGCGTGAAACAACTTCCGTATAACGTAGACGTGCGGTTGATTGAAAATCGCGGTAGAGATGTGAGCGCATTCTTAGTGGGCGGCGGCGCAGATCTTATGAAGTACGATTACGTATGCTTTGCTCACGATAAAAAAGTCACGCAATTATCTCCTCGAAGCATAGGCGACGGATTCGCTTATAAGTGTTTTGAGAATATTCTTGCAAGCAAAGAGTATGTGCAAAACGTTATAAATCTGTTTGAAACGCATCCGCGTCTTGGAATGGCAATGCCAACGCCGCCAAATCATGCAGACTACTTCCCAGGATTTACATACACTTGGGGTCCAAACTTTGAAGGCACGAAGAAATTCCTAGAAAAAAAGTTAGGAATTAGCGTTCCGTTAGACGAAAATAAAGACGCTATAGCACCGCTCGGCACAATGTTCTGGTTCCGCACAAAAGCACTGCACGGGCTGTTAGATAGAAAGTGGACTTACGAAGATTTTCCAGCAGAACCGCTAAAAATAGACGGAACGTTGTTGCACTTTATAGAGCGAGCATACGGATACGTGCCGCAATCTAACGGCTACTACGACGCATATATATTCTCGGATCACTTTGCGAGAATAGAAATGACGAATCTAGAATTTGATGTTCGAGAACTATCAAAATCTGTTAGCACGCCGTGGATTAAGCACAATTTGGAAGAAACTTGTAGAGAAGTAATGCGCGGAAAGCGCTTCCGTTACACTGTTTTAAGAGTGCTAAAAAGTATTGCAAAACGCGTATTTTATAAGACTTTGTACATTGGTCAAAGAATTGTGCATATTGGTCGTAAAGGTAAAGAAGATGAGTGATATAAGTGTAAATACATCGTCGCCAAAACTCGCGCGAGTAAGGAAACCGCGACTTTTCTACTTGGATTGGATTCGCGCAATAGCTGCGATTCTGATTGTTGTAACGCATTTTAACAATCCATATTTGGAGCCTACGCGATTCTTTGTAAATAGGCCGTTTGGAATTTACATTGGCGGATTAGGAGTATCGCTATTTTTGATTATTTCTGGCGCTGCTCTTATGTACAACTATGGGGATAGAGAAAGTCTTGATTTGCGCACGTTCTACACAAAGCGCGCAAAAACACTGTACCCAATGTTTTGGGTGGCGTTTGTAGTGGCGAATATTTTACTGTTTATTCGTAATAACGGTTATATTTTTGTGCCAAGACACAGAATAACAGCAATTTTTTCATTGTTTGGAATGGATGGTTATGCTGCAGCATTCGGTGTAGGTACATTTTACACTTTAGGTGAATGGTTCCTCGGATTCATAATACTGTTTTATATAGTGTTCCCGCTTTTAAGAGTTGGCATAAACAAAATGCCAATAGTTACAGTGTGCGTTGTGTTGGCTCTATATGTTGCAACAGTTGTGTTCTTTAAGTTTTATCAAATTCCACGAGTTCCATCCGATATTCTTTTAACAACAAGACTGCCAGAACTAGTATTTGGCATGATTTTTGTTAAGTTTATTAAAAAAGTGCCGTCTTGGCTTGCAGCAGTATCTTTTGTGATTCTTGTAGCACAACAGTTAACGCATATATTAAAGGACAATATTGCAGTTACTGTTGTAGGCATATTAGCATTC
>CAMYPN010000014.1 GCA_947292085.1 uncultured Gardnerella sp. | reverse complement strand
ACATCCTGCTCCCAAAGCAGGCGCGCTACCAAACTGCGCTACACCCCGAGGCTTCAAAACCATAACCATGGCTTCTGAGCACAATTGACTATATTAGCGCAGATTTTCGACAAACGCAAACCACGACACACTATAAATTTGTAATATTTTCAGTACAAATAATTCAACTATTCACACAAAACTGTTATAAATACGATATAACAAGCTAAAATAGTAAAAGACTTACAACTAGCAAGGATCGATATGGGACGTTTTCAACGCGCTGAAGCTGCGGGACTTATTGCTTTCTTAGTATGCGCAGTGATTAGTATAGCCGTAATATCATGGTACATGTCTGCTATGCCTCCTATATGGCTAGTAAGTCAAAGATTATTTAGCGTAACATCAGGTATCGTAGCAGCATGCAGTATGTGCACTTTTGCGGTAGGATATTTGCGAACCAACTATTTCTTTAATGAACAAAAAATCTTTAGAATTGCTAAGCACGTTTTTGAATTAGTTGCGTTATCAACTATTTACGGCGCAACAATGTTTCTTATGTCTTTTGCGATGCTATCTATTATAAATAGCATCGTTGGTAGGGCTGTTGTTAACAGTTATCTTCCCGTTTTATGCTCTGCACTTTCTGGAATTGTAGGATACGCAACTTTAGTTCAAGCAGAATTGCTGGAAGCAAAAACTGTAGCTTCTTTGCTACCACTTTTCGTAATTTCAGGAGCAGCAACAGCAGGACTTACCTCTGACGATCCATACTGGTATAACAACAACTTCTCTCAACTAGGTGACCGCACAACATTTGCAGCCAGCATGTTTAACGCAACTTTAATACTTTCCGGAATATGCATTATTATTACAAGTTACTTTGCGGTTTCAGAATTCATAGCTACTCAGAGAGAACAAGTTTATCAAAACGATAAAAAACGTTCGCCACGACACTTCTACATTCGTACAGGAATTATGGCAATGCTGCTTATACTTGGCGGTATAGCTTTTATTGGTATTGGTACATTCCGATACACTCCTCACCCAGTTCTGCACGACACATGCGCAAGAGGAGTTACAGGGCTGATTTGCACTATGCTAATATTTCTACCTTGGCTTGCTCCACAGCTTTCAAAAACTTTTTACATAGCATCAGATTTGGCTGTATTACTAACATCATGGGCTGGAAGCCAGTGGATTAAGGGCAACAATACTCTTACAAATGTTGAAGCTTTATCCTGCATGCTTTTCCTGGGTTGGATTATTGTGTTCTCACGTCAAGTTGCTGCAATGGAAAGCGATAGATTGCAATCGAAAATTAACAGAACGCTTATTTCTCAAGCCTTGGATGAAAAACTTAAAGCCAATTCATAGATATCAAAATTAATAAATAAAAACTAATAAGGCGGATGATTAATACCATCCGCCTTACTTTTATTTAATAAAATTGATTACAGTTAATCCATAGGATGTTCAGGTTTGCTCTCGCTCATTAAAAGCATAAAACTCCTAGAGTGAGCGACAATATTGAAACCTGCCTCATAATGCAATTCTGGGCCTTTAGGATTATTAGTATCTACAACAAGAGTCCATTTTTCACCATAACGTTTATCTGGAAGAGTGAAAGTAATTGGCTCATAATGTGCGTTAAATATGAGGATAAAATCATTATCAACCATTCTGCTTCCATACCAGTCTGTTTCTGGAATGTCAGAACCGTTCAAATAAACCATTACTGAAAGCGCATGAGTATTTGACCAATCTTCCATGTCCATAACTGTACCGTTATGATCAAGCCACTCTACTTGTGGAATATCGGACACATCATCACTTGCAGATCTACCTGTAAAGAACCTACGACGATGCAAAACAGGATGGCTCAAACGCAAATGAATTAACTTTGAAACGAAATCAAACATATCACGCTGAGTTTCGTCGTAATTCCAGCTCATCCACGAAATGCTATTATCTTGGCAGTAAGCATTATTATTACCGTGCTGAGTACGCATAACTTCGTCTCCAGCACAAATCATAGGTATACCCTGGCTTACAAGTAAAGTAGAGAACAAATTACGAATTTGTCTCTCACGCAACTCATTAACATCGTGAATATTTGTTGGACCTTCTACACCGCAATTCCACGAACGATTATCGTTTGCTCCGTCCCTATTACCTTCCTTATTGGCTTCATTATGTTTCTCGTTATAGCTCACTAAATCGTTCATAGTAAAACCATCATGAGCAGTTATAAAGTTTACAGAAGCAACAGGTTTACGACCATTCTGCTCATATAAATCAGAACTACCCATTAAACGACTAGCGAACTCAGGTAAAGTCGAAGGTTGAGAACGCCAAAAATCACGTACACAATCACGATATCGGCCATTCCATTCAGACCAACTTGCAGGGAAACCACCCACCTGGTAGCCACCTACGCCAATATCCCAAGGCTCAGCAATAAGCTTAACATTAGAAATTATAGGATCCTGCTCAATAATATCGAAGAATGCGGAAAGCTTATCCACTTCCTGGAACTGTCGAGCCAAAGTAGCAGCCAAATCGAAACGGAAACCATCAACATGCATTTGCGTAACCCAATATCGCAAACTGTCGGTAATTAAACGCAAAGCTTTAGGCGAACGCATCAACAGAGAATTTCCAGTACCTGTAGTATCAAAATAATGACGCTGATCATTATCTACAAGACGATAATAAGCACGATTGTCTATTCCACGGAAACTCAATGTAGGACCACGGTCATTACCTTCTGCAGTGTGGTTGTAAACAACATCAAGAATAACTTCCATTCCAGCAGCATGATAAGCCTTTACCATGGATTTAAACTCATTCACCTGCTCGCCACGCTGCCCAGAACTTGAATAAGAATTTTGCGGAGCAAAGAATCCAATTGTGTTATAACCCCAATAGTTACTCAGCCCTTTATTCTGCAGGAAAGAATCATTTACGAACTGATGAATAGGCATTAGCTCAATAGCTGTAACACCAAGCTTTTTCAAATACGCTATAACATCTGGATGAGCTAAACCAGCGTACGTTCCACGAATTTCAGGAGGAACTTTGCGATCCAAATTAGTCATACCACGAACATGTGCTTCATAAATAACACAATCATGGTAAGGAATCATTGGATGCTGATCATTACCCCAATCGAAATATGGGTTAATAACCGCTGCTTTCATAGTATGAGGCGCTGAATCTAAAGTATTCATTGCTGTAACATCATCTGGATTATTGAACCAGTACGAGAACAAGCTTTCATCGCCATCAATATTTCCTTCTATAGCCTTCGCATAAGGGTCAAGAAGTAATTTGTGTGGATTACACCACAAACCATGAGCAGGGTCATAAGGACCATGAACACGATAACCATATCTTTGACCTGGTTGAATTCCAGACACGTAAACATGCCACACATAGGAATTCTGCTCGATCATATCGATACGAGTTTCATTATCCTGCTCATCAAACAAGCATAATTCAACGCGCTTTGCAACTTCGGAAAACAGCGCAAAATTCACGCCGGCACCATCATAATTGGCTCCAAGCGGATACATAGATCCTGGTCTAATCTGCATAGTTACAGTATCTCATATATTCGCTAAAGTTTCATAACAGTGTCGGCGTTATTTGTAAAAACTTAACTAAAATTTGTAAAACTACACATATTTCATGCAAAATCACGAAACAACTAATGTATAACGTAATTCCAAGGATCGCACGCAATACCAAACCAAGTAACTTCTGGTCTAGCTCCAGAAACATTCTCAACAGCATCAGCAATATCTGGTATTGCATAGTTGAACCATAAAGATTCTATAGCACTGTGAGAAGTGTTTATTATAGCAGGTCGAACCCTATTATTTGTTTCGTTCATTAAGCCACAAGACTGTCGTAACTGTAATTCGTAACGTGAACGCTCAATCGAATCCAAAGTAGGATGATGCCTCATATCGCTAGTAACATACACGTCAGCTTCGCACTCTCGTACCTTATCCAAGTATGAGTCACCAGCTCCAGGAACAACTGCAACACGACGAACCATAGTATTAATATCACCGCAAACTTGTACGCCAACTTGTGTTTGTGGCAAAGCATCGAACACTCTCTGAGCAAAATCGCGTAAAGCCATAGGTGCAGGAAGCTCACCAACTCGTCCAATACCGACTTCTCTACCGTACAAATCAGTGTCTTTCGAAGGAACAAGCGGATGCAAATATTGTAATCCAAAATAATCAGCAGCAGCGTGAGCAACACCACGCCAGGCAACATCAGCGTTAGTATGACCAACCCACAATGCGCAGTGACTCTCTACCAAATAGCGTACAATCTCACCTCTAACACCATTGCCAGAGACTTCATGTACAGGCTTATAAAAAAGCGGATGATGCGTTATAAGCAAATCACCATCCATACCGCAAGCTCTACGAACCGTAGCTAATGTAGGATCAGAAACGCAAACAATTCGATGAACCTGGGAAGACAAATCACCTACTATTAATCCAGGAGCATCCCACGATTCCGCATTCTTTAATGGATACAATGATTCAAGTGCCTGAACAGTTTGATATAACGTAGTCATAAATCTTCCTCTCTATAACCTAGTTCTGCATCTTACTTGCACTAAATACGCACAAATAAAACAACACTGTTAATACTCTACTATAACAATCAAATGCTTCTAAAAACATACATAATTTTAAGTATCTTTAATGCGCAGCCAACTGCCAATCCGCACCAACTCCTGTTGAGACATTCAGCGGAACTTTAAGCTCCACAGCATGTTCCATTGCTTCACGAACGATAGATTCAACCTGCTGCTCTTCTCCTTGAGCAATTTCTAAGACTAATTCGTCATGAATTTGCAAGATTACACGACTTGCTACATTAGCTTTTTTAAGATTTTCATCTACACGAATCATGGCAATTTTCATAATATCCGCTGCAGTTCCCTGTATTGGAGCGTTTAAAGCTCCCCTCTCAGCGGCTTCACGCGCAACCCTATTTGCAGAAGATAACTGCGGGAAGTAGCGTCTTCTACCAAACATTGTTTCTGTATACCCTAGTTTTCGCGCTTTATCTACTAAAGATTCAAGATAGTCGTGAACATTGCCGAATGTACTAAAATACTTATTTTTGAGCACTTCAGCTTCAGCAGGCGTAATACCCAGCTGTTTAGCCAAACCGTAAGTACTTAAACCATACGCAAGACCGTAACTCATAGCTTTTACGTGACTTCGCTGATCTGCACTAACTTCTTCCATAGGAATGTTATAAACAAGGCTTGCCACATATTTATGAAAATCAACACCCGAGCAGAAAGCTTTAATTAATGACTCGTCTGAAGAAGCATGAGCCATTATTCGCAACTCAACTTGCGAATAATCACAACTCATCAAAGACTCGTATCCTTCACCTGGAACAAAAGCTGCACGAATTTCCCTACCAATAGCATTACGATTAGGTATATTTTGCAAATTAGGATCCGACGAACTTAAACGTCCAGTAGAAGCAACCGTTTGCTCAAAAGTAGTATGAATACGAGTATCATGCAAATTAGTTGCATCTATAAGACTTTGCACAATCTGCTTTAACTTATTAGTTTCACGATATTTAAGCAAAGCTCCCAAAAATTGGCTAGGTTTTTCTTCTGGATCAAGCTTCGCATACATAGCTTGTAGAGCTTCGGCATTCGTAGTATAAGAGCCATTCTTAGTTCTACGAGTAGGTTTCAAACCCATATCTTCAAAAATAGTCTTACGCAACTGCTTTGGACTCTGTAAATTAACGCGATCACCAGCAATATCCCATGCAAGATTTTGAGCAAATTCAGAATCAGCTACAAATTTATTGCGCATGTCAAGCAAACGCCTCATGTCTACAGCAGCACCAACATCTTCCATTTTGCGCAAGACTCTAGAAACAGGCATTTCAAGGTTTACCATAAGACCAGTCTGCTTACGAGCATCAAGTTTAGGCGCAAAATATCTAGACAAAAAAAGAATAAGCATAGCTGTCTGCAGAAGCTGCTTTTCTTTTTGAAGACTAATATCGTCATCACTATTTTGAGATTCATCATTATCATACGAGAGTATATCTAACTCGCCTTGCTCAGCTGTATTCGCAAGATCTTGTGAGCCTTCTAACCGTATATCAAGAAAATGTTCAGCCAAACTTTCTATACTCTCGGCAGTAAAATCAGGTTCCACTAAATAGGCAGCAAGTCGAGTATCAATAAGAGGATTAATGTCACTTTTTATAGAATAATCATATTCTTTAGTGCAATACAATGCTAATGAATTTAAAAGCCCCAAAGTCTTTTTATAATCATAAACAATTGTTATTGGAATGTATTTTTGTATTAAAGCACGTAATTGTGAAATAATCTCACTACTATTTTTTAAGTCGCTAGCGTTCACTATTGCAGCTTTATTTCCTGCTAGCATAACTATTGAATTAGCACGCAAACTAGGGCTATCTCCACCAAGTCTAGTTTGAGCGTATAAGATTATTTCTTTTCTATCTTTTAAAGGCTTGTAGCAAGTAAGATCAGAATTTATGAAAATAGTAGAATTACTATTTTCTTCTTCTAAAGATTTTTTACCACTATTTTTTTCTATCTCACTAATATACGAGCCGATGGTATCGCTAAGATGTTTAGACCACTGTTCTACATCTTCTTTAGATTTGATTCTTACTACGCTTATGCTATCTACGATTTCTTGGAAACGATTCATATCGTCACATAAATTAGAATCAATGTTCTCGCTTATACTTTCAGAATTCGCATCATTGCAAGCAGATTCCATAATTTTAATAGACGAATCGATATCTAATTTATTGCCTTTACTAAAAGTTTTTAAAATCTTACGTTTTTTAGCGTCACCAAACTCTAGTTGAGTAAGTAACTTTCCTAATTCATCTGCATGAACATTACCATAGTCTAATTCGTTAACACTAACACCAAGGTCCAAATCACAAACAAGCGCATTAACTTTACGATTTAACAACACTTGATCTATATTTTCTCTTAAAGACTCTCCTTTTTTACCAGAGATTTCATTAGCGTGATCAAGAACCCCTTGCAAATTACCAAATTGCTGAAGCCACTTAGCTGCATACCCATCGCCTACTCCAGGAACTCCAGGAATATTATCTGAAGTTTCACCTCGCAACGCTGCTAGATCTGGGTATTGTGAAGGTGTTACATGGTATTTTTCCTCCACAGCTTCAGCATCCATCTCTTTAAGATCTTTAAAATGATGACCAGGATACAACACAGTAATATTGTCATTAATTAACTGAAATGCGTCACGATCACCAGACAACACTAATGTTTTGTATCCAGCTTCGGAACCCATTGTAGCTAGAGTTCCTATAATGTCGTCACCTTCATAACCAGTTTTTACTATGTAAGTTACACCCAATGCATCCAACATTTTTTGGATTATTGGAAGCTGCGTAAGAAGTTCTTCCGGTGTTGCATCTCTAGTAGCTTTGTACTGAGGAAGCAATTTATTTCTAAAAGTTCCACCTTTAACGTCGAAGGCTATAGCAAGCTTATCAGGATGCTTTTTCTCAATAACTTGAGAAAGCATAGTAACAAAACCCCAGATAGCATTAGTGGCTTGACCTGATCTCGTAGAAAAGTTATCTGCAGCAACCGCATAAAAAGCACGGAATGCAAGAGAGTGGCCATCTACAACCAACAACGTCTCTTTTGCTACATACTCATTTAATGAAGATTCTGTGACGACGTCGGTACTCACTTCTGGCAACCCACCTGCATTCCGTATTCTTAAATATGTTTATTAATAAATTATTGCTTGTTATTAAATTTAGAAAACTTATTACTAGTTTAATTTAGGTCACGCTTCGGCAGAGCTACTAGGCTTATCATCACTATATTTAGCAATAATTGCCATGGCTAAACGCTTCTTAGGAATTCTCTGATCCATAGAAGTCTTCTGAATCCAGCGGAAAGCGCCCTGCTCAGAGAAACCTGCTTTGTCCATAAGCAAACCTTTTGCTCTATCAACAAGTTTTCTCTCTTCAAGAGTATCTTCCGCTTTCTTTAGCTTCTCTTCAGTTTTACGTAACTGATCTTGAGCATCCTGTAGCTTGCTTTCCGTACGCTCTACACTATCTAACAAATCATTTATTTCACTGAAACGTCCCATAGCAACTTCCAAAGCTGGAAGTAACTTAGACTCTTCATACGGCTTAGTTACATATGCCATTGCTCCAGCACCAGTTGCCTGCTTTACTAAGTCTGCTTGAGAAAATGCAGTAAGCATAACAACTGGAGCAATATTTTCATCACATATTGTTGCAGCTGCAGTAATACCATCAACAACAGGCATTTTTACGTCCATGCACACTACATCAGGACGATAAGTGCGAGTAAGTTCAATAGCTTCCTCTCCATTAGCAGCCTGCCCAACAACTTTATAATTGTTATCTTCAAGCATTGCAACTAAATCCATACGGTTAACTGCTTCATCTTCAGCAACAACAACAGTGCGTACACTACTTTCTTTAGAAGACTTAGATTCATTCCCCTCAGAGTCTTCTGCATTCGCAGCTTTACGTATTTCATCATCACTAAGAACTACAGGCATTTCGTCACCCAACTCATTGTTTACGTCCGCCAAAGACATACAAACCTCTTTCCTTAACACAGGCCTCAGGGCAGCATCGCCATGCTTATCTTTGCATAGTAAGCGCAAACACCCATATTCACAAATAATCCCACGCACAACACTATGTACAAACGAAACTATCAGCGTTTAGCTTGCGCACGCGTCATACTGTTCTGTAGATTTTACCCTCAAGCATGTATAAGACACGTCCAAAATCCTTGAATTATATAGGTTTTAACCAATAAAAGCAGCTAAGATAAAAGCTAAAGCTCCAAGTAGAGCAGATAGAACACACATGCCAAAAGAATTACGATAATTGCCTTCTAACAAGCTCTTAATAAGAACGCGCGCTTTCATAATTATCAGTAAAATAATTAAAAGTAGAACAATTGTTAAGATAATAAATAAGAACAAAAATAGTGAGTTTGAACTTTTATTAGCATTTAATTTTGATACATCACCAATCACCCATATAGAAGGCAAAAAAGTAGATTTAACAACTGCAAAAAATACATACGCAATAGCAATAGTAGTGAACAAAGCCACTTGCAAAGATGCTAAAATTCTACCGTTTCGCTCTCCTAAACGAGCCATAGCAGTAATTTTCCCATGCTTTTTATCTTCGTTAATATCTCTAAGATTATTGATCATCATTAAACATGCAGAATATCCACCAGGAATAAAAGATACTAAAACACAAGAAATAATATTAATCAGTGAAGTAAAATGCACGTTTTGTGAGCTTATACCAACTGAGTAAATCATTGCGCAAAGAGTTCCTAAAAATGCAACTGGACCAAAAAAGAAGAACGCACTAACTTCTCCCCAACCGCTATAACCATACGGATGCTTTCCTCCTGCATAAAACCATGCTCCAAGCAAACAAAACGCACCCAGCGCAATCATCCACCATAATCCAGATAAAACTGTGACTATAAAACCACATACGCAAGCGAATGCTGCACTTAATAAAATAGCGATCTTAACTTTTTTAGGAGATATTCCAGCATCTGCCAAACGCCATGAAACATCACATAAAGATTTATTTTTTTGACCTTGAACGGATCTTAAATTGCGATTATCATCCAATCCGCGAATACCATCGCAATAATCATTAGCGTAATTTACGGAAACTTGCATTCCTACGGCAACACACGCACAAAGCACGGCCTGAACAATAAACTGCAGTAAAACATTAGAACTAAACTGAACACCATTAGTTTTTAACACTCTTAAAGATAATGACACTGCCATCAGTACCGGAACTAAACCGATAGGCAGCGTGTATACTCTAGCACCTTTCACCCAATAAGATACGCTTTTAATAAGTATTCGCGTATTGTTCATAACGAGTTAAACCTCTTTTAGAAAAGATTTGGAAGCAGAATAGATGCAGAAATTGGCATGGCTATTATAAGAGCAGAAAGAAGAAGCAAAAAAGCACCCCTCCATCCAAAAACGTACTTTTTATAAGCAGATTTTCGAGTACGTAAATAGAATCCTCTCTCCTCTGCAGCTAAAGCGCAACTATCCGCTTTACGAACTGACGAAACCAATAATGGAACGATAAGAGGCATCATCAACTTCAGCTTTTTGAAAGGATTTTTTGTATCAAATTCAACACCACGAGCCATTTGAGCCTCGGTAATTTGCGACATTTCGTAGGCAAAAATTGGCACAAATCTTACAGCAGTCATAATTGTAAAAGCGTAGCAGTAAGGAACATGCAAGTATTGGACAACAGCATTAGCTAAATCATTAAGCTTAGTAACACTAAGAACGCTGATCAAAGGAAGAGCAAAACAGAAAAGTCTTAACGATGCTTTAACACCTATTTCAATACCATATCTTGTGAACCATAAGAACAAATAGTTTCCGCTTTGTGCAATAGCAGTTTGAAGAATGAACATAACGCAGGAAAGTATGAACATAGCTTTTACAAGCGGGAATAAAGCTTTAAAAACTCGAGCACAAGCCATGCCTATTAGAATTAACACAGCGAGCGAAATTAAAACAGTGTATTGTTGCGCTAAAAATACGCTTATAACAACGCTTATAGCAAGTACAAGTTTGGCAATAGGATTAGCTTTATGAAACAGCGTGTTGCCTGAATTATAATTTAAAATTCTCGTTTGCATACACTCATCACCTTTATTGTTCTACTATCTTCTATCTATAAGTTATATTATTTGGCTTTTCGTAAGGCTTCTACTAATTCACTTCTTTCATACAATCCTTTGCATTGAGTGAATCCTTTAGATACTAAGCCTTGAGAAACTGCACACAAAAGCGGAGGATATAATGCTGCTTCTTCACAAACATCACGCTGCTCAAACACAGTATTAGAAGACCCTTCACAAACAAGTTTTCCATTATTAACAACAACAAGTCTTGTAGCAAAATCAAGAACAACTTCCATATCGTGACATACCATAATCACACAGCAACCGTTTTCGCGTAACCGTTCAACAACTTGCATAATTCGCATACATTCAAGATAATCTAGTCCGCAAGTAGGCTCATCAAGAAGTAAAATTTTAGGCTTTGTTACAACAGTTGCAGCCAAAGCTACCATCTGCCTTTGCCCGCGAGAAAGCATAAACGGACTATCTTTAGGATTAAGATTAAGCTCCTCAATAATTTTCATAGCTTTTTTATTAGCTTCTTCTTCACTATCTCCTAGCAAAGTGCAGCTTAAAGATACTTCTTCAAGAACAGTTTCTTTACACAATTGTCGATCAGGATTTTGAAAAAGCGTAGACACATAAGCTGCAATCTGACTTATTTTCATTGGCTTAGTGCTAACAGAATCAATATATATTGAACCTTCCGTAGGCTTTAGTAAACCGTTTATTAGTTTAGTAATAGTAGTTTTACCTGCTCCGTTTCGACCTACTAAAGCAACTAATTCTCCAGCGTAAGCGTCGAAAGATACTTTATTCAAAGCTTCTACACCGTTTTTGTATTGGAAACTTACTTCTTTCAAAGAAAGACGAGGCGTTGAATTTTCAGAAATATTATTTCTAGTAGTTTCGAACTCACTTATTTTTTTAGCAGATTGAGTTACAGAAGTACCGGAATATTTTTCAGCAGTATTAATAGTATTAACTATTGTATTTACAGTCTCTTCTACTCCTACAGGAAGATTTGCATTAGAGCATATTTTTTCATCCTGCAACTGTTTTACTAAATGCGTTGTTCTAGGATAATTAATTCCAACATTTGAAAGTAAATCTATATTTTGCAAAGCTTTAGAAACTGGAGCATCAAGCACAAGTTCTCCTTTAGAAAGAACTATAAGACGCTTGCAATACTCACTTAGCAATGCAACTTTCTGCTCTATAACTACGATAGTAATACCAAAATTCTTGTTTAAATCACTCAGTATAGAAAAAATAGTTCTGGATGAAACAGGATCTAAAGCGCAAGTTGGCTCATCTAATACCATAACTTTTGGTTTAAGTGCCAAAATTGCAGCAATAGCAACTTTTTGTTTCTGTCCGCCTGAAAGAGTGTCTAAATCACGATTCTTTAACTCAGAAATACCAACAGTTTCTAAAGCCTCATCTATTCTGTTAGGTATTTCTTCATGCGATACTCCAAAATTTTCTAGACCAAAAAGAAGCTCATCTTCAACATTTACGGCAACCATTTGTGCATCTATGTCTTGAATTACTGAACCAATTAAACACGCTATATTTGTAAGAGCAAGTTTGTTAGTATCATGACCCGCTATTTTTACACTTCCTGAAAGAACACCAGAATAGTGATGAGGAATTGCACCAGAAAAAAGCGAAGCAAGCGTTGTTTTACCAGCACCACTTGGGCCAATAATTCCAACAAATTCACCCTCATCCACTCTCAAATTAATATTTTTCAAAGCGTAACGTTCAGTTTTATTATCCGGATTATTGCTATCACTGCTGCTACGATTTGAGTACTGAAAAGATACTTCATCAAGTTCAAGTAAAGAACAACTAACTTGCGAGCTGCCAGTTTCTTCAGCAACATTCTCTTTTTCTTTATGAAGCGCGGCAGATTCTTCATTAAAAGACATAACAAATCCCTAACTTTTCACAAACCCTAATAGGCACAATATTATTAATGGTAGCCGATACGCTTACCTTTTACATTGAAAACAACTTCAACAAACGCAAGTTGACGCCAATCATATATTGACTGGCATCAACTCACGCATGCTGAAATTAATTTTCAATTATCTATTTACTTTATTTGCGAATAACAAATTTCAATGGAGTATGAAGAACTCCAACAATTACAGCATTAAAAACTGCAGTTCCAAATACAATCGGAGCCATAACAATCATAGTCTTAGGAGAATGCATTATAAATGTAGAGGCTACAGAAGCGAAAATCATTCCAGATACAACAGTTGTAATAAACGTTGCTATTAATGGGAATACGCTTACTTTACGATTAGCATCTTTAGGGAAGAAACGAACATAAGCAAGAACTAGTAAAGTCATAACAACAGCTGCAACAATATCACACAAATAATTCATGAAAGGAATAGTAGCAGTAATTTGCATTAATGTTGCTGCAAGAGCGCCGATAATAGCACCCTGATATACTTTTGGACGAATCAATAAAATAGATAAGCAATATGATGCTATCAAAAAATTAGGTTTAATATTTCCAGCAATAGCAAGAGCTTTACCAGCAGTAAAATCAAGAATGCAGCCGGCTGCGAAAAGAACAGCTACAATCAGTAGTGAATTAATATCAAGCGTACGTTTTTTTACACCACTGCCTTCTAATATTGCAGATGTAGAGTTTTTAACTTGTACACCATTTTTATTTGCATTAATCATTTTTATCTCCTTTTAATAATTGCAAATATATTTTTAAAAATTACTTGTGAAGAATAAGCTTAAGTGGGCTGTAAAGCACTTCAACAATTACTGCATTAAAAGCTGCAGTCCCAGCAACAACAACCGCAAAAATTGGAATCATATTAGGATTCTTAATAACGAACAAAGCAGCGCAAATGCCGAAAATTAAGCCAGATATTAAAGTAGCAATAAATGTTGCAATGAATGGGAATACGCTTACTTTACGATTAGCATCCTTAGGGAAGAAACGAACATAAGCGAGAACAAGAATAGTCATAATAGTAGCTGCAGGAATATCGCATACATACTCAAGTAACGGTACTGAAGTATTAATCTGAATTAATGTTGCTGCAAGAGCGCCGATAATAGCACCCTGATAGACCTTCGGACGAAGTAACAAAATAGACAAGCAGAAGGAAGCAATAACAAACTCAGGTTGAATATTTCCACCTATAGAAAGCATTTTAGCTACTGTAAAATCAAGAATGCAGCCGGCTGCGAAAAGAACAGCTACAAGCACAAGAGACGTAATATCAAGCGCATTCTTCTTTACTTGCATATTATCTAAAATTTCTGCAGCTGATTCTTTAATAGTTGAAGAGTCTTTAGCAATTGCAATATCATCAGAATTTAATTCTGCTTTTGTTGCTTTTGTTGCTTTTGTCATTATCTTTCTCCTTGACTTTTGAGTAATCTCAATTTTTGAAAATTTCTTAAGAAATTACTTAGTTTTCCGGTTTTATTTCAGTTGATTTCTAATTTGCAATTAATTGATAGGCTTGGATATAAAAAAGACCCCCGGGTTCACCCGGAGGTCTTACAAGCCTAAAATTTTATGCAGCTTCTAGAACTTCAGAGTAAACTCACGCCAAAGAGAAGACTGCCACCACCACATACGAAAAGCGCTACGAGCATTACGGACTTCAGCATTAACAGTACGCATAATATCCGCTCCTTTCGCACTTAAAACTTAACTATGTGTGGTCAATTCACAAACTCAATCCGTAAAAATTACGATCTTTGTTTGTGTTGTCATCGATGCTAACACTATAAAAGTACAAATGCAATCTAATTTATAAAAAAATATTTTTCGCAGAATCTTACAGAAAAAATTAAAGCAAAATCATAATTCTCAATAATCCTTTATATAACAAGAAAAATCAGCATATTGAAAAAGAAAAATGCTCGGATTCTGCAAAGAAAATTTTTGCAAAACGCCGAGCATTATTTAAACATGCTGAAATTTACAAAATAACTAGTTTTTATTAGCTATTCGTAATTTTGCAGCAATAATACGCCTTACAGACTGATCAATACGACTTTGACTAATATCTCCCTTTTTAACAGCATTAATCACAGCATTGTAAGCCTGGTGTAAATCTTGTGGACACAAAAGCATATCCAAACCTGCTTTAATACCAGTAACAGCAGCATCAGCTGAATTGTATTTATTCGTTATAGCACCCATTCCTAAAGAGTCAGAAATCAAAATGCCCTTATAACCAAGTTTTTCGCGAGCAATATCAGTCATAATCTTTTTAGACATACTAGCTGGGGTATTATCGCCGGTAACTTTAGGATATGAGACATGACTTACCATAATAAAACTCACACCATTTCGTACAGCATCTTTGAATGGAACTAAATCAGTTTTGTCTAGTTCACTCTCAGTAATCTGAGAAATAGTAGTTCCTTTATGAGAATCAGTAAAGGTAGAACCATGACCAGGGAAATGCTTATAAGTGGCAAAAACGTGCGAATCCCACAAGCCATTACTGAAAGCACTTGTCATTCGAGCAACTAAAGCAGGATCTGAGCCGAAAGAACGATATTTTATAAGCGTGTTTCTCGGATTCGTAAGAACATCCGCAACAGGAGCAAAGTCAACATTAAAACCAAGATTAGAAAGATACGATCCCATATACTTTCCAATTTTTTTAGCATTATTAACATCACCACTAGCGCCAACATCGCTCATATTTGGTGATTTATTAACACCCATAGATTTATTTATACTAACTCTTGCAACAGTTCCGCCTTCTTCATCAACTGAAATAAAAGCTGGCAAAGAAAGCCTAGACTCACTAATCTTCTGCAATCCAGAAATCATAGTTTTAGTTTGATTACTATTCTGCAAATTGTCTGCACTGTACATAACTCCGCCAACAGGAAGAGCATCAAAAGACTGTTTAGTTTGGGAACCAGAAGCAGTTACGACTCCTTTAAATCCGCTTAAATCTTCTGGACGAACCATAAACATTTGCGCAACTTTATCTTCTAGAGTCATTTTTGCGAGGATAGTATCGACGTTTCTGTTATCTTCAACTATTGCTTTGTTTTTACTATTATCATTATTCTTTACACGTTTAGCATCATTATTAATTTTGATTTTAGTAGAAGACTGCTGACGTGACTGTATAGTCTTAGAAGAAAACTCAGAATGTAAAACCTTCAAAGCAAACATCATAGCTACACAAAGTAAAGCCATAATAGAAACAATTACCACGAAAACAGCTATACGCTTGCCAGTATTAGATACGCCTATCTGCTGATCGTAATCGTTACTATGATACGCGGAATTGCGACGCCTCATTTTTTCAACACTACGCATTCTATTGCGCATTCTACGGTCTCGCATAGTTATCCTCAACTTTATTTACAGAGCACACAATTCATGTATGCAACCAAAAAGTAAAATCATCTAAGATATTTTCTGCTTGCAACACTTCAATAAAAGTACTGCAAGCAGAAAATATATTTTACAACGAACTAATATCACCACTTATTCGCATTACACGTAAAACGTAGATTTATTAGTTAGTCTTATTAACCTCACACACATAACCTGTTTTACCGCTAAATGTCTTCTGCAAATATGGCGTACTAAACAGATTATCTCGCTGATCGTTCCAGGACCACTGATCGTCAACCTTCCACAGCATCATATACATTTCAGGTTCACCATCTTTATCTGTGTGACTTGGCTCTCCAGGCATCCAATTCTCATAACCCATATCTTCGCCGGTTGCCCAATGAGCAAATATTCCTCCGTCACTTCGTTCAGAGGTATAACCGCCAATCCAAACGTACTTTATACCTTCTTTTTCGGCTAAGTCTATAAGCTTCTGCTCCTTTTCTTTAGTACTTGCAGTAGCCAATAAGCCGCCATCCTTCATGCAAGAGTTATTTGCCTGAGTCCATGTGGCATCTTCTTTATGCATTACAAGATCAGTCTTATTTGACTTATTTTTGCTGTATTTCTTCTTTGCAGGCTTAAACGACAAATCGTCACCAATACCACCAGAAGTATGGTCCTTAGAATCAGCAACTAAAGCAGAAATAACTCGATCACTGTAAGGATCAGAACCGGAATCCGAATCATATTCAAGGCAATAAACGTTATCTTGGTTTACTTTGATGCGCTTCAAAATATCATTCATATCTGAAATAGAGTTAATATCCCAGAAGTAACCGTTTGTTTTATTAGCAATATTCTGCAAAATACTGGAATCAGCATCACTCGTGCCAATTAAGTAAACAGGTATGTTATTTGTTTTAGCTAACTCAATAACGTCGTCTGCAGAATGACGGCTTGCATTATCTTCACCATCAGTAAAAGCTATAACGCAGTTAAAACCTTCATGGTTTGCAGCATTTGTAACGCCAGTGTACAAGGCGTCGTACAAAGCTGTACCTCCATCTGCAGATATGCTGTTAATACCGTTTAATAAACGATCCTTATCATTAGTGTATGTTGCCATATACATGATGTAATTATCAAACGATATAAGCTCAGCTTTATCTCCCCTCTTGTAGTTAAGAGTTCGCACAAAGTCACTCATAGTCTCTTGCATAGTGTTCATAGATGAATCCATGGAACCAGATTTATCTAACACAATTTCGTAGTTAACGCTCTGTTTATCTTTAATTCGTTCAACTTTACGTATTACACGCTCAGCTTCACGGCCACCGCCGATCTTCTCTTTGATTGCGGCTGTAGGAGAATTAATTTCCAAAGCTTTACCGTTTTTATCAGTAAGCGAGAAGTACAGCTTTACGTGAGGATAATGCGAAACATCCGCATCCACTATTTTCACTGTATAATCCTTGTACTTCTTTGATTTCATTAAATCAGCTCGTAAAGTTTTATAGCTAATTCCTTGAACATCCGAACTCGTCTTGCTTTGACTCATTCGGTACCATACAAACGCTCCCAAGCTAGCAAGTATTACTGCAATTGCTGCAATTATTGCAATAATAGTATTTCTTAATCTACGAGAACTTGCTTCTTTATCGTAAGGATTTGGCCCATAGCCTGAAGGAATTCCTCCATTAAAATTACCTGCTCCTCCTGGCACTCTCATTTGATTAGGAGCTCCGCCATATGGACCGCCATAAAAACCAGCATTTGATCCACCGTATGTTCCGCCAGGATTCACATTAGGAGTACCTTCAGGAGCACCACCAGTAGCACCTCTAGGAGCACCACCGACGTTAGGTATTCTGCCAGGGACTCCTCCATTTGAAACAGGAGAGCCACTAGAAGATCCACTTAAGCCATTATTTATGTTACCTGCAGAAGTGGAAGCACCTCTTGATCCTCTTGACATTCCATCAGCAACAGACTTAATAGCGGAACCAGCCGCATGTCCAGTTGCAGACGCAACATGCCCGGCTGCAGAAGCAACATTTCCAGCTGCAGACGCAGCATGTCCAGTTGCAGCAGCAGCCCCAGCCGCCCCAGCAATATTACCAGCAGCAGCATTTCCTGCAGCACCAGCAGAACCACTTAACATGGCACTTGCAGCACCAGCGACAAAACCACTAGCTCCAGCTGCAGCACCACCAATAAAACCTTTTGCAAGTCCTCCAGATTCAGCTGCACTATCAGCAGCTTCAGCAACCTCTGAAACTCCAGCAGCTTCAGACATGCCAGTAGCATTACTAGCATTGTTAACAGCATTACCAGCAAATTGAGGATTCATAGAATATTCTGGATTAACAAAATTCTGCTCTAAATTAGGTTTACCAGCTGACAAACCGAAATTCCCACCAGCATTTGCCTGAGGAGGCATCATTTGAGAAGCAGGATTAACTACACCGCTATTACCTTGCGGTGCTGTTCGCAGCATCTGAGTCTCTGCAATATCAGCATTTCCTATAGCTTGATTTGGCTGAGAAACTGCCGACTGAGAAGTATACTGACCATTTTGCTGATTAAATACTTGAGTATAAGCTTCTTGAGACGATTGCTGAGTAGGCATAACCTGCGTCTCTTGAACCGGCATAACCTGAGTTTCCTGAACCGGCATAACTTTCGTCTCCTGCAAAGACTGTTGCTGAGCAGAATCATTCACAGCCTGAACAGGACTACCACATTCTGAGCAAAATTGCATATTGTTATCAATGCGTGCTCCACAATTAGGACAATACATGCGAAACTCTTTCCCTAACGAGCATATTCGTATAAGCAATCAAACTCATACAGGCTTAAAAACACACTCTCTCACAAGATTATATACTTTTATAGAAAAACTATCCAACACTTATCAAAAGTTAGTAAAAACACTGTAGATTAATCAAAATAATAAAGAAAAATATCACGCCTAAAACGAAACTTAACTAAATAAAAAGCTGCTCTCACAACTAAGCAAGAGCAGCAAAACCAAAGAATCAACAATCTTAAAAAATTTTAAACGTTCTCCTTAAGATCTGATTTAATTTTTTTCATTCTTAACTTTGCTCTTACTCCAATAGCGAGAACGCACAGAACAAAAACAATTGAGCAGACAATCACAACCATGTACTTACGAGAACTGCTTAATAACGAACTGCCCAAGCTTTTAACAGCATTAGAGTGCAAAGCTATAGCAGAATTTGCAGGAATAGTGGTTTCAACTTTCCCATTATCTACTCGCACTGTTTTACTGCAATTCCGTGATACATAAACGTTGCAATACTCACCATCAGGTAAATCTGTTTTATAGCTTACATATTTAGGTTTTTCCGTATTATTAATAGCCAAAAAACCTTTATTACCACGGCTAAAAGCAATGTTATTATCATTGTCATCCTGCCAATTTGTTACTTTTGTACCCTTAACAGCATTGTAGAATCCAATCATTCCACGAATAGAAGTTAAACGCTGAGTACACTGCCAAGTTGATTCTTTAGAACAACTAACATCAGGAATAGAAGTTTCCGTTGCACCAGGAGCACCTTCGTCTCTAGAAGAAAACTTGTATCCAGAATAGACATTAGGAGTACCATACGGGTACGCTAGCATAAAAGCATTAGCAAGTTCATATTTAGTACCATCTTTATAGCTAAGCGTTTTAGTATCACCATCACGCTCAGTATCCCAATTAGTAACAAATATCGCAGCCTTATCGTTTGGAATTAAACTGTCTGTAATATGGTGCAAATTCTCTATTGAGCCGTAGAAATAATTACGCAAACGGTACGAATAGCTAAATTCATCAACTTCACCCGTTTTAAGATATTTATCAGGTTGATCTTCTTTAGCACCATTTGTATCACCAATAGTTTCTTGCATCCACCAGATCTTATCCGGTGTAGTACCAGCTTCCTTAGCTGCAGCAGACTTAATATCTTCAACATCTTTTGGAGACATATGTTTTACAGCATCAACACGAAAACCTGCCACTCCAATTTTAAGAAGCTTCGCAAAATATTTTCCAAGAATTTGCTGCACATGAGGCTTAGAAGTATCCAAATCAAGCAAACCAACAAGACGATAATTCCACACAACTTCAGCCTTATTATACGTATAAATATTTCTATCTATTTGATGAAAATCATCCTTCGTATATCCTGCATCCGGATAACTTTGAGCAGCAGCATCATACTTACTTCCACCAACGCCAACAGTGTCTTTATTATCAAAACCAGTAGTATGGTTAATAACCGCATCTACAATAATTCCAACACCAGAAGCCTTGCAAGTAGTAACCATCTTCTTAAATTCTTTTTCAGTACCAAGTTTAGAATTAAGCGAATAACTCACAGGCTGATATGAAGTCCACCAAGCTTTACCTTTTATATGATCTTCAGGAGGAGAAACTTGCACATACTTCACGCCTTCGGGTCCATACGTTTCTTTACATTCTTTAGCAACACTACGCCAATTTTGTTGAAAAGCAGTAACTATAACGCCTTTAGGAGGTAGACCATTTATACCAGATGATGCCGAAGCATGTGTTGGTGCTATGAACATTACGCTCATAACTATTGTTGCTACTGCAGAAAGCAATGCGCAGACTGTAGAAAATAGATTACGCACACACATGCTTCCGACTCGTAAGCATTTAGATTTTACTACCGTTAAATTAATAGCAGATTTTGCACGACGGATCATCTTCGTTCCTTTCAAGCAAGACAAAGCAGAGTATTACTCGCAACAGTCACACTATGGATAATTATAATACTTTATGCTCGCATAAATCTGAAAAATATAGAAAAACGTCACTCAGCAAGCTAAGTGACGTTGTGCACGTGCCCCCGGTGAGACTCGAACTCACACTGCACAGATTTTGAGGCTGTTTCCTCTACCAATTGGGATACAGGGGCATTTTAAATTTTCCGCGTTTTTGCGCGACTTGTTGACTATACCACACTTTGAACAATATGCAAATACTTAGCATATTTTGAGCGTGTCGCAAATAAATGTTTAGAACAAGATATTGCGCGCAACCCGCATTAAGCAGGAAGCGCGCAATAAATAATCTAAACATAAGCCGCACAAGTTACGAATTAGAAAAACTAATATAAACGTAACTTATTAGCAAAGTAAGCTGCAAAATTAGTCGCAAGCACCTACAGTGTGTACGTAGATGGAATCTGTGCGACCAGCCTGACGCTCACCCTGAGCAGTGCTCAAGACAACGATCTTGTCGCCGTCAGCAACCTTACCAGCTTCACGAAGAACCTTGTCAGTGAAAGTCATAAGCTCATGACGATTCATATTGTGATAATCCTCATCGATAAGGAAGCCTTCAGTGCCCCAGCTCAAAGCAAGCCAGTGATAAGTATGCTCGTTATTAGTCAAACCGTAGATTGGAGCAGCTGGACGTTCACGAGAAATGCGATGAACAGTGCAACCGGTCTGAGTGTAAGCAATGATAGCCTTAGCATTTAACTTTTCAGCCAAATCTACTGCAGCAGAAGACACAGCGCCAGTGCAAGACATATCAAGCTCAACTGTTGGGATACGATCGTAACCATTTTCAGTAGCATACTGAGAAATGCGAGACATAGTCTGAACAGTTACA
>CAMYPN010000013.1 GCA_947292085.1 uncultured Gardnerella sp. | reverse complement strand
TGGATTTAGCTCCAAGATGGATCGTGCTTTGTTTGCTGATTCCATCGCAACTTCCGTTGGCGCTATTTTCGGTACTTCCAACACCACCACTTATGTAGAGTCTGCTGCAGGTATTGGTGCTGGCGGTCGTACTGGTTTGACTTCTGTAGTTGTGTCTATTTGCTTCGCGCTTTCGATAGTGCTTGCCCCTGTAGTTTCAGCTGTTCCTGCTGCTGCAACTGCCGGCGTGCTTGTGGTTGTTGGATGCATGATGGCAAGCTCTTTGAAGGAAATTGCTTGGGATGATATTACTGAGGCAATTCCTGCATTCTTCGCTGCAGTGTTCATGGCGTTCTCTTACAACATTTCTTATGGTATTGCCACTGGCTTTATCATGTACTGCTTAGTGATGACTTGCAAGAAGCGTGCTAAAGAAGTTCATCCAATGCTTTGGATTGTTTCTTTGCTGTTCTTACTTGATTTTGTTGCTAATGCTGTGCTGTAAATGTGCATTTAATAAGCAGTGAGCTTGTGAAACAAAAATATAAAAACAAAAATTAAAAATTAGAGGGTGTGTAAATTACATACCCTCTTTTTATTTTTTTATTTTCATAGTATTTTTCTTGACATTGTCTTAAATACATATTAAACTATCCCAACGTAAACCACAGACCGTTGGTGGAATTGAAAAATTCCTGAAATTGATGCGTCAGGCCAGCACAGGTTGAGCAATGATTTGCAAAGTATTTGTTGTAAATCGAAAATTTAAGCACGCTTTAGTGCTTCTTATGTTGCTCTGCCAGTGCGCAGGGCTTTTTTGTTGCCCTGTTTAAATTAAGCTTGATGTGTTTCTTTCAAATCGACGGCCAATTTAGGAAGGAACGCCATGAAGAGGCCCGAAAAGGAAGCGGTAGTTGCAGAGCTTACGGAATTGTTCCGTAACGCAGACGCTGTCTACCTCACCGAGTACCGCGGGCTTACCGTTCCGCAGATTTCTGCTCTGCGCGAAAAGCTAGGCCGCGATACTTCCTACTCTGTGGCTAAGAACACGCTTGCTCGTATTGCTGCTAAGGAAGCGGGCATTGAAGGTCTTGACGAGCTTCTCGCCGGCCCAACTGCAATCACCTTCGTTAAGGGTGATTTCATTGAGGCTGCTAAGACCTTGCGTGATTTTGCCAAAGAGAATAAAGCCCTCGTCGTTAAGGGCGGTTTCGCAGATGGAACCGTTTACGATGCCGAAGGTACAAAGCAGCTCGCCGACTTGAAGTCGCGTCCACAGTTGCTTTCCGAAATGGCCGGCGCGCTCAAGGGCACCATGTCCAAGGCCGCCTACCTGTTCAACGCTCTGCCAACCAAGGCTGTGCGTACTATCGACGCTTTGCGCGAGAAGCAGGAAAAGGCCGCTTGATTCCCTTGCAGCTTGCTGCATGAGACCAACCAATAATAAAAATTTTATGGTCGTAAGGCACAAGGTGTGCCTGGCCAAGTAAGAAAGGAAGCCAATTATGGCTAAGCTCACTAGTGAAGAGCTTCTCGAAGCTTTTGGTGAAATGACCCTCGTTGAGCTCTCTGAGTTCGTCAAGGCCTTCGAAGAGAAGTTTGATGTTGAAGCTGCTGCTCCTGTTGCTGCTGTTGCTGCTGCTCCAGCTGCTGCCGGTGCTGCTGAAGAAGAGAAGGACGAGTTCGATGTCGTCCTCGCTTCCGTTGGCGATAAGAAGATTGCAGTCATCAAGGCTGTCCGCGCTTTGACCAACCTCGGTTTGGCTGAAGCTAAGGCTCTCGTTGACGGCGCTCCAAAGGCCGTTCTTGAGAAGGCTAAGAAGGAAGATGCCGACAAGGCTAAGGCTGCCCTCGAAGAGGCTGGCGCAACTGTTGAACTCAAGTAGTTTTTGCTTGAAACAGTTCTTTATGCTCTGTATGTAATTTAGTGTTACAAGAGCAAAGGCGGTAGAATTTTCTACCGCCTTTTTTGTAAATTAACTCAGCTAAACTCTTTTACTACAGTTTTATTTTTCACTGTTCCAAAAGATCGTTTAAATAAGCTTGCGCGTCTAAAGCAGCACGGCAACCCATTCCAGCTGCAGAAATAGCCTGCCTGTATACACTATCAACAACGTCTCCTGCGGCAAAAACGCCTTTAACAGAAGTTAATGTAGAAGACCCATCTACTGCTATTGTTCCATCTTGATTAAGTTTTAAAGCGCCATTTAAGAAACCAGTAGCAGGAGTGTGTCCAATAGCTACGAACAATCCTTTAGATTCAATTTCTTTAGTTTCTCCAGTAATCACATTTTTTACAGTAAGAGAAGTAGCTTCTTGTTCATTTCCGTTAACTGACTCTACAACGCTATTTAGTAAGAAATCGAGTTTTTTATTTTCGCGCGCTCTATCAACCATAATTTTAGAAGCGCGGAAAGAATCTCTTCTGTGTATAAGTGTCACTGAAGAACCAAAACGAGTAAGGAACAAAGCTTCTTCGAAAGCAGAATCTCCTCCGCCGACTACGGTAATAGGTTGATCTTTAAAGAAGAAACCATCGCAAGTAGCACAGTAAGATACTCCCCGTCCAGAATACTCCTGTTCTCCAGGCACGCCCAATTTACGTACTAGCGAGCCCGTAGAGACAATAACAGCGTAAGAGCTATAAGTTACACCTTCCGATACTGTTACTCGCTTTAAATCGTTATTAAAATCCACTGAAGTTACATCATCGTACACGATTTGTGCACCAAATTTTTCAGCTTGCTTCTGCATAGAATCCATTAAGTCTGGACCTAATACACCATCTGGAAACCCAGGATAATTCTCCACTTCTGTAGTGTTAACAAGCTGCCCTCCAGGAGTTAAAGCTCCTGCAATAACAAGCGGATTGTATCCTGCACGACCAAGATAAATTGCGGCCGTATATCCAGCAGGTCCGGAACCAATAATAATTACGTTATGCTGATTTTCCATACAATTCTCCTGCAAAATTTTGCACACACCAAACTAGTACATCTTCACAGAATTAATGTAAAAACTGTGATTTGGCATACTGCCCTTAGGAATCCAAAGCATGAAGTCTTGAGACTTAACAATCTTACTAAGCTTAACGTCTGTAGTTCCACTTTCATCAAAAGTAAACTCTGCAACCTGCTCACCTTGCGTAGGATCATTTTTAGTATTCGCAAGCAAATAAGCGTGTCCTCCAGAAGAGCGTATAGAAATAACAAAACGGTAAACTTCCTGCGGCTCAGTCAAATGCATGTAGTATCCATAGCCCGGCTGCTTAGCAGGATATGTAAGGAACTGCCTACGATCAATCGTGTATGGAGTATTATTTTCAGGCATTTTTGGCTCAGGCATAGGCTTAACTTGCTTAGAATTCTTATTATGCGAGCCAGGCTTATTAACAGTCTTTTCTTTAGGAAGCACACCACGACTACCAAACGGAACACTTTGAATATCGGTGTTCCAAGGACTATTTACTCCTAAGCTAGAAGGATTTTCATGAATAAATAGGCTGTTAATTGCAAGCAGTAAGCATGCTATAAGAAGCAAAACTACAACTCCAATAGCAATAACTTTTGTAGAAAAACAGCCAAAAATCTTAGCATCTGCAATATCGTCAGGATTATTCGAGTTATTTTTATTAGGTCGAGTCGTATCCTTGCGTTTTTGCGGTCGGAAGCTTGGCGGAAGTGAAGCTGCATCCGAAGAAGCACCATCTTGACTTTCTTCTTCCAACTGTTCTTCACGAAGAGCTCTAGCAGATTCCTCCCCAGGAGCAACAAATCTACCATTAGCATCTACTACAGGAACTCGTCCTGTAGATTCAGCTTCAAAAGTAAGGTTTTGTGGACGAGACATAAGCTCAGTGTGCTTAGTATTCTCTTTCAACAAATGTTGGAAGTCGAAACTTTGAGCGTCAATATCCACATCATTATTGGATTGAGAATTAGTTTGCGCATCTACAGAAATCTGCTGACTGCGATTATCAGCGTTGCGAGACGTAGCTGGGAAACGAGTATAAGTTGAAGGAAGAGTAGGGAAAATCGAATCGTCCGCATCAAGCTCAGTCGGAGCAAGAATATTAGCCATCTCCGCTGCAGCAATATCGTGGAAATCAAAATCTGTAGTAGTTCCAGTTTCGCTATCTGCATTAGAATTATTTTTTTGATCCGCGCCCGCGTTGCGCTTAAGCAAAGATCCGATAGTTCTTCCGGCATTTTTAATACCAGCTCCAGCAGCTGCGAACCCGGTACCGATTTTACCTGCACCTGCGCCACGCACACTAGCATCAGAAAGAGACGCAAGAGAAGACATATTCTTCAATCTGTCGTTAGCTTTTTCATTCTCCTGTTGCGTAAATTTTGCCTCAAGCTTTTCTTCGTCTTGCGCCAAATCATCAGGGAAAGGAAGCAAAACGTCATCTTCTGCATTATGCAACTTAACTAAACTAACAGAAGGTTCAGCAGCATCACGCGCAATAAGAATATCTTGATCTGTAAGTTTTTTAAGAGGAGTGCATGTTCCAAGCAAAGCAGAAAGCTCAGCTATAGAAGCCATAGGAATCACATTATTGGATTTATTACTTCCAGCAACAGCAAGCCCTCTTTTACAAATCATCCTAAACTCTGAAGGTGCAGAATGTGGAATAAGCGAAAGATCATAAGAAGTGCATTTTCTAGAAGGCGTTCTAGTGAGCAGAGAGTATAAAAGTGCAGAAAGCTGACGAGTAGCAATATTCTCAATACTTTGAGCAGGAATCTTATCTTCGCTGTTAGAAATATTAGTGACATCCTCAAGCATAGGGCTAATAGAAGTATCCGCAATTTCTACACCATTACTGGTTAAACGAACAACATCAGTAGAAATCGCGTGATGAGTCATGCCATTAAGAAGTAGTTTGCTAAGAGCGCTTGCAGTTTCGCCAACAATAGTTCGAATAGCCTCATAGCTCAATGGAGTTGGTTTACCTGCTCTAGAAATATACTCTGTAAGACTCATGCCTTCATCTAATGCTGTAAGAAGAATAGCAACATTATCTTGATGATGAAGCTGCAAAACTTGCGTAAATCTGCGGTTTCTAGAAAGAGCCAGCATGGACGACAAAGAGTTTATTTCAGGCAAGAAACGTGTGTCTCGTATAATAAACAGCTGGCAATCGTGAGTTAGTACGCGATCGCTTGCTTTCCACACTTGCAGTCCCGCTTCGCTGCGTATTTGCGATACTAAAGCGTACCTGTTAAGTACGATGTCACCCAACCGCGGTTCCATGTGTTCCTCATCTTCCTGAGTGCATTGCGATGCGCAAACGCGCACATTAAAACACTTCTATTCTACCGTTTACACTTCGCAATAGCGTAAACCTTATAGTATTTTAATTTATATTCAGTCAACCTTGTGAGAGCGAACCGTTCGAGGTTTGCGCTCAACTTTCTCTTCTTGCGATTCTTCTCGTTCAGTATCATAACGGTTAACAAAACGTGCCATAGGCATTAATACCGGGAATCTTTTAGCGAGTTTTCGCAATACTGGAGCTTGCATAGAAATAACTTCTTGCGTACGCAACAGTAACATAACACTTATATACACTACTGCGATAATTATTGTCATTATTGCGCACAATCCTAAAGCTCTAAACCAACGAACCATACCGTGAAGTTTTGGAGATGACAAATCAATCCACGAGGTAATAGGATTTTGCACAATCATGCATACGACAATAGTTACTACCGAAGCAATAGCGATCTTTATATGAGTTAATATCATGCGCTTATCGTCAAGATCCTGGCGGAATCGTCTACGCAACATCAACACAAGTGACGGGAATGTAAGAATATAACTTACTGAAACTGTAGCTCCTAGAGCAGTAACCCAGTATATTGGAGGCAAGAAATTAACGCAAGACAGTAACGATACAAGCTGAACAGCTAACTGAACGGAAGTAAAAATAAACGGATGTTTTCCATCTTCAAACGCGTAGAAAGTACGCTGAATAATCAAGTATGCGCTAATAAGCGGAAGCCCCAAAGCAAGAGTCATAAGCGGATTTGACATAAGCAGGGCTTCTTTAAAACTAATCGACGGCAGCAACGCTAAAGAAATCGGCGTAGGAATTATTATGAATGTGATCATAAAGAAGCACATGATAACGCTTACGTTTCGTAAAGATCTACTTAAATCTATACGTGCTGTACGAATATCATGGTCTGCAATTGCGCGCGAAATTTTCGGGAAAATAGCGGTAGCCACGGAAACAGCAACAAGCGAATATGGAAGAATGAATATGGTATAAGCATTCTGGTAGGTTGCGTTACCTGCTACATCAAACTGATCCAAATGCATAGTTTTTTCCGCAATAAATGGCACGCTAGTAGTTATGTGAGTAGTAATCATTGTTGCTATTTGAGATATAACAACAATGCCCATGCTCCATGCTGCAACAGGACCCATGGAACGCAAACCAATTCCATGAATACCAAAACTTGGGCGGTAACGTAGACCAATTTTCATAAGCGGCCAGAATAGAACTACGGCTTGTGCAGCAACACCTAAAGTCCAGAAGCCAGCAGTAAACATCATTGTTTTTGTGTTCCAAAAACTCATAGGCTGATGCGATATTCTGCCGAAAAGCATAATAAAAATGCCAAAACCAATGCAGCTGATAATATTTGCCGCTACAGAACTCCACGCGTACATGGCAAAACGACCTTTGGCGGCCAAAATTTGACCAAGCACTGTGTATAAGCCGTAGAAGAATATTTGAGGCATGCACCACAATGTAAACGAGTTCGTAAGGGCAATCATTTCAGGACTGCCGCCCGCATAAAGAAGAGTTAGAATCGGCGTTGCTGCAGCCATTAGTACAGTTACTGCTAGAAGCAGAATAATAGCAAAAGTAATAAGCTTATTTAATCGATCTTTAGCATCTTCTTTTTTAAGCGTACGAACAATCTGCGGCACAAGAACGGCGTTAAAAATTCCACCGGAAACAAGCGTATAAATAAGCTGCGGAATCATAGATCCCGCTTGGTATGCGTTTGCAGCAAGACCTGTAGTTCCAAGTGCTGCTGCCAGAAGAATAGTACGTATCTGGCCTGTTACTCTAGAGGCTGCCGTGCCACTGGCCATAATTACCGAATTTCGACCGACTGAACTCATTCGTCCGGATCCTTTACGCGATGGAATTGTCGCCAGAGTCCCAGTGCTCCGAGAACAAAGGCGAATACTATAATAATCGTACCGCTTTTATCACTAATTTGCAGCGTACTTGAGATAGTAGTTGATTGAGTATCACTAAAAGCGTGATGTTGCATATCTTCCAAAACAAAAGTAGCCTGCGCACGGCTAGAAGTAGTAATTCTAAGCGGAAGTGTAACTTGCGTTTCGCTATTTGCAGCAACTGTTATTAACGTTTTTCTCGTCGTCACGATTTCCATAGAGTGCGTGTCTGCAGAAAGATACACTTTTATCGGATAAGGGTAATTGTTGCTAATCGTAACTGGCATACTAGCTGTTTCGCTTACTGCAGTAAGTTCTTTGGGTGGAATTATTCGTACCGCAGAAAACAGTTCGTGAGAAAGATTGCTTAGGCTCTGCGTGATATTTGCACCGTCGTATCCGGAAGTTTCTAGCGAAGAAAGATAATCATGTAATTGAATTATCTCATTCCCCCAAGTTTTGCTGCTTTTCTTCACTTTTTGTTTCGCATTTTGCTTAGCTAAAGATTGAACGTCACCTTCGTCACTATTTTGCTGATTTCGATTATTGTCAATAATGTTTTTGGTGAAACGTGTGAGCTGATTTCGTGTTTGACTAAGAGAGTTTAAAAGTTGACTTCTTGCTGCAGCGTCTTTGCTGCTTATATCACTTGACTGAGGAATTTCAGGCAGACTGTTGTGTAAGAAATCTGGTTTTTTGCCATACTGGTATGCACTGGATTGCGAAAGAGAATTAATGTCGCTGAAATCAAGCCAAGAAGCCTGTTCCAGCGCGCTCATAACATTATCAACATTATCTTTACTAGAAGTAGATGCAAAAGAAATAAGCATGTTTCTAGATACGCCTGGTTGTTGCATTTTGTAGAAAGCACTTTGTGCAATAAGACGACTAATTCTTCCGGATTGAGTTTCTTCCGCAGCAGCTTCTTGAGATGTTGGATTATCGTTGGCGAGTGTACTCAAAATATTTTGCGATATAAGCACTCGAGAATATCCGTTTGTTGTTTGAGCATCATATACGCTTTTATTAACTTCAGTATGAGAAGCTGTAGTATCGAAACCGCTCGTTGCAATAACGGCATCATATCCGTTATTTTTTGCCGCTTCTAGTGCGTTATGCGTCCATTTTCCATGAGTTTGCCAAGCGTATGTTGGAATTTTAGAGTTATTTTGCTCATTTTGTTGAGTATTTTTTTGAGTATTTTTTTGATTTATATTTGCACAATACAATCCGTAAGGATTACTTTCTGACGCAAGTTTTGCAGACCAAGCGTTTTTATTAATTCCTGCAGATTCGTAAAGTTTATCGTTGTTATCGTCAGCGTAAGCACTTATATCAAAACCTGCCGGCTGCATAAAAGCAGATGGCGTAATCGTAAGATGAGCTGCGCTAAGAGTATTTTTCTCTGCAATTGTTTGCAATTGAGCATGTTTTTTAACTACTTCTTCTAAATTGTGTAGTCGTTTTATTGCGTTTTTATTGAGGGAAATAATCGATTTATTGTTCTCGAAAGTTTTTTCAGTTCCCTTAGCGTCAGTATTCTTACTTTCAGAACCTTTACTTTCAGCTTCATTACTTTCAGCTTCATTACTTTCAGCATCAGGATTATTTTTATCTACAGAACTATCTGTTTTGTTGTCTTCCGCTGCAGTATTTTCTTTTCGCATGTTTGCAGAATCATTTATACGATTTTCGCATAAAATATTAGGTTCTATAGCAGAATAGTTTAAATTAGCTTGCCATTCGCTTGATTGCGCAAGTAGCGGAATTATTGGCGTTATGTGAAGCTTATTGGAATCTGCTGTGTATAAACCATCCTGACTACGAGTCATAAAAGTGTGCAGTATTTCTATTTTTTTGTAATTTTTAGAATGGTAAATTAACGAAACCGGCTTTGGCCCCCAACGTTTAATACTACTTAATATTGCATTATCTGCTGGAATATCGATAGTAAAAGTTTCGCTTTTACCTTCCGCTAATTCTGAAACGTCTGTAAATCCAAGATATTGTGGTGTTTGAATTCTAGATTTTCCTTGTGCCCAATTCTGTAGATCTGTACTCGATACAAACTTATACGTTGTGTTGGTTGCTAAAGTAATTCTTCCTGCAGGCAGCTTGCCAGACTGCGATTCTATTGAAAAAGTAATATGATATCCACTTGTTCCGGTTACTACAGGAGTTGCGTTTTTTACTCGTATTATGATTTTTCCGCTATTAGAATTTTTATTATTTGCAGATTTTTCATAAGCGTTAGCAACTTGCGCAAAAGATGTTAGATTTGCTACGCAAACACCAATAGTTATGGCAAAAATCGTAATAATGTAAGTAAAAACTGTTAAAACTGATTTCACCGCATTACTACTTGCTTTTAAAAAGTGGAGCCAAACTCGTTCGTTCCGTGCAAGATTAATCACTGTTGAGACCGCCTATTTGCTTTCCTAGCATACAGCCACGCTATTTTGCGTTCATTTGGATAGCTTAACACATCGTTAAGCTCTGTAAAATTAACCCACATAGCGTCTTCGGCTTCATGATCTGGATCTCCAAGAACAGTAAGCTCTCCACTTACGTAACGCAACGCAAAATGATGTACTAATTTGTGTACGCGTTGACTTGTGCCAGTAAACCAATAGTCAATTGTGGCAATTGAATCAACAATTTCACCAAAAATTCCAGTTTCTTCTTGAATTTCTCGAACTGCAGTTTGTTGCGGAGTTTCGCCTTTTTCTATATGCCCTTTTGGAAGACACCATTCCATGTGCCCACTTCTGGAGTGTCGAGCAATAATTGCGACACGCCCGAGTGAGTCAAAAACAAGCCCACCGGCAGAATATTCACGCACAATCGGAAGATCTTGAGCGTCTAATGAAGCGAATGTTTTTGGCAAATCAGCAAGCCGTTTTTGCGGCATAATCGCAGGAGAAGGACTTACGAAAGTCTGCGCTGTAACTACTGATTCTACTATTTTTGCGCTTTTTAAAGTAGCTTCATAATCGTTAGAAAAGGTTGAAATATCAGCGAAATCTTGCTCTTCTCTAGCGTCTTCGCGAGGCCTTATCATTCGCTGCATTCGAGCTATATCTAAAGGAGTTACTTTAAGCTTAGGCTGGTTTTGGGTATGCTCTCCCGAAGCATTGGCGATCATGCGTCGTACATCTTTGGGAGTAACCATACTCTCAACCATACTCAATCCGCTGTGCATTGGGGTAACGCTATGCTGTAAAGCAGATTGTTTTTCAGCTGAAAGGGTATTTGTGGACTTTGAAGTTTGGCCTGAGGCTATGGAGTTAGGGCGACTTTTTGCTCAAGAAAACTATGAGCTTGCTTTGGTTGGCGGTCCTGTGCGAGACATGCTGCTTCATAGAACTTCTCATGATCTTGATTGCTGCACATCTGCGCATCCTGAAGATTTTGAACCTATTTTGCGACGTTGGGGTCGTGACGGTTTTTGGGATATGGGACGTAAATTTGGTACTTTAGGTGCCATGCGACGCCGTCCGGATGGCACGGAAGTAAAAGTTGAAGTAACAACTTATCGTTCTGACGCTTACGATGAAGATTCTCGTAAACCGCTTGTGAAATATGGTGACACTCTTGAGGGCGATCTATCTAGACGAGATTTCACTATTAACGCTATGGCATTACGTGTGCCAGATTTAGTATTTGTTGATCCTTTCGGCGGTGCTAATGATTTAGCGAAGGGAATATTGCGCACTCCTGTAAATCCTCGTCAATCTTTCGATGACGATCCGTTGCGTATGATGCGTGCTGTGCGTTTTGTAGCTCAGCTTGGTTTTTCTATTGAAGCTGATACTGCTGAAGCTATTTTGGCTATGTCGGATCGCTTGTCTATCGTATCCGCAGAGCGTATTCGTGATGAAATTATAAAACTGTTACTTTCTGACCGTCCTAGAAAAGGCATTGAAGCTCTTGTTGATTCTGGTTTAGCTGAGCGAGTTTTACCAGAAATACCTGCTTTGAAACTAGAAATTGATGAACATCACAGGCATAAGGATGTTTTTGAGCATACAATGATGGTTTTAGAGCGTGCAATTGCTCTTGAAACTAGCGAAGATGGACCTGTTCCTTCTCCTGATTTAACTTTAAGATTGGCTGCTTTGCTGCACGATATTGGTAAGCCTCGTACTCGTAAATTTGAAGATGGCGGTAAAGTAAGTTTCCATCATCATGATGTCGTTGGTGCGAAGATGACCCGTAAGCGTTTGAAAGCTTTACATTTTGATCATCACATGATTGAAGATGTTAGTGAGCTTGTTAATCTTCACTTGCGATTCCACGGATACGTTGATGAGCCTTGGACAGATTCTGCTGTTCGTCGTTATGTTAAAGATTCCGGTCATTTGTATGAACGTCTGAATCGCCTTACTCGCGCGGATGCTACTACACAAAATAAGCGCAAATCTCTTATGTTTGAACACGCAATGGACGAAATGGAAGAGCGCGTAAAAGTTCTTAAAGAAAAAGAAGATTTTGACGCTATTCGTCCAGATTTAGATGGAAATGAGATTATGCAACTGCTGAGTTTACAGCCAGGACCAGCTGTTGGCGCAGCTTATAAGCACATGCTTGACTACAGATTAGATAATGGCCCTGTTGAACATGATGTTGCCGTTGCGGAATTACTTAGCTGGTACGAACAGTTCACTAAGTAGTAAGTAAGCAATAAGCAAGTAGTAGGTAGGTAAGGTAAAAGTTACTGTTTACTTTTATCTTACCTACTATATGTTTTCTTACTATATGTTTTTGTGAGGGAAAGCTTTAGGTAGTGATTTGAACGAATTAACGTCAATGCAGCCCTTAATCTCATTGATTGCTGCACCTGCTGCAGGAACGTCTGTTTTTGGTCTCAAATTAGTGAATGTTGATCCTAAAACAACGTCTACAAGTCTGTCTTGACGATCGTCCATCCGAAGTATTGCATCCGTGAAATTAGCGCTTACAGTGTACGCTTCATTAACCGAATTTTTACCAAAATAAATAACAGTTTGCTTCATTTTATTAGTTTTGCTGTTATTTACCTCTATCAAGTTAAATCCGCGGTTTCGTAACGCTTCTCCTACTGCTCTCGCAAAACCATGGAATTTTGTGCCGTTGAGTACTCTAATAGCTACTGATCGGCTATCAACATAAGGCACTTTGTCTCCTTCTTTGCCTTTTATTGGGCAAGGAGCGATTATGCCATAATTAGGGTTAGCTCCGGGAGCTTGCGGTTTGTTAATTCCAAAAGCGTGGAAAAACACAAGTAAAGCGAGTATAAAAGCAACAACTAAGCCTGCTGATGTGACAGATAATACAAACCGTTTTCTTTCATACATGAACTCTTTACGCGCCAGTCGCTCGTCGTGCATTTGCGTCATGCTAACTTCCGATCTGTAGATTAATAAAATATGCCACTATTACATGGCATTTTACTGACCATGCATGACTGCAGTAGGCCGATACAAATGTGAAAATTTTATCGTCTAACAGCGCGCGCTAATTTTACGAATTCATCGCAAGTTAAAGTTTCGCCTCTGCGAGTAGGGTCTATTCCAGCAGCATCGTAAGCTTCATCTGGAACTATATTTTTTAATGCAGAATGTAGCGTTTTTCTTCTCTGTTTAAAAGCCGCATCGACTAGTTCGAAAACTTCTTTTCTTTCTTCAACATTTCTTTCTTCAACATTGTCTTTGGCATATTGCCCTCTTGTAAAAGAAACTAGCGCAGAATCAACATTTGGTGCAGGCCAAAATACATTACGACCTATAAGACCTGCGCGCTGCGCACGGCCGTACCATGCTAGCTTTACGCTTGGTGTTCCGTAAACTTTGCTTCCTGGCTCAGCACAAAGTCTATCTGCAACTTCTTTTTGCACCATAACAAGGAAATTAGTAAGATTATCGAATTTCTCTAGTAACGTAAGCACAATCGGAGTCGCAACATTGTAAGGAAGATTCGCTACTAGAGTAAAACTTTCTGCGTTTTTAAGCTTTGGTACGTCTTCTGGTTGCACTGTTAACGCGTCGTGCAATACTACGTTAAATCTACTTGCAGCTTTTGGCATGAACTCTTCAACCGTGCAAGGTATTCGTTTTGCGAGCATTGGGTCAATTTCAACTGCAGTAAGATTTGCTCCAGTCTGCAAAATAGCGAGAGTAAGAGATCCCAAACCGGGTCCTACTTCCATTACCGTATTCTCTGCGTTTATGTTTGCGACATTAACGATTTTTCGTACAGTACCAGGATCAATTACAAAATTTTGACCAAATTTTTTTGTTGGAGTGATGCCTTCTTCTGCTGCAATACGGCGAATATCCGCAGCTCCAAGAAGTTGACCTTCTGCTACTAAATTGTCTTGCGATAATTCCGTATTGTTTTCGTTAATTATGCTCATAATTTATTATTTTCGCCCGAGTTGTTTTGTATTTGTGTATGTTTTCGCATTTTATAAGAATCTCACTATGGACTATATCAAATAAGCATTCTACTCGCTTTTTGTTTAGTACCAACCTATCTTATGCCATGCGTTTACTGCGCCTGTAGGATCTCCATAACGGTTTTTAATATAATTCAATCCCCAAGCAATCTGCACACTTGCGTCGTCATGCCAGTTTGCTCCAGCAGAAGCCATCTTCTTGCCTGGTAGAGCTTGTGGAATTCCATAAGCGTCAGAATTTGGGTTTGCTGCGTTCCAGCGCCATCCTGATTCTCTATTCCATAGCCACAAAAGGTCTTCCCAGTTTTTTCCAGTCCATCCCATTTGTGCTGCCGCAGCCTGAGCGTAAATTCTTGCTTGCTCTGGTGTTGCATGAACCATTCCATTTGGATTATCTGCAGACGCATCCGGAGCAGGTGCAGGAGGTTGTGTTACAGGTTGTGCCGAAGGTTGTGTCGCTGGTATTTTTGCAGCTTTCTGCTGTGAATCTTGTTGTTTAGAAGATTGATCTGCACTTTGCTGTGCTATTTGATTTTTAGATCCAGAAGCTGATTTAGAATCTTGTGCTTTTGATTGTGCATTTTGTTGAGAAGTCTGCGACTGCTGTTGATTCTGCTGTTGCGCTTGTGATTGCTGGTTAGACTGTTGTGTCTGAGCCTGCTGCGCTTGCTGTTGCGCTTGTTGCTTAGGCTGATTCTTCTGCTGTGCGTTTTCTGACTGAACTTTAGACTGCGGTTTTTGTTGCTGCTTTTGTTGCGGCTTTTCTTGCGACTTAGGTTGCGACTTAGGTTGAACCTTAGGCTGCGGAGGCTGTACTGTTTTCGTACTAACTGCAACTACTTGATTTACAACAGGTTTTATCATGTTTTGCGATGCTAAAACAGCACTTTCTGGCTTACCATCCGCATAAGTTACGTTATAGACATCCTCACGCTCTCCATTTTCGCCACGAGTACGAACTACTCGAGTTCCAGCTGGAAGAGACGAATCATTAACAGTTTGAATAGCAAAAGGAACTGATACAGTTCGCGTTTCTTTTCCGTGAGTTATTCTAATTATTCGCAAAACAGTTACGTTATCTTCTTCCTCAACTGTTACACGATCATTCTTACCGAGCACAATACCGAATGAATCAAGTATGGAACTAGCTGGAAGAGTACCGTCTGGAGCAACTTGTTTTTTCCCGTCTGCAATAACAGTTACAGGGCCATTTTTGTTAATAGATAATCCACCAGTAAGCTTATCGTAAATATTTTGCAGATTTACTGTGATTTTTACAGCATTACGCTCATTTGCTCGGAAGAATCCAATAAGCTGATCAACGCTAGTTGCAACAGTCCAGAAAGGTATGGTAATTCCGTTTACGGTTACGAAAGTTTGGTACGCGCTACGAACTGTAACTGTAGTGTGGTTACTAATAATATTTCCAGAAGATGAAATAACTTGATCGTGAGTTTTAAGAGGCACATGTTGTTCCTCTAATAATCTACTTATTGTACTTGAATAAGTTTCTACAACTCGCGACTTTCCATTTACTACTAACGCAACCGATTTCTTGGCAGTAAGGATAAAAATTCCAGTTCCAGAAAGAACTAAAGATATAACGCATATAAGAATGCGCAATCGACGCATTACTACAAAGCGTCGAGGAGTCCATCGACGTGACATATATGCTCACTCCCTTACCAAGCTTGAAACTTATTATAACCGACGTTTTGCACTACGCTAAAATTTGCTAACTCAGTTGTTAAAAAATCAGTGTAGTGAAAAGTCTTAATAAGTTAAAAGGGGGCGGGAGAGAAGGGGATATTCCCGCCCCCGTGGAGTGGAACTGGTTGGGGGACGTTCCACCCCAGTCTCGGAAACCCTGAGTTGGGGGAAGGCTCCCGAGAATCTTACTCGCAGAAAGTATGTAAGCATTTAACTGCTTTTCTGTATATAATACGCTATATTATATGATCTTATTAAAAATTTTTTATTTTATTTTTTAAAAATAGATTTTTACTTACTTCCCAGCCATAAGATTACACGGAGCCTCCTGCCGGGATCGAACCGGCGACCTGCCGCTTACAAGGCGGCCGCTCTGGCCATCTGAGCTAAGGAGGCACAATTCTCAAGCGCTACTAGCGCGCTTTTAAGAACGTTATTCAGTGTATCAGCACCCTATGCCAGACAACATTACAGCGTGTGGTTTTTAAAATTTATACAGAATATTTTGTAAATTTTGTATTTTTCTTTTGCTCTTTAATTAAAATTAAACCCTACTAAAGGTTCAATATCAACCATTTAGTAGGGCTTAATTATTTGCGTTTTATTCTTAAGGATTACAAGCCGCGAGGTTCTTCGTTAGCTTTTACTTTCGGCATTTTCCCTTCAACACCAATTTCATCCTTGCTTAAATCAATAGATTTCAAAATGGCATCCAAAGAATCCATGTTCTTTTCAGAAGCAGTATATAAATCAACAATCTTGTTATTGACAGTGACTGTTGGCGTTGTCATGCCGCCCTTATTTGGTCCGGAAACATTCCAAAGATTCTTGTAATCAGGAACTGCTGTATTAACTCTATTTTGCCATTCAACATATTTGCGAGTGAACGCTTCATCAGCAATTTCTCGTAACACTCCGGACTTTACAGCAAGATCAGCTATCTTTTGGTCACTAACAGGCTTATACCCACTACCTTCCTCAGGCTGGAAATCTTCTGCAAACATGTTATTCATAAACTCTAACATGTGGATCGGGTCAGGATCATTTACTGCAATATAAGCAAGACCGCCAGAAACGCGAGAAGAATAGTGATCACTAGAAGCAGCATCCAAGAACGACATAGGATGGATCTCCAAATTAATCTGACCAGCTTTAGTCATGTTAATGAGATACTTGTCGACATTACGGCTAAATTGGCCACAACCTGGGCAAAGTGGATCAAAATACAAAGCCACGGTAGGAGCGCCATCAACAGGCTTATTGTAACCAAGCTTGCTTGTAAGAATTCCACCTGTTTTGTTGAAATTAGCTGGAGAATCCTTTCCCCTTAAATCATTGATAACTACTTTGTAATTTTCTTTTTTAGCAACATTAGAATTATTGCTATTACGCGACGAGTTAAAAGCTGCTATGCAAATAGCTGCAATCATGCTAACAACTATTAGCGTTATGATAATTCCAACAACAGTTTTATGTATATTTTCGTTTGTTGTTGGCGCATAACCGTTACCATTCACATTGTTATTTAAGTTTTGAGGCATTATGACCCTTTCAGTGCCGCCTAAAAATAAGACGCAATATGCTTTTATCATAAAGCATTGCAACTTCAACATAGTTTAATGTAGGGCATCAACGATATCAATGAAGTTTTAATTATATAAAGATGGGGATGGTATCGATTATTTGTTTATACTTTTCCAGCTCCACACAAAGCACCTAAACCTAATCGGAAAATTTTCGTATTTCCAGATATGGATGTAATTAACCATCCTATTAGTATGCCTATTGCATATCCGGCTGACGTAGGAGAAAAAACGTCAGGAGAATATGCTGGAAGTTGCACACTAAAATTCCACAAAGGAATCGTTAACAGTTGCGGAGAAGTACCTGTAATAAATGGATAAGCTGCTGCGCAAATCATTCCGCATAAAATTATTCCTAATAATCTAGGAAGCGTATAAATAATGGCTTTTATAAAATGCCACGGCAAACTTCCTATTCTAATAAGTAAATTTCGAGAAAAAATTCCATCATTACTTTGTATACGGTGAAGTTGTGCAGATGTATTAAATCCTGCTGTAGCTGTAATCAGCATAAATATTATGTTTGCTGAATATGAATCTATTACCGATAATTCAGCAATAGATGAAATAACAAAAATGCAAGGTATTGCAACCCATGTTCCGCGTCTTGTATAAATATGTGGATCTGCAGAATGGTTTTGTTCCTCTTGTGCATTTTCGTTGCTTTCGCTACTTTCCCTATTTTCCTTATTTTCACTATTTCTATGATTTTCAAAAGAAGGTGGTATTACATTCTGGTTTTGTTCTATTGAAGATTCTGCCGCGATTGGCGTATTTGATTCTTGCCTATTTTCTGTTGATGTATCGTATTTTGGCATTGTTTCTTTAAGCAGAGTGGTGCTATTTTCTTCCGATGGGATTGTTTCAAAGGTTGCGCTAGCTGGTAATAATTTTGTACCAGTTGGCGCATTATTGGACGTAGTATAGTTTGATATTTTATGGTTTAGTTTTATAGTTTCGTCATTTTTTTGAGATTCTGGCCATAATTTACGTGGATTATTAGGAATTTTTTGTGCAGGCTCTTTTTTTTGAGACCTAATTTCCAAATTCTCTAGCGGTGTTTCACGTTTTGTTTCACACACAGTACGTGCCGTTTCACGTGCTGTTTCACGCACAAAAGGGTGGTTCGCCTCTGGCCAAGATTCCGGATTAAGCGCGTCCTCGCTAATAGCTTTTTCTAGCTCTTCAGGAGCACATCGTTTTGATCTATCTGGATTCAATGCAGATCTAAAAGCTTCCATAGTTCGCGGCGGAAGTCCTCGCAAATCAGCATTTCCTGAAGCAGCACGCTCAAGAACTGCCATCATAGGTTTCGTACCAAATACAGGCTTGCCGGTTGCAGCAAACGCAAGAACTGCAGCAACAGACCACCAGTCAGTAACGTCGTCAGAATCTCCACCTTCAATAATTTCTGGCGCTATAAATCCTGGAGTTCCCATAACTAAACCAGTTCTAGTAACGTGACTCTCCCCTTCTCCCATAGCAATACCAAAATCAACCAGAACTGGTCCAGTCATAGAAATCATCACATTAGTTGGCTTAATATCCCTATGTATAATTCCAGCCTTATGTACTGCTCGCACTGCATCAATGAGTTTATGTGCTAATCGTTCAAGATCGTCTGCTATATAAGGGCCATTTTCCTCCACATCTTCACGAAGGTCATGTCCATAAATAAGTTCAGTAACTATAAAAGCAATTGAAGCGTCAAGCTCCATGTCTACTATGCCGCAAACACCAGGATTATGTATTTTTTGCAGAGATAAAGCTTCTCTGCGTAACCTTATTCTTGCTTTATTCTGCTCATCGTCTTCACTGCTCGAAGAGCCGTTCGTATTCCTTTGCATGCTTGCACGCAAAATTTTCATTGCATAAAGTTGACCGCCATCGTCTTGCACTTTCCACACTGAGCCCATTGCCCCGCCGCCAAGACGATCAAGAAGCGTATATCCCCCAACGTTTTCGCCAGGTTGCAAATCAAACATGCTAAGGTCTTCCATACTGCATTATGGTAATGCGAACCATAGCAAAATTAAATTTTAATATTAAGTAATATTTATATAATTAAACTTTTATTAGAAGATTCTTAAAAATTAAAAATTTTTACGTATCTAGAATGTGTGTTTTTATTTGACATTATTATATTTTCGACACGCCGAGTTTAGGCAAAATACTGATTTTTTGCTGTTTTTATAAGAAAAACATGATATATTAAGGCATGGCTCAACGAAGAGAACCTTCAATGGACCAGGTAAGTAAACTGTGGACGATTGATACCCGCCGACGTAGGAATTGGGGTCATGAGTGCACACCCTTCACTACGGATCGTTCGGCACGTACCTGCCGATGAAAGGACGTATCATGGCAGAAGTTGTATTTGATCATGTGACTCGTATTTACCCAGGCAACGATAAGCCTTCGGTTGACGATTTAAGCATGACTATTAAAGATGGTGAGTTCCTCGTACTCGTCGGTCCATCTGGTTGCGGTAAGTCAACTACATTGCGTATGTTGGCAGGCCTTGAAGAGGTTAACAAAGGACGTATCCTCATTGGCGGCCAGGATGTTACTACAATGCAGCCAAAGGATCGCGATATTGCTATGGTGTTCCAGAACTACGCGTTGTATCCTCATATGACCGTTGCAGACAACATGGGCTTTGCTTTGAAGATTGCAGGAGTTCCTAAGGAAGAGATTCGTGTTCGTGTTGAAAAAGCTGCTGAAGTTTTGGATTTGACTGAATATTTGGATCGTAAACCAAAGGCTCTGTCTGGCGGTCAGCGTCAGCGTGTTGCTATGGGTCGCGCAATCGTGCGTGAACCAAAAGTCTTCCTTATGGATGAGCCTCTTTCCAACCTTGACGCTAAGCTCCGCGTTCAGACTCGTACGCAGATTGCAGCATTGCAGCGTCAGCTCGGCGTTACTACTTTGTACGTGACCCACGATCAGACCGAAGCTTTGACCATGGGTGACCGCATTGCAGTTATTAAGCTTGGTGTTTTGCAGCAGGTTGGTGCTCCAACTGAGCTTTATGATCACCCAGCAAATGTATTCGTTGCAGGCTTCATCGGTTCCCCATCCATGAACCTCAACCAGCATCCAGTTGTTGATGGTCGTGCTCAGATTGGTGAGGATTCTATCGTTCTCCCAGCTGAAGCTGTAGATAAGCTTACCGCTGAAGATAATAATCAGATTATCGTCGGCTTCCGTCCAGAAGATGCTTGCTTAGCAACTTCTGACGATGCTAACGCCTTCTCCTTGAAGGTTGTGAACGTTGAGGATCTTGGTTCCGATGGTTACATCTATGGCAACATCATTACAGACGGCTCCCCTGAAGAAGCATCAACTATGATGTCTGATCAGAACAAGCTTACGACAATTCGCGTGAACCCACGTGCTTTGCCGAAGGTTGGCGACACTGTAAAGATTAAGATTGACCCATCCAAGATGCATTTGTTCGCACCTTCTACTGAGTTGCGTTTGAACTAATAGCATAAGTTTGTGCACTTTTAGAATTGATTTTTAAGAGTGTTCTTTCGATAAGGGTTACGGGGCTTGCATCGCAGGCCCCGTTTTCGCCATTTGATATAAGTGCTTAGTATGCATGTCATGCTGTGCAAAATTAATTACAACTAAAATAAACTTTTGTATTAATAATGCAAATTTATTAATCATTTGTTTATACTGTAATTGGCTATATAACTGAGATTTCAGCAATTACGCCATTTACGTCCGAGCTTGACAGGTAGATTAGAACATATGGAATGGAACGAAGCTCCTCAATTGGATCCGCGCGCTGTACAGGCAACATCAGTGTCTGCGCAGGATGAAAGCGAATCGTCACAGGAACCACCAGCGTTAAAAATCACCGCTGCTAGTTCAGATCCTAAAATGTTTACTCTCCCATGGGAGCTACCGCTTGCTCAATGGCCTGCTGACTTGTTCGTAAACTTACCTCGTGGTATTTCTAGACACGTTGTGAGATTCGTCCACGTTGGCGAAGAAGTTTACGCTATGAAGGAAATCACTCGCCAGATTGCAGAACGCGAGTATGAACTTCTTAGGCGTTTGCGCAAATTAGAGCTACCAACAGTAACACCTATTGCAGTTGTTGCAGGTAGACGCGACGCTAACGGCGAAAAGCTCGAGGCAATGCTTGTTACTAAGCATTTAAAGTTCTCACTTCCATACCGCGCACTTTTTGCTCGCACACTTCGACCAGATACTGCAGAGCGTCTTATAGATGCTTTAGCTGTGCTAATGGTACGTTTACATCTTTCAGGCTTCTACTGGGGTGACGTATCGCTTTCTAACGTTCTATTCTTACGAGACGCAGACGCGTTCTCAGCGTTCCTAGTAGACGCAGAAACCGGTGATCTTCATGGAAGTCTTACTCAAGGTCAGCGCGAATACGATATAGATTTAGCACGAACCAATATTATCGGCGAGCTCATGGATTTGAGTTCAGGCCAACTTCTTCCTAGCGAAGTAGACGAAATTAGTATAGGAAATCGACTCGTAGAAAGATATCATTCTCTTTGGAGCACTCTTACAGATGTTGATAAGTTTAGCCCAGATGAGATGTGGCGTATTGAGCGCAGAGTAAATCGACTTAATGAGCTTGGATTCGACGTAGACGAGTTGGAAATGAAAACTTCAGAAGACGGCCGTAGAGTTTTGGTTCGTCCTCGAGTTGTTGATGCAGGTTATGCGTCGCGTAAATTGTTAAGACTAACCGGTTTGGACGTGCAGGAAAATCAGGCACGCAGATTACTTAACGATTTGGACGCTTACCGTACTGCTACCTGGCGTCAAGGTGAAGACTTAGAAATCGTCGCAACCGACTGGATGCGTGAAATTTTTGAACCTACTGTTCGTATGATTCCGCCTGAATTCCGTTCACAAATTGAACCAGCTCAGTTCTTCCACGAAGTACTTGACCATAGATGGTTTATGGCAGAAAAAGTTGGTCACGACGTTGCTATGCAAGATGCTGTAGAAAGTTACATTAAAAACGTGCTACCACAATACAAAATGGATAAACGTGTACTTGCTGCAATCAACGCAGACGCTGACTCTGGTGTAATTGATGATGAATATACGTATTCGAAATCACTAGAAAATAATGGTGATGAAAACAATCAAGACGATAGCGTGTGGGCGAGCTGATTTTTTAATATTTTTGTTTGTGTTGAGTTAATTATATCTAGAGAGATAATTTAGAGGGATGAAATGAGTAAACTTAAGAAACTATTTTGTAGCGTTTTTGCAGCAGTAATGCTCGTAAGCTTTTCTTCGTGCGGTAACGACGGTACTAACCAGTCTTACAGCGACAAAATACTTTTTAGCGATAATAAGAAAATAGTAAAACACAAGAAGAAGAAACATATTAAACCTACGAAAATTACAGACGTTAATTTAACCGTATGGTCAGCTCGCGACGACAATAGTTGGGTTACGAAAATGGAAGAAAAATTCCAGAAAATCCATCCAGAATACAAAATAACTTTTAAAAATAGCACGGTTGAGCCTATCGACACTGTAAAAGAAATGAATGAAAATAGCGAAAGTCCTGATGTTTTCTGTTACTACAATGATCTGATTGGAGAGTTATTAAAACTTGGCAAATTGGGCGAACTTCCACCATACGCTGTTAAACAGGTAAAAAAGCAGAACGATGATGTAATTGTTCGTAGTGTTACCTGCACAGATGGAAAACTATACGGCGTTCCGTATACAACCAACTCATGGATAATGTATTACAATAAATCAAAATTCACACCTGCCGATGTTAAATCTTTAGATAAGATGATTGCAAAAGGCAAAGTAGCTTTTGATATTAGTAATGCGT
>CAMYPN010000012.1 GCA_947292085.1 uncultured Gardnerella sp. | reverse complement strand
ATTACCTTATCTGTTCTGATATTTAAATTCGTAGTAGTCATATACAATACCTCCATCTTCTTTTACTATACGCAAATATTCGCCTATCTTCAACATATTGTCATTGCATTGTATATAATTCAGACTAACTAAAGTAATCCAACTGAATAGGAATTGCAAACGCAAACAACAAGTCACACCAAAACAATTAAGGCGAGCTAAAATAATAAGGCGAGCACATTGATTGTTGCAAATTACTCACCTTAATTTATGGGATTTATGCGCTGCGATTAACTCACGATTAACTCACGATTAATTATACCAAAAACTCTTATTTTCTACGCGTATCAAAAAATAAAAACACAAATTTCGCACGATTAACTCACGATTAACTCACGATTAAGTTGCGATTAGATGCGCTCACTTACCAGCCGCATCCATTTGCCGCAATTCTTTCTTCAAATCACGTATTTCGTCGCGCAATCGCGCCGCAAGCTCAAATTGCAACTGTTCTGCCGCCGTATGCATCTGTTCGCTCAAATTCTTAATTAAAGAAATAATCTCATCTTGTGGCAACGCAGAAATATTCGCCATACGCTTTTCTTTGCTTTTCTCCCCAAGATTCGGCTCTTTTGGCACTCCATAATGCGAGTTTCCAGCCTTATTAGCATTCCTGTAACCGCCTGCTAGCAAAGTTTGTGTATCAACATCCTCTTTAGCAAGCATATCGTTCACATCGCTAATCTTCTTTCGCAAAGGCTTAGGATCAATTCCATGAGCCTTGTTATACGCGATTTGCTTTTCGCGGCGGCGCTCTGTCTCGCTAATAGCCTTGCTCATAGCATCCGTAACGCTATCCGCATACATAAGTACAGTTCCAGAAACGTTACGAGCAGCACGGCCAATCGTTTGAATAAGCGAACGGTAAGATCTTAAGAAGCCTTCCTTATCTGCATCCAAAATCGCAACCAGCGAAACTTCCGGCAAATCCAAGCCCTCACGAAGCAAATTAATGCCAACAATCACATCAATTTTGCCTTCGCGAAGCTCGCGCAAAAGCTCCACTCTGCGCAAAGTATCAACATCCGAATGCAAGTACTCAACTTTAATACCAAGCTCCAAAAAGTAATCAGTTAAGTCTTCCGCCATTTTCTTCGTAAGTGTAGTAACAAGCACGCGCTCATCTTTGGCAACACGCGCCTTAATTTCCGCAAGCAAATCGTCAACTTGGCCTTCTACAGGTCGAACCTCAATCTTAGGGTCAAGCAAACCTGTAGGCCTAATAATCTGCTCAACTACGCCATCCGAAAGCCCAAGCTCGTAATCTCCAGGCGTTGCAGAAAGATACACAGTTTGACCAACGTGCTCCAAAAATTCTTTCCACTTTAACGGGCGATTATCCATTGCAGAAGGAAGCCTAAAACCATGCTCTACAAGCGTTCTTTTGCGCGAAGCGTCTCCCTCATACATAGCTCCGATTTGCGGCACGGTTACGTGCGACTCATCTAAAACAAGCAAAAAGTCGTCTGGGAAAAAGTCAAGCAGCGTATGCGGAGGCGTGCCTGCCGCGCGTCCGTCAAAATGCCTTGAATAATTCTCCACTCCTGGGCATACTCCCACTTGGCGAAGCATCTCCAAATCATACGTAGTTCGCATTTCCAAACGCTGAGCTTCTAGCAATTTATTCTGCTTTTTAAGCTGCGCTACTCTATCGTCACGCTCTTTTTCAATCGCCTCAAGCGCGCGCTCCATGCGCTCCGGTCCTGCAATGTAGTGAGACGCTGGGAAAATATGAACGCTACTCTCCTGGCGAATTACTTCTCCTGTAAGCGGATGCAACATTGTAATTCTGTCGATTTCGTCACCGAAGAACTCAATTCTCACAGCTAATTCTTCGTAAACTGGAATAATCTCAACCGTATCTCCGCGCACTCTAAAAGTTCCGCGCGTAAAAGCAATGTCATTGCGCTTGTATTGCATGCTCACAAATTGACGTAATAAATCGTCTCGCTCAAGCTGCTGGCCAACGCTTAACATAAGCATTCGCTCGGCATACTCCTCTGGAGTACCAAGTCCATAAATGCAAGAAACAGTAGCTACAACAACGCAATCCCGTCGCGTAAGCAAATTCGCTGTAGCTGCGTGACGAAGACGCTCAACATCATCGTTAATATTCGAGTCTTTTTCAATATACGTGTCTGTTTGCGGAATGTACGCTTCTGGCTGATAGTAATCGTAGTAAGACACAAAATAGCTCACAGCATTATCTGGCATAAGCTCACGAAACTCCGCGCAAAGCTGAGCTGCCAAAGTCTTATTCGGCTCAATAATAAGCGTCGGCCGCTGCAAACGCTCAATCAGCCAAGCGGTTGTAGCAGTTTTACCAGTTCCCGTAGCACCCATTAAAACAACGTCGTTTTCGCCGTTTTCAATGCGATTTGCTAACTCTTCGATTGCTTGCGGCTGATCGCCCGAAGGCTTGTATGGCGCTTTTACTACAAAAGGCTTGTTTGTGCGCTGAATTTTATTCGACATAATCTTTTACTTCCCCAGTTTTTTACTTCCCCAGTTTCACCATTTCAGCACTTTTATTGTTTATTTCGCGCAACCATGATTTCAACGTATCGTCAACACTGTTAAGCATAGATTCCATTGGTTTAGTGGAATCAACTACAAAATCCGCCATATCTTTTCGAACTTTACTTGGAAGTTGACTATTTATGCGCGCTAAAGCCTGACTCTCAGTCATATTTCGCTCGCTTATCATTCGCTTAACGCGAATTTCTTGAGGTGCTTCAACAGTAATAATATGATCAAAACTAAATGGAATGCTGTCGATTACTTGCGCAAGAAGTGGAATGTCGTGCACAATAACAGATCTCATGCTGCTTATCTCATTGCGATTTTCTTTAGAATTGCAATTTTCCTTAGAAATTTTACTAGCATACTCGCTTTTATATTCGCTTTCTAAAAGCTTTGCGCAATCATAAATAGCAGGATGAATAAGCGACTCAATCTTACTTAACGCTTGCTTACGTTCATCGCCATCTCCAAAAATACGCTCAGCAATAAACGCTCGATTTAAAGAGCCATCATTCTTAACGGCATTTTCCCCAAAAATGCCTACAATTTGTTGTAACACTGCGCTTCCTGGTTCCACTACTTTACGCGCTAAAACATCGTAATCTATAACAAACGCACCAAGCGAACGCAAATGATTTACTACTGTAGATTTTCCGGCTGCAATTCCGCCAGTTACAGCAATCCGCATTATTGTCATATATAAATTATAAATAATCCCCTTATATCCGCTTGTTCTCGTTTATATTCCACTAGAAGTAACTCGATTACAAAATTGCCCCGATGATTACTCACCGGGGCAATTCTTAATAAGCTTCTAGTAGAAAGTAGAAACTACTTCTTTTCGCTCAAAAGCTGTTCGCGCAAAGCTGCGAGCTGATCGGAATCAGCTAAAGCACCTTCGCTAGCTGCTTCAGAAGAATAGTTGGAAGCAACTTCTTCCTTCTTTTCTTCCTTAGCTGGCTTCTTTTCAGCTTCTTCGTTCTGACCGTCAGCGGCAGCAGATTCAGCTGCAGCTGCAAGTTCCTTAGCAGCGAAAGCCTTGTGCTCTTCCCAAAGCTCGTGAGCTGCAGCATACTGTGCTTCCCACTCTTCGCGCTGCTGCTCGTAGCCAGCCATCCACTCATTAGTGTTTGGATCGAAGCCTTCTGGGTACTTGTAGTTACCTTCAGCATCATATTCAGCTGGCATACCGTAGAGAGCTGGATCGAAATCTTCAGAATTTGGATCAACAGCCTCGTTAGCCTGCTTCAAGGAGAGGGAAATGCGGCGACGATCAAGATCAACATCAATAACCTTGACGAACACTGCTTCGCCAGCCTTAACAACAGTTTCTGGGTTTTCTACGTGACGGTTTGCAAGCTCAGAAATGTGAACCAAGCCCTCGATACCGTCTTCAACGGAGATAAACACACCGAACTGAACAATCTTAGTAACCTTGCCCTTAACAACCTGTCCAGGAACATGGGTACGAGCGAAACGCTGCCATGGATCTTCCTGAGTTGCCTTAAGGGAGAGGGAAATACGCTCGCGATCGAGATCAACGTCGAGAACCTCAACAGTAACCTTGTCGCCAACTTTAACAACCTCAGATGGGTGATCGATGTGCTTCCAGGAAAGCTCAGACACGTGAATGAGGCCGTCAACACCGCCGAGATCGACAAATGCGCCGAAGTTCACGATAGAAGACACAACGCCTTCACGGATCTGACCCTTCTTAAGCTGCGAAAGGAAGGTTTCGCGAACTTCAGACTGGGTTTCCTCGAGATACTGACGACGAGAAAGTACAACATTGTTGCGATTCTTATCGAGTTCGAGAATCTTAGCCTTGATCTTCTGGCCAATGTATGGAGATAGATCGCGAACGCGACGCATCTCAACCAAGGAAGCTGGGAGGAAGCCGCGCAAACCGATGTCTACGATCAAACCGCCCTTAACAGCTTCGATGACAGTGCCCTCAACAACACCATCAGCATCCTTAATCTTCTCGATATCGCCCCAAGCGCGCTCATACTGTGCACGCTTCTTGGACAGAATCAGACGTCCTTCCTTGTCTTCCTTAGTGACAACAAGGGCTTCGATGGTGTCGCCAACTTCGACAACATCATCTGGATCAACGTCTTTCTTGATGGAAAGTTCACGGGAAGGGATTACACCTTCAGTTTTGTAGCCGATGTCCAACAATACTTCGTCGTGATCAATCTTTACGACTGTACCTTCAACTAAATCACCATCGTCAAAATTCTTGATGGTTGAATCGACTGCCTTGATGAAGTCTTCTTCGGTGCCAATATCATTAATCGCAACCTTGGCGACTTCGTTATTATTCTCTGCCATTACCTATTAGTGGTTTCTTCTTGGGGTGGATATTACTCGATATTTAGTTATAGTAAATACACGCTTACGCGCGCACTCTTACTGAGTTTATAAGCAGCCCTAGCCAAAATCTACGTTTTACTCCGGGCGTGTTGAACGCTCGGCAATATCAACAACGTTAGCAAGCAGCATTGCGCGAGTCATAGGACCAACTCCTCCAGGATTTGGAGAATACGCAGAAGATATCTCTCTACAAGCTATATCAACGTCGCCTTTTATTCTGTATCTTCCAGCATCTTCATCAAATACTCGTGATACTCCAACATCAACAAGCACTGCACCTGGTTTTACGTCGCAAGGTTTCACAAAACCAGCGCTGCCCATAGCAGCAATAATCACATCTGATTGACGCATAATCTCATGAAGATTTTTAGTATGCGTATGACATAAAGTTACAGTAGCGTCAACTCCCCTGCGAGTTAGCAAAAGACCTACTGTACGACCAACAGTAATCCCTCTTCCAAGAACACAAACAGATTTACCATTAAGATTTATTTTGTACGCATCAAGAAGAGCTAAAATACCGCGTGGAGTGCAAGGAAGAGGCGTGTTAATATCTCCAGAAATATGAGTTACTAATTCGCCAAGATTATAAGGATGCATTCCATCACAATCTTTTGCAGGATTAATTGATGAAATAACCTTATTCATGTCAATACCTTTAGGCAACGGCAATTGCACAATAAAACCAGTACAAGCAGGATCATTATTAAGCTTCTCTACAGCTTGTAAAATATCCTCTTGACTTGCAGTTTCTGGCAAATCGCACCTAATTGAACGGATACCGACATCTTCGCAATCCTTATGCTTTCCAGCAACATATTTTAAAGAGCCAGGATCTTCACCGACTAATAATGTACCAAGACCAGGTTCTATCCCAAGTTTATGTAAATTCTTAACACGCTCACGCAAATCGTGCTTAATATTTTCAGCAACAGCTTTGCCATCCAAAATAACAGTCATATATATCACCTCTCAAGAATTATGCACTACAACTCTCGTAATCCAACTCGCACAATTCGTATGAATAGGCTATCGTGAAGTATAGAGGTATGCGACACTACTTACAAATCGTAGGCCCAAATAAAACCATGTACTGAAGGAGCGACAATGATGCGTACCGTTACTCATACATTATGCAATGTTGCAAAAACAGCCATAGCGTGCGTAATAGCATCAGCAATGGCAATAAGTTTAGCAGCATGCGGGTCGCAAGAAACAAAACCAAAGAAAACGAAAACCGCAGAAAAACCTATATCTGTTGTTTCCACTATTGACACTTGGGGAAGCCTAGCAAAAGAAATTGGTGGAGATGACGTAAAAGTTACTTCCATACTTTCGGGTAGTGATACCGATATTTCCTCGTTTAAACCAAATAGTAAAAATTCCAAAGACATACAGGATGCGCAAGTGCTTCTAGTAAATGGAGCAGGCTACGACGATTGGATTACAAAAATACGTCCAAAGAATGCAGAGTTTATTAGTGCAGCATCCACAGTAGGAGCCTTGAATGGAGATAATCCTTACTTATGGTTCTCAAATGATGCGAGAAACGCAGTGGCATCCGCAGTAACAGAAGCATTAACAAGAGTGAAACCTGATAAACGAAAAGTTTTTAACGATCGACTTAGCCAATGGCAAGATCGTGAAAAGAAATTAGAAGAATATATAAAGAAATTCTCTAAAGAACACTCAAGCTTGCAGTACGCTTCAACTTCGTCGATCTTATTCTGGCTAATGTCAGATATTGGTCTTAAAGATAGCACTCCAAAAAGCTATTCAGATGCAATCAATCAAGGAAATCTTCCAGACAAATCGAGTATAGATGAGTTTCAGAAGTTGATTGAAGGTAGACATATAGACATATTGATTAACGATACTCAGCAAAGCGACGACAACTATAACCGTTTAGTTGGCATAGCTGGACGTAGCTACACGAGTACTGTTTCAGTAAGCGAATTAATGCCATCGTATGCTAAAAGCTTAGATCAATGGATTACTAAAATTTGTGACGACATGAATAATGCCGCAAACAACACAAAGACTATTCGTGAAGCTTTAGCAAAAGATGAGGATAAGAAAACTGACAATACTGATGCACAAGAACCTATAACTGAAAATCCACATCCTGTTGAAGCCGGAAAACCAAATTCAAACAAAGGTCAGCAGGATCCAGGAAAGTAAATTAGTAAATAAAATTAGAAAATAAGATAAGAAAAGCCAGGAAGTTTTTTCCTGGCTTTTTTCAAAACTATAGAATGAAGTATTTCACAGATTTAATTATTAATTATTAATTATTAATTATTAATTAAATTATTAATTACTTCTTTTTGGACTTCTTATTTCTAGCTGACAGCAAAGCAAGGGTATCAGCTGCAGCCTCTTGCGGAGCCATAGTATGATGTTCTTCATCTCCAGGCTTTGGACTCTCATAACCAAGATTTACATCTAGCAAACGCTCAGCTTCATGCTCATCAATCTTTTCAGACAAAGCAATTTCTGAAATAAGAACACTTCTTGCGCGCACAAGCATACGCTTTTCTCCAGCTGACAATCCATGCTCATCAACATCGCGCTGAGATAAATCACGCACAACTTCAGCAATATTATTAACGTCACCTGTAGCTATTTTTTCTACATTCAACTTATAACGGCGAGACCAATTCATTTCTTTTTCTATAATTGGTGTGCGCAAAATCTCAAATACTTTTGCAACTTCTTTCGCACCAACAATGTCTCTAACGCCAACTTTTTTAACATTATCCACCGGCACATTAATCTCTAAGCCGTCGGAAGACAGTACAACTAGACGCAAATACTGCCTAGTAACTCCTTTCACAGTACGCTCACTGATCTCTTCAACACGAGCAGCGCCATGACGAGGATAGACGACCATATCGCCGATTTGATAATCCACAGAACCCTCCGTAAACACAGAAAAAACTCTTATAAGTTTTCCACAAGGGTACGACTTGAAAAAAGTTTTACAATTTTTTTACTATATGTCAAAACGCTTACGACATAATTCAAGAATGATGTATGATAGTGCACATGAGTACAGTTACTAACATCAATGAAGATGCAGTCGCAGTAGCAGTCCGACAGGATGTGCTTGCTGCGGTGAGCAATGCAGAATACTACAATCCACACGAGGTTCTAGGCGGACACCTAGGAACCGACAAGGGTGCTGGCACTGCTACCGTTCGTGTTTTACGACCGATGGCCAAGAAAGTAACCATTCTCACCAAAAGCGGTGAATACGAAGCAAAGCATGAGTATAACGGTATTTTCACCGCCGTTGTTCCAGCTGTTAAGCACACGAAAACAAAAGAATGGTCTGTTCCTAGCTACCGTGTAAAAACTGTAGAAGTAGATGGCACTGAGTCAGTAGATGACGACCCATACCGCTATCTTCCACAAGTTGGCGAACTCGATATGTATCTCTTTGGAGAAGGAAGACATGAACGCCTTTGGGAAGCCCTTGGCGCTCATGTAAAGAGCATCACTGACACATGGGGATTAGTCTCGCCTGAAACTGGAAAGATGGTTAAGAAGGTTACAGGTACTGCGTTCTCAGTGTGGGCTCCAAATGCTCGAGCTGTACGAGTAGTTGGCAACTTCAACTACTGGAACGGTCGTCGTCACGCTATGCGTTCACTTGGTTCTTCAGGAATTTGGGAATTATTTATTCCAGGCGTAGTTGCTGGAGAAGTTTATAAGTTCGAAATATTGACACAAGCTGGAAATTGGATCATGAAAGCAGATCCAATGGAACGCTCTCATGAAGTACCACCTAATACAGGCTCTGTTGTTGTTGATTCCGAGTTTAAGTGGCATGACAGTGAGTGGCTTGAGAATCGCGCAAAGACCGATACTCACGACGGTCCTATAAGTATTTACGAAATTCAAGCAAATAGCTGGAACCGAGATCTTGAGAATTATAAGGATTTGGCTGATAAGCTCGTTGATTACGTTCAGCAAGAAGGCTTTACTCACGTAGAGTTTATGCCACTTGCGCAATATCCATTCTCAGGTTCTTGGGGTTACCAAGTTACGGGCTATTATGCAGTTGATTCTCGCCTAGGCTCCCCTGACGATTTCAAATACTTGGTTAATAAGCTTCACAAGGCCGGTATCGGCGTAATTATGGATTGGGTGCCAGCGCACTTCCCTAAGGATGATTTTGCTCTCGGACGCTTCGACGGTACGGCATTGTACGAAGATCCAGATCCACTGCGTGGAGAACATCCAGATTGGGGCACTTACATCTTCAACTTTGGACGTCATGAAGTAAGGAACTTCCTTGTAGCAAATGCTTGCTTCTGGCTTGACGAATACCATATTGATGCGCTTCGAGTTGATGCAGTTTCCTCGATGCTTTACCTTGATTACAGCCGTGAAGCTGGTCAGTGGCGTCCGAACATGTATGGAGGACGCGAGAATCTTGAGGCTATTGATTTCATCAAGGAAGCAAATGCAACAGCTTACAAGAATAATCCTGGCATTATGATGATTGCCGAGGAGTCCACTGCTTATCAAGGTGTGACAGCACCAACCGATATGGGCGGTCTTGGTTTTGGTTTGAAGTGGAACATGGGCTGGATGCACGATACTCTTCAGTATCTTAAAGAAGAGCCTATTAATCGTCGTTGGCATCACAATGAGATTACATTCTCTATGGTTTATGCGTATTCTGAACATTACGTTTTGCCATTAAGCCACGATGAAGTTGTGTACGGTAAGGGTTCACTTCTTGGAAAGATGCCTGGCGATGAATGGCAGCAATTCGCAGGATTGCGCGCACTGCTTGCATACCAATGGTCTCATCCTGGAAAGAACTTGCTATTCATGGGCGGCGAAATTGGTCAGTCTAGCGAATGGAACTTCAACACGTCACTTAATTGGAATGAACTTCAATGGCCATTCCATCAGGGAGTGCAGAAGTTAGTCGCCGATCTTAATGCTTTGTACAAAAGTTCGCGCGCATTCTGGAGCCAAGATTTCACTCCAGATGGATTCCAGTGGCTTACAAGTGATGATTCTGATCATAATACTTTAAGCTATATGCGTATCGGTGACGATGGCGAAGAAATCGTAGTAGTAGTTAACTTCTCTGGACAAGCTTGGCAAGACTACCAGGTTGCGTTGCCAAAGGGCGGCCAGTGGAAAGAAATACTAACTACAGATGATGCAAAGTATTGCGGTTCTGATATTCACAATGGCACATTTACTGCTGCAGCTGAAGAATATCATTCGCGACCATACTCTGCAAGAATTACTGTACCTGCTCTTGGCGCAGTATTCTTAAAGCCAGTAAAGCACTGAAAGGTTTTTATAGTATCATGCTGAACGCTCCATCAGGTAACGGAGTTACTCGCACAATACTTGTTGTGGAAGATGAGCCAGATCTTGCCACAGCTATAGCGCAGCGAATAGCTGCACAAGGTTGGGTAGCTCGAGTAGCATCTGATGGAGCGTCTGCTGTTAGAGCAGCTCAGCAATTACATCCTGATCTTATTATTATGGATGTAATGTTGCCAATTATGGACGGAATAGAAGCAACAAAGCGGATTATAGCGCAGCGACCTGTGCCAGTTCTTATGCTAACTGCTAGAGATGCCGAATCAGACAAAATAGTAGGTTTAAGTGCCGGCGCAGACGATTATATGACTAAACCGTTCTCTCCTAGAGAGCTTATTGCTAGATGTGCGGCTCTGCTACGAAGAGTAGAAAGAGCAACTCAAATAGCTAAGACTGTTGAAAAAGAACGTACAATAACTTTCGCAAACTTAGTAATTAAACCTAAGCAACGTTCAGTACTGTTAGACAATAAAGAGATTCATTTCACTCCTACTGAATTTGATTTGCTTACAATGCTTGCACGAAAACCACATACAGTTTTTAAGCGCGAAGAATTATTAGAAAAAGTATGGGATTGGCCTGACGCTTCTGGAACTCGCACTGTTGACTCTCATATTAAATCTTTAAGACATAAAATTGGTTCTAATTGGATTAGAACTGTGCACGGTATAGGATACGCTTTTGAACCTCCTATGCCTGATTATGATCAAATATTACAATCACAAACTAAGTCTTAGAAGAAGTCTTAGAAATCGCGACGACAGCGAGAAAAGTAGGTAGAATCATAATGACTACTAAAGCAAAGCAAGAAGAAACGTCGCGTATAACTTTTGTGTCTACTTCAAAAATAAACAATTCTGATAACAGATTTAGTAAAAATCATTTATATCATAAAACAAGTCACACGTATCCTCATAGGCCTGTAGGATTCTTTTCATCATTAAAAGGTGAACTTTCCGCAATTATTGTAGTAGCTACAGCAATAGCTTTTGTTATGGCTTGGTTCCTGCTAAAAATGGGCTTAAATGGTTGGATTGCTATGCCTCTTACTCTTGCTGTAGCACTAGGCATAACATACACATTTTCAAGAGGACTAACTGCACCATTAAGACAAATGCGCGATGCTTCTGAAGCAATGGCAGATGGTGATTATTCAGTTAGAGTCGCAATAGAAAATCGTAGAGATGAAGTAGGAAAACTAACATTAGCTTTTAACGAAATGGCTGAAGAACTTGAACATGATGATCAAATGCGAAGAGAGTTAATAGCTAATGTGAGTCATGAATTACGTACACCAGTTTCTGCTTTACAAGCAATGTTAGAGAATCTTGCAGATGGAGTTATTGAAGCAACTCCGGCTAATTTTGACTCAATATTGAACCAAACCCACCGCTTAGCAGATTTAATCACATTTCTTCTTGATTTATCTAGAGTAGAAGCTGGAGCTGAAAGTCTAAATATTACAACTTTTGATGTTGCAGAATTCCTTGATACAATTATTGAACCGCTTGAAGTTGCGGATGCTGGACACAATCACAGTATTGAAGTTGAAATTGAGCAAAATATTAAACTTACTGGAGACAGAAATAGACTTTCTCAACTTTTTACAAATATTATTTCAAACGCTCTGAAACATTCACCAGATAATACGCATGTTCTTATTTGCTCCAAAGAAGATAAAGAACATAATACTTTAGTTAGTAATGTTATAAACTTCGGTAAGCAAATTCCAAAAGAGCAGAGATCTGAGATTTTCAGACGATTTGTAAAAGGAAATCAAAGAATTGGCACCGAATCAGGCGGAACTGGACTTGGGCTTTCTATAGCACGATGGGCAGCAGAATTACACAATGGAACAGTAAAAGTTGTTGACGATAAACGTGGGCCAAATTTTGAAATCACTCTTCCACTAAACTATAACGTATCTGATAAAAAGTAATTTTAAGTTTCATCTTCGCGCGTATCAGACACTGCAGCTAGCGAAAACCCAGCAAGAACTTTAATACCAGAATCATTTAAAGTACGAACGCAACTGTTCATAGTTGAACCCGTAGTAACAATATCATCAACAACAATTGCGAAAATAGGATGATCAGTTTTCGAAAGTATATTTTTCTTTACAACAAAAGCATTCAAAGCGCGAGCAGCTCTACCAGAAGATCCAGAAGTTTGTACAGATTTATTTGACACGAAGGAATTCATTTTAAGAGGACTCGAAAAAATCGCAGGAATACCAGAATTATTCAAGTTTCTTGCAACTATTTTCGCTACAGGATCCACATGTTTTCTTCCACGTCTGCGAAATGATTTAGATGCTGATGGCGTAGGAATAATAAGAATTCTGTTATTCAAAACATTATTGAATTTATTATTCGAATAATTACTTACGTATTCTCGAATAACTCGTACTATCAAATTCGAAAGTAAAGTGCCAAAAATTGCATCACAAGCTACATCGTCGTGATCTTTCCAACGCAATATTGCTCTTCTAACATTTCCATCATATTTAGCGCAGGAATAACGGCAACCAGTAATGCTGCTAGATAAGGATGCTACTTGCCAAGACGCAAATTCTTCATAACACTTATTGCATAAAACTGTATCTGGAAAATCACAACCTGCACAGCCTCGAGGAAGTAAAGTATTAAATAATGCAACTACTACGCTTTTCCAACTAACTTCAGTTATAGAATTTACTTCAGTATTTTCAACGCAATTTTCGTTATTACTTACGTTATTATTTTCGATTTTATTTTCGATTTGACTTTCATTCTCACTTCCTTTTGAAGAAAAAGTACAGTGCGCAGTCCCCATCAACCTGCGCACTGCATCTCCTACGTGTCGATCTCCCGCATATCGACGCGTAATCAATCCCCCAACCATGAAAACAAGTTTAAAAACTACTAAAAACGCTTACAAGAAAAAATACCCTATGTGGATACAGGGTAGGTTTTATCCACAATAAAAAAATAGTATTGCAAATTTTAGAATTTTAGTGTAGCAAACTCGCAAATATCAAATCACAAAAAAGCAAGTACCTTTTTGCACAATTCCAACGTATCTGAAGGATTACTTACTTTCACAGCCAAAGCTCCAGTCAAACAAGTCGGATAATCATTACCTTCAGGAGTCATCCTGTCGCCAATAAACGTAATACTGCAAATATCAACTTCAAAAGATTGCGCTAATGAATTAAGCGCTTCAGCTTTGTTATCTCCCCTACTAACAACATCAACACTAGTTTCCCCTCCTGCTCGTACTGCAAAATCAGGAAGCGCTTCAGCAACCATTGCAGTTAATTCAGACTGCAACTTTCCAGTAGGATCCCAAGCTTTTTTACTTTCTAAAGGCGCAAGTTGACCTAATGCAGAAAAAGTAATTTGACTACCCCTATACTCAATCTGCTCACCCCACAGATTGCTATCCCCAGGCATTTTAAGAAGTCCCATATTTTTAGCACAATCTCGCATAACGCTTATTACATATTTAGCACGCGTTTCATCTATTTTATGCTCGTATACGCAACGCAAAATACCATCAGAATCAATACGGTAATAGCTTGTTCCATTTGTAGGCATAATATGCAAATGAGTAAGACAAGTATTATTTTTAAGCACATCAATTACCTGGCTTTTTACAAGCTCTAAACTTCCACCCGTAATAATCGCAACAGGCATAATATTAATCAACTTACTTAATACTGAAGCTATTTCAGGTACCATCGGTTTTCTAGAACACGCCAAAGTATTGTCTAAATCAAAAGCAATAACTGAGGATTGCGCAATACGCTCAGCAAGATTAGATTCTCGCCAATCATGCACCATCGCCTCAACCATTGCGCTTCCTCCTTGAGTATGCCTACTGTTCTAGTATTTCACATTGTACTTATATTGCAACGCTTAACACGTTGCTGTATGTATTTTATACAGTAAAATTAAATTATGGCAGATTTAGTTTGGGAACAGAAAATATACCGTAACAGACACGGTAGAGGTATAAGAACACCAATGTTTGGTACGCGTCTGCCACGATACAGAACAGCAAGTGGAATGTTTGATTCTATGGTTGCTGGGCAAATTAGAAGACTTAACGGAGCTTGGCATGAGCTTACGAAAAATGTTCAGTTTGCTGTAGAAGACGTACCACCTTCCCAACCAGTTTTGTGGGAACATAGTCGCAGGATTATGTCTCAATCATTCCCAGCAAATCGAGGAATACCTGCAAGAATAGTATTATACAGATTACCTTTGTGCACTCACGTAACTAGTAGAGCAGAATTACAGTACGCAATTAGAGACGAAATAGTTCAACGCTTAGCAGAACTATACGGAAGAAGGCCTGAAGAAATAGACCCAGATTGGGGAATATAAATTCTACTGCACGCAAAAGCTAAATTTAGTGAACTATACGCGGATCATTAGAAACACGAATATTCATATGCTGTGATTCTAAACTGTGCGGAGAAAGCCATGCAACTGAAGCAATATTCTCATCACTAAGGACTCTACTGTTTAACCTAGCTCCCCAAGAAAGAGAATCTTTTGACTTAAGCGTGTACATAACGGATTTATCATTAATATCGTTGCCTTTAATTTCAACAACAGAATTAGGAGCAACATCGTAACGCTTAGAAGCTATTAGTTCTCCTCGAGAATTATACGCATTAATAGCAAATGAAGAATTTTGATTATTCTCAGAAGCAACATACATAGTAGTTTCTGCTGCAGATAGCGGTGAAACTATTACGCTATTCCCTTGGTTACGAACAGCAGTAATATAAGCCACATCTGACTGTCCAGCGCTTCCATCTCGAGAAACCTGAGCCATAGTATAGCAATCGACATTACTGTCTACAGTTAGCGCATTAACATTATCTGGAGCTACGCCAAGATCCACAATTTGAACTTTATTAGAAGTAACATCAATATCTTTAATCTTTTGCACTCCGCTCGAAGTAAGCCATGAAATAGAAGCATGACCTGATTTTTGCGGCCATATGTACAATTTTGTCTGATCTTGTGCAAGAACTCCTGGCATAATAGAAGTTTTTGAGCTTGGACTTAAAGTTTTAATAACATCAATGCCTTTAGGAGATAATCCTTCAGAACGAATAACATCTACATAAGATGCAACTGGCGTCTGATCGCTAACTACTTGAATATACGATCCTTCTGAATGCGATATTGCGGCAGAAACATCAAAAGATACTTTACTTTTAGCTTGCACTGCAAAAGCACTTCCTGTTGAAAGATTAACAGGTTGGCTTCCATGCTCATAAGACCATGCACTAACGTTAATAACTGTAGCTTTTGAAGAAGTATTAACAACTACAAGTTTAATAGACACTCCAGTTTTAGATTCAGGAATAAGGAATGAGCTTCTCATTGAAGGATTACTGCAAGTAGAAGCTGCAATACCTCTCATATCTCCTTGAGTTGCCCAAGACGCGTACGCTGAAGCAATTCCCGTTCCAGAAGAAGCTTCAGAAAGATTCCCCTTTAAGATCTGAACTTCATTATCTACAGTAGATTCAGCAAAAAGAGCGGAAGAATAATCGTCAGCATCAGCAGTTTTTAAATCAGTATACTGATCATCTTTAGAATTAATACCATTTACTTGAGCACTATAAACATCACCGAAAGCACCATACCTAGCTACAGCTTTAATATTTCCTTCAGTTTCGTGAAACTGACTATCACCGTATTTTGTAAGATCAGGAAGTGAAATTCTAGAAGGGCAAACAGTTTGCAAACTTGTGGCACTAACCTGATGCTCAATACTTGAACCTGATGAAGATGCAGAATCGACTAAAGATTTCATAGGACTCACAACAGACAACACTACTGAAGGCACAACAAAAAGAAGAGCACTCATCATAGAAAGCAACAAAACTGATACACTGTGCTTACGTTGCTTAGAAACAGTAGCGTCTTTCGCTTCAGCATGCTTATTACGTGATTCACGAGAGTCCTTAAACCAACTCATTAACAACCCTCCTCATACTCATCGTCAGAACGCTTAAGCATAGTATTAGATCCAAAACGAGGCACTGCAACAATGCAGTACAAAAGTATTACAAGCGCTGAAATAACAGCCCAAGGAGTTCTCCAAACAAGTAGTCTTGCTTTAAAGAACGGAGAAGTCTTAGACAATGAACTCTTAGAAGGCATTCCATCAAAACGGCAATATGCTCCGTTTGAAGAATTCACTACAAGCTGCGTACTTTCTGAAGCGTTAATATTAGCAATAAGACGATTAGTATCGTTACGTAAATTATTACTCATGCTGCTTGAATTAACTACATAAATACCGCCAATTCCCAGCTGTTTTAGAGAATCGATAGCACCATTATCTGCATGAGACATAAGTTTTGCAGCCGATCGAGATAAAGTTTTAAAACTAGATGACTCACCGTATATCGCAGTTCTTACTCTTAATGCAGGCGAAACATCAACAGAATCTCCACGCACAGTACGCATAACCGACATAGATACCTTAGAATCACCATGAACTTGCAAAGCTAATATTCTATTTTCACTACTCTTATCCAAGTAATCAGTAACTACCATAGGGAGTCCAGAATTAGTCGCGTTTACAGAAGCAACAGGCCCACTGAGCACAGCAAACAAGCCTAAAAGCACAGCCATAATTAACATTCCAAACGCAAGTATGCAACGAGCAACATAAATAATCTTACGAAGAAGCAAAGCTGCAGAACGTCTCATAGCAGCACGCCTACTGGCACGAGTTTTATATCCGCCTTCTGGAACAGAATTATTAGTGCGTTTCTTTTTTAACGGTTCAAAACGTCGAACTGCTTGACCTGCAACCATACACATGCATGAAAGAACACCTAAGGCCGTTAACGCAACACCGGGCAGTACACTTGCTGCAACACTACCATTAACATCAACTGCAACAGTAATACGGGACGCTACAAGCGAAAGAATAATTCCGCTAAGCATAACAGCCCACATCATTCTTGATACTCGCAAAGCAAACGGCAAAAGTAGAGAAACTACAGCCATAACAACAGCTAAGGTAGCAAAAATAATCATAATAATTCCGCGCAAACTAAGCAAAGGCATAGACTGCGAAATACCATGATTACTATTCATATTAAAAGCTCTTAACAATACCTGAGCATATCCAAGCGAATCAGGAGCACCATCAACACTTTGTAACGGCAACGCAGCACTAGCAAACATTTGTCGCCATAACCCAGTGGAAAAATACCTTAAAACGCTGCCCAAAGTTGGAAGCAAAATCAGTACGGCCGGCACAGGCATCAAAGCAAGCATGAATCTGTGAGAGCGAACCATAATAAGAGCCACAATAAAGATACAAATCAACGGGAGAAGAAGCTGAGGTTCGCACGCAACAGGAATCATAAAGCATAATGCGGCACACGCAGCACACTGCACAGACGGAACAGGCAAAACAGGATCTTCAGTAACATACATTCCTACAGCATGGAACGCGAACGCAAACGCAGCAGGTAAGAAAACCATCGTCATTAACATAGGCAAATCGCCGCGTGCAAATAATCCAAAAGCCATAGCAAGCATAGTCCAGCAAATTGCAGAGCACACGCGAACTAAATCAGAACGTGTGAATACGCCTGCGAGCGCCCAAAAACTCAAACACATAGCAGGAGCAGCCATAAAATACATGAGGCTTATTGCTAAAAGTGGATTAAAACCAGCAGGTATAGACGCTAAAGTCCACACACTTAACCAAGACGACGGAGGCAAAGCCGGTCCGAAAGAGTCGTCTGGAGTCCAGGAGCCAACAGCCGCATTAAGCAACTTAGAAAAATCAGCCCCAGTAGGAAGCCACTGATCGGAATATAATGACGCTCCTGCAATAACTTCTCGCCAAGGAGCACCATAAAGCCACAAAGTTACTGCAAGAAGTATAAGAGAAGAAACTGCAACAGCACTCCACCTTCTTAAAACTCTCATATGAAGGTGTCGTCTTGCAAGTGGACTAAGTAGAACACATTTTAGCTGCGATTGGTAAGATAAAACTCTATCTCGCCAACGAGCAATTTGATGACGATCTGCAATAAGAGCAGATAAGCGTTTAGTAGAAACTCTTGTGGATCTAGCCACTCTTCTACGAGCAAATATAGCTTGAGGAAGATGCATAACAATAATCCAAGGAAGAATTAGATGTGCCCATGCGGAATAAGGACGTTTAATAAATAAATCTTTTAATGCAAGTACTAAAGCAGAAGGAAGACTTAAAATCCATAATAATGGCCAGAATACAATCCGCATGTCAGTATATTTATATCTTTGCTTTGCGATAAGAACAGACATAACTCCGTGATTTATACCAGATTTTTCTGCAGAACGAGCTTCGCCACTTCTAGTACGTAGTCCTTCAAAACGAGCACGCCTATGAGCTATTTTTGCGCGAGGAACCACAACTACCCTACCGCCGCTTACACACACTCTTCTGCAAAAATCTTTAGATTCTCCAAAAGTTGTCATCCAAGGCTGAGTACCGCGCATAGTTTGCCATGCGCTTAATGTGACTAAAGCGCCAGAAAGGGAAACAGAATACACATCTCCACGTCCATCGTACTGCTCTTGATCTTGTTCACCATCAACTGTTAAAGTGTGAACTCCATGATTCCAAGCGTACATTCCGACATTGTGTAAAATCTTTCCTTGCCAATCTACCTGTTTAGCACCTAGAACAGAAGCGGTAGGAGTATTACGCCAAGTATCTCGCAATTCTTCTAAGCAACGGCTATCGGCAGGACGAGAATCATCATGAAGCAACCAAAGGGCTTTAACGCCGCGTAACGGAAGAAGCTGACGTAAGGCTTTTTCTATTGCATCACCGAAAGATCTAGCAAAAGAGACTGGAACTATAATAATACGAATACTGCGAGAATCTTTAGGAGTATTACTTTTAATATTACTTACTCCATCGCGCATAAATTTACTATTAGAACTTTCAGCAATATTTTCAGAAGATATAAAATCGGTAATTAAAGTTGTATCAAGAGTAATATCTATTGATGTTTGAACGATTTCTTCAACTCGATGAGCACAATCAACAACCACCAAAGTCTTGGGTAAAACTGACTGGTGAAGAACAGCGCGTAAAGTGTCACCATAGAAGCGCGTGTCTCTTTCCACACACATCATAGCCATGATCGAAGCATCTACTTCTCGAGGATGAGCCTCTTTTTCGGCGGAAAGCAGTTGCAACACTTGATTTTCAAGTGTATTTGCATCAGCGATTATTGAACTCATATTCACCAGTGTACGCAGGGGGTATGTATCCTATCAATTCTACAACACTTATTTATTATCAAATGTAGAATTTATCTAAAAATTTTTATTATTATTTTGAATTTTTCTTATCAAATTTCTTATTAAAAATAAGACACGCCATAAGTAAAAAATATGTGGAAAAATGCGCTAAATTTCACCACAATGCACTATAGTGGTGTGACATATGTGTTCAGTTTAGTATGCACTACTTTAAGAACACAAAATCACGTATAAAACTTGAATATTCAGAGAATATTGTAGTACTCGAAAGAAGGTACCATGGTAACTTCACGGTATCCTGAGGGAATGCACTACCCAACAGATGATGATTGGGATTCAGAAGCACCGCATCATAGCCTCAGCTATCGCTTGACGAACCACGCACGAACTGTAATATGCATGTTCATTATTGCTGTCTTAACTTTCTTTTCGAGTATTTTTGCTGCAGTATGGTTTGATTTTTCTTCAACTATAAAAGCTCGCGTAGTAAACGTTATTTCTAACGATAAGCAAGCTCATGAAGCACTTGACGCAAACTACGGAAAAACAGTGACGTTCTTAGTTTTAGGTCAAGATACTCGCGAAGGAGCAAACCGTAGCTTTGGTGGCGGCGGAGATGCAACTGACCATCAGTCAGACACTACAATGATTGTGCAGATAAGCGCAGATCGCTCATACATGAATATTGTGTCGATTCCACGAGATTCCATGGTTAATGCTCCATCTTGCGAAACAACACGTGGCACTATTCCTGCTAGACGACACGTTATGTTTAATTCTATTTTTGCCTTGGGTTGGGCAAAAGGTGGAGATTTATCTTCTGCAGCATCCTGCTCTCTTAAAGCTGTGAATGCTTTAACAGGATTGCATATAAGTAACTTTATTATTGCTGATTTTAGCGGTTTGAGTAATATGATCGATTCCGTCGGCGGCGTTGACATGTGCATTCCGGCAGATACTCGCGACCGCTACACGGGAGCTAATTTCAAGCAGGGCTTACAGCATTTGGATGGTAGGCAAGCAACCCAATACGCACGTATGCGTCATGACACTATGAGTGACGGATCTGACATAATGCGTACAACGCGACAACAGTATTTAGTAAAACAGCTTGTAAGACAAGCTTCTTCTAAAAATTTGTTCACGCAATCTAGCGAACTGTATCAGCTAGCAAAATCTTCATTAAACGCATTAAATATGAGCGAAGGATTAGCTAACCCTTCAACTCTTGTATCCCTTGCGCTTAGTATGCGAAAGCTTGATGCATCACATATTTATGCTAGAACAGTGCCGATTATTACTGATCCTTTAGATAAGAATCGCGTTGTTTGGTCAAAAGATGCTGAAAGCGTTTGGAATCTTATGCGTGAAGATAAGCCTGTTACAATGGCTACAGATTCGCATAAGCAGAGCAAAGACAGCAGCAGTAAGAATTCTAACAGCGCAGACAATTCGGAAGATAACGACTCTAACGAAAGCGAAAACGATCGTCTGAACAGAGTTTCCAGCAAGTCTTCTTCAAACAGCAGCAATCTGGGGCCTGTAGATCCTGAAACTGGTTTAGCTAAGAATTCCAGAGGACAGCTTATTGATCCTAATACTGGTGGCGTTGTAAATCCTAAGAACGGTACAATTATTGATCCTGTTAGCGGTCAATATGTTGGCTATGCTGACAAGTACGTAAATAACACGATTTGCGCACCTCACAAAACTGCTAAATAAGTACGTAAACGGTACGTAATTAGCTAGCGATTGCCTTTTGTGTAGGAGGGAATATGCTTCAGGATTATGAGAATAACCCAGAATATGGTAGTAATCATCAAAATTTCTCTTACACTCCAGGCGATCCAGGAACTCAAGGAACTCAAGGCGCACCAGGCATTCCGGGCGAGAACTCTCAAGCTGAATTAAATGAGTATGAAAATTATACAGAATATGCGCAAAACGGTTCGTTTGCGAATCAAAATTTTGATTCGCAAACGAATGATACGTATACTCCACCTAGTTTTTCGCCTAGAACGGCTAGAAGTCGCACAGCAGGCTCTTCTAATGCTGCTAAATTAAACGCTTCTTCCAATGCTGCTAAAAATATTGCATCTCCAGTTACATTAGCTCAGGCCTATGCTCAGGTTTCCGCTAAATCGCAACCGCAATATCAATCACAATCACAAAACTACGCACAAAACTACGCGCAGCAGCAGTATAATCAGCCTGCATTTCAAGAAAATCAGCCGAGAATACTTGAGGGAACTGTACACAATACGCCTCACCCACTAAATTCTGGCAATATACTTCCACGTTCGCCTCGCACTACTAGAAAACGCAAGATATTAAGAGCCTTAAGTATTATTTTCGTACTTTTACTTGTGATTCTTACAGGTTGCGGTTTTTACGCATGGCATTGGGTTGATTCAAGAATGCAGCGCGATAAGTGGCTTACTGATATGCCAGACACTCAAGGAACTACGTGGCTGATATTAGGATCAGATCAACGCGAAGGTGAGGAAGCAAAATATATTACAGGATTCCGTACAGATACTATTTTAGTTCTAACGAAACCTTCCAGCGGACACAGTTCTCTTATCTCTATTCCTAGAGATTCGCTCGTAACTATAAACAATAAGCGAATGAAAATAAATGCTGTTGCTCAGCTTTTAGGAAAACAAGCTTTAACTTCTGCAGTTGAAACGATTACAGGACATCATATTAACCATGTGGCAGAAGTACGCTTCAACGGATTAACTAAAGTAGTGGACGCTTTAGGCGGAATTGATTTGTGCTACAACCGCACAGTAAATGATGCTAGAAGTGGCATGAATTGGGTTGCTGGATGCCATCATTCGGATGGAAACGCAGCTCTAGCTTTCTCTAGAATGAGATATTCAGACCCGCAATCAGACTTTGGACGCGCAGCACGTCAACGTATGGTAATTTCTGCAATAATAAAGAAGGCTCTTTCTAAAGAAACTCTTACTAATTTTGGGAAAGTAAAAAGCGTTGCAGAAGCTGGATTATCTTCAATCGTATTTGACGAAAAATCAAATCCTGCTACCCTATGGCAAATGAGTCAAGCTTTTAAAGACGCAACAGGATCAAATGGTATAACCGGAACTGTTTATTGGACTAATCCTGATTACAGAGTTCCTGGAGTTGGATCTTCAGTACTATTAGATGATGCGAAGAATCTTGATCTTTTCAACCAATTAGCTTCTGGAGAGCATGCTCCAGGCGTTGTAGGAACACTGGCAGAATTGCAAAATAAATAATTGAGTTTTGCATTTTAAAACTTTGCTCCGTTCAAGGCTGTATCCACAATGCAAAATTTTTCTTGTGTAATACTTTTATTGCACAGATCATAGCTTTATGAAATACAACGCGAATAAAAATAATAAATTAGAACGTGCAGTGTTTATTATGCAAATAACATCAAGTGTTATGCCAATACTAGCAAATATTGCTATTGCTGTAATGGCATGGACGCAACACAGTTGGATGATGTTAGCTATGGTAATACCAAGCATAATGATGTATGCAGCAAGTCTTATGCCACAAATATTGCAGTACTATTCTCAAAAACGCGCAGAAAGTGCAAATGCAGCAGAAAATCATAAAGTCGAATCAAATGCTAATGAAAAAATGTACGGCGATAATACTATTAGCAGAATAAGCGATTATTCACAAAATATTACTGAACGCATACCTGATTTCGTAGCTCCAGTAAGCTTAGAAACTATACTTTTCCGCAAATTATCAACGCTACAGCTACGTATTCCGCCGTGGAAAGAAGTAGCCAGCTCATGGCTAGAAGATAAAAATCCATATAAAAGTTTAGATACTGAAATTGGCATAGGAAACAACGGTTACGTTCATTTAGATTTAGTAAATAACGGGCCACACGCTCTAGTAGCAGGAACAACAGGCTCAGGAAAATCAGTACTTCTTACCACCTGGTGTTTGTCTTTAGCTTTCCGATATTCTCCAAATCAACTTCGTTTCGTATTTATGGACTTTAAAGGAGGAGCTACTTTTGATCTTCTATCAAATTTACCGCATTGCATGGGAAACGTGGGCGACCTGAATTTAGAGCATGCAGCAAGAGCACTTAGAGGTCTTGAAATGGAATTAGATAGAAGAGAACGTTTAGTTGCTAAGCAAGGCTGTAGTGATATGAGTAAAGTTACTCCTGCTCAACCAGCTCTTGTAATAATGATTGACGAATTTCATGCTCTTAGAGATAAGCTGCCAGATTATTTAAATCGACTTATTCGTATAGCTTCAGTAGGACGATCTTTAGGAATGCACTTAGTTGCCTGTACGCAAAATCCTATGGCACAAGTAAACGCTGATATGAAAGCAAATATAAATATGAATATTTGTCTTCGCGTACGAGATTCAGTACAATCTCATGAACTTCTAGGTTCTTCATGCGCTGCGCATATTAGTCCACAACTTCCTGGAGGAGCTTACTACAATACTGGAGATGGAATTAAAGCGCTTCGCTGTGCGCAAAGCAACAATCCTGCACTATTACTTCAAGCAATACGATTATCTGGAAGATTCTACCATAATGAATATTGCGAAGAGTTATTTAGTGCTCCACTCCCCTCTGTTATAAAGCAAAGCGATATTATGCATTGTATTGAGAGAAATAATAAAAATACTGAAAGTATGATAAATAATCTTATTATAGGAATACAAGATGATGGGATTCATTTAATACCAGCGTTTTTGAACACACATATTGGAAATATTGCTGTTATTGGAGGGCATGGTAGAGGAAAAACGAACCTACTTAGAATAATAGCGAAACATTTACAAACGCAACTATATTGCGCAACTGACACCTCAACACTTCCAGATAATTATGATGAAAATAAAATCATAATTGTAGACGATGCTGATATGAGTTTAAACCCATTAAACTCAGATTTTCACGCTCAAAACCTTCAATCAAGAATAAGCTCTTCAAAAATACCAGTCATATTGGGAATTCATTCTGCAAGATTCTTAAGAATACCAGATCAAGCTCCTGTACGAATAGTATTTCCTACTGGAGATACGGGAACTGATGCTCTTCTTGGCATACCATCATCATTAAGTCAGTCTCTTACTACTGAAGATTATCAACTGCCAGGAAGATGTGTAATCATAACTCCAGGAAGTGCAAGAAAAGCGCAAATTTTAATTAATTAAGAAAAAAATTTATTAAATTTAAAACAAATATGTGAAAGGCCTTGAAAAAAATAAATATTCATGCTTTCCTTACATACGGGGGAAATAAAATTGATATTTTCTCTTAAGCTTTCTAAAACTTGTAAGGAAAGAGGCTATTCGCTCATGAGCAGTGCGTTTGACTGGAGAACAAAAGCAGCATGCAGAGATAAAGATCCCGAACTGTTTTTCCCAGTTGGAAATACTGGAGCTTCTTCCCAGCAAATAGAAGAAGCAAAATCTGTTTGTAGATCATGCAATGTAGCTGACGCTTGCCTTAAGTGTGCTCTTGAAACAAGTCAAGACTTTGGTGTTTGGGGCGGTATGAGCGAAGAGGAACGCAGATCGCTTAAACGTCGTGCTTTGAGAGCTCGCCGTAGTCAATTAGATTAGTTTATAGATTAATTTATAGATTAGTTTTTACTTCAGAAACTTATAAATCTAATAAACCGATACTCTACTGAATTAATAAAACTTTAGCTGGATAAAATAAATTGTTGGCTACTGCGGAACAATAGCCAACAATTAAAATATTCTCGTATAGTTGTTTCTACTACTCTATTCCAGGCACACGCAACTTAATATCAAGAACAACTCTAGTACCACCGTCTCGGCGAGGTTCCCAACGGACAGTACCGCCAAAATCGTTAGTAACAAATGTATTAATAAGTTGCGTTCCTAAACCAGATCCCGATGAACGAGCCATGCCGTGAGATGATTCACTTTCTATACCAGTGCCATCATCTTCAACAATAATATTAAGATTATCTCCTCCACGACCTACAGAAATAGTAATATGACCTTCAGTCCTTCCCTCAAAACCATGCTCTACGGAATTAGTAACTAATTCCGTAAGAACAAGGGAAAGCGGAGTAGCGTCTTGAGCCGCAAGCATACCAAATTTGCCTATAAAATTGATATCAATATTTTGATCTTGAGATGCTAGCTCAATAGACATCTTCAGTAAGTTAGAAATAACCTTATCAAAATCAACGATCTCGTCAGCAGTCTGGCTTAAACCTTCATGAACCATAGCAATCGTTTGAACACGACGCTGAGCTTCTTCAAGTTCCTTTCTAACTTCCGCAGACTTAGTTTTTCTAGCCTGTAATCTCAACAAAGCTGAAACTGCTTGAAGATTATTCTTAACTCTGTGATGTATTTCAGAAATAGTAGCATTCTTAGTTTGCAATTCCTGCTCTCTACGAAGCACTTCAGTAACGTCTCTGCATAAAACCACAGAACCAATACGATTATTAGGACCATAAAGAGGAAGAGAGCGCATAGAAATAATAGAATGGTTCGCTTCTAATTCACAATCAACATCTGCCTTACCTGTTAACACAAGAGGCAAACTTTCTGGAACCATATCGTTTGTATGCAATAATCTTGTAGCAAATTCGCTTAAATACTCGCCTTGCATGGTATCTAAACCACCCAAACGACGGAAACAGCTTATAGCATTTGGAGAAGCATATCTCACTATTCCACTTTCTTCCAAAACTATAAAACCATCAGCAACACGAGCATTATGACGCTGGTTAAGAACTGAATCTTTATAAGGGAACTGACCCCTAGAAATCATATCGAATAAAATTTTACCAGCGTTTATACTTTCCATTTCATATCGTCCATTTGATTCTCGAGTAGCTAAGTTAGTTTCTCGAAGAACCAAACCCAAAGTCTTACCGTTATGGTGCACAGGAGCATAAACGTTACAAACTGTTGCTCTTCCTATAGATCGTAAAATCGAGGAATGGAAAATTGTTTCTGATCTCATTGCTTCTGACAATTCTTCCGTTAAAGAATTATCCATTTTTTTGCCAAGCAAATCATCAGTACGAATAGTAATTGCTGTTGATGGACGGCACTGTTCAGCAACAACATAATCACCATCACCATTTTGAATAATCAACAGAAGATCAGCAAAACTTAAGTCAGCAATTACCTGCCAATCTGCTACCAAATGGTGTAAACACTCGCGGTCAGACTCATCAAAATCCGGTCGAGTAGCAAGAATATGAGAGAAATCAGCCATAGTGACAATAATATATCTAGCTCATAAACAATAAGCCAATTTGGTATGTTGCAATAGTATTCATAAAAAAGCTGCCCCCGAGCTTACGCCGGAAGCAGCTTATAAAATTAATAGAAAATTTAGTTATTTAAATTTAGTTTTTAATTAGAAACCAAACTTTGCAGCAGTTTCACGCAAAGTATCAGCAGAACGCTTCAAAGCTGCCAACTCGCGGTCGGAAACTGGAGTGTTCAAGCAAGAATTTACACCATTGCGGTTCAACAAAGTTGGAACAGACATGCACACATCGGAAATACCATGGAAATCCTTCAACAAGGAAGAAACTGGCAAGATACGATTAGTGTCGTTAAGAACAGCCTCAACAATGTCAACACCAGACATTGCGATAGCATAATTTGTTGCACCCTTACCGCTAATAATCTTGTAAGCTGCGTTAACAACTTCCTGATGAATCTCCTCACGCTTAGCAGCATCAAGAGGCTCATGACCTGGAAGAGCATTCCAATCGCACATTGGAACGCCACC
>CAMYPN010000011.1 GCA_947292085.1 uncultured Gardnerella sp. | reverse complement strand
TACATTGCCATTGGCACTACGCGACCGTCTTCGTTGTTGTAAGTTGTGTGCCACTGCGCGTAAGGACCTGCACAAATAGCAGTTAAGTAGGAGCTCATCTTTGGAGTTGACTCGAATACCCAACGCTTCATGCCTTCTACAGCGCCATTTTCCAAAGTGCCTGCTTCCGTCTTGCGACCTTCCAGCGCGGTTTCGCTTTTAACTGGCATGTTGGAAGTTACGATCCAGCTTTCTGGAGCGTCTACGCTAAAGTCAAAAACAGCTTTCAAATCTGGCTGATCAAACACAGCATAAACGCGGCGAGCATCCGGCACTTCGAACTGAGTATACAAATAAACGTTTCCGTCAGAAGGATCTACGCTTCTGTGCAAGCCCTCACCCGTGTTTGAATACTGGCAGTTTGCTACAACTTCTACGGTATTATGCTCAAGAAGATTTTCTAGCTCAATTCGGCTGTCTGCAAAAACCTTAGAAACGTCAAGAGCGGTACCATTTAACACCACGGATTCTACGCTGTTTGCAATCAAATCTAGGAAGCTTGACTCTCCAGCTTTAGCATCGAACTCAATCTTCGTGCGCGAAGTAAAATCGCGTCCGCCTTTTCCTAAATCAAGCGCAACATCGTAGTGAATTGGCATTTGGATAGCGTCGAAACGCTCTTGAGCTTCTACGCGAGTCAGATTTGCTCCTGGCATATCTACCTTCCTTATATTTTTCTTATATATTTTTATATATTTTTCTTATATTTTTATTCTTGATTATTTTCTGAAATATCTGCTACTACTGGCACTATCATTGGCTTCCTGCGCAAAGTTCTAGCAATCCAACTGCCCAAAGTACGTCTCATAACCTGCTGCAGCTTATAAGTATCACGCTCACCGTGCATCATAGCATCGCGCAACTGCTCTACTATTTGGTAGCGAACTTTTTCGAAATCACTTTCGTCTTCTGCAACTGCATTAAGATAAATCTTCGGACCAGAAACAACATCAGCTGTTTTAGTATTTACAACCACAAAGCTGGAAACGAAACCTTCCGTACCCAAAATGCGTCGCTTTTCAAGTTCCTCGTCTGTAAGCTCACCAACGGAATCGCCATCAACATACACGTAGCCACAAGGCACAGAGCCTACCACTGCAGCGTTACCGTGATACAAATCCACCACATCGCCATCTTCAGCAAGCACAACGTTATTTGGATCAACACCAGTTTTTACTGCAATCAAGCCGTTTGCAACTAAGTGACGATGCTCGCCATGAATTGGCATAGCACATTTTGGTTTCACAATGTTATACAAGTAAAGAAGTTCACCCTCATTGCAGTGACCAGACACGTGAATAGCAGCATTATCCTTATTTATTACACGCGCGCCAAGCTGCACGAGTTTATTAATAACCTTATAAACTTCATGCTCATTTCCTGGTATAAGCGAACTAGCTAAAATCACAGTATCAAACTCATTAACTGTAATATCTCTGTGATTTCCGTCAGCAATACGCCCAAGAGCTGCCATCGGCTCGCCTTGTGAACCGGTGCACATGTACACAAGTTTGTCGTCTTGAATATCCTTAGCTTGCTTTAAGTCCACAACTGTATTTTCAGGAATATGCAAGTAACCTAAATCTGCCGCAATCGACATGTTACGAACCATCGAGCGACCAACAAAAACGACTTTTCTTCCAAACTTGTGCGCTGCATCAACCACTTGTTGCACACGGTGTACGTGACTTGAGAAGCTAGCAACAATAATTTTACGAGCAGCTTCAGCAAATGCGCGATCCAAAGCAGGACCAATAGAAGTTTCAGGTTTTACAAATCCTGGAACTTCAGCGTTTGTAGAATCAGCCATAAGCAAATCAATACCTTGCTCTCCCAACCGGCCAAATTCTACCAAATCCGTAATTCTATGATCTAGCGGCAGCTGATCGAGTTTAATATCTCCAGTATCGATAAGAGTTCCAGCAGCTGTTTTTACGCAAACTGCGAGCGCGTCTGGAATTGAGTGCGTAACTGTAATAAATTCAAGGTTGAATGGGCCAACTTTGAGCTTATCTCTACCTTCTACGCGAATCATTTTTGGTTCTATATAGTGTTCTTTACACTTTGCTTCTACGAAAGCAAGAGTAAGTTTAGAACCAATCAGAGGAATATCCGGGCGCATTTTAAGAAGGTAAGGAACACCGCCAATATGATCTTCATGACCGTGCGTCAAAACTAAAGCTTCTACTTTGTCAAGACGATTTTGAATATAGTGAAAATCTGGAAGAATCAGGTCTACGCCTGGCTGTTCTTCTTCTGGGAATAGTACACCGCAATCAATAAGCAGAATATGACCGTTATACTCGATTACGTTCATATTACGGCCAATTTCGCCAAGTCCACCAAGCGGCACAATTCGCATGGAGCCTTTACGATATTTTGGCGGCGTAATAAGTGCGCCTTCGCGCTGATCGTTTACTACTGGCGGCAGCGCGTTAGCAGATTTTGTATCAGTTTTTACAGCAGATTTTTTAGTTTTTGCAGACTGAGAAGACTGTTGCGATGTTGTCGATTTCACAGATTCTGTAGATTCTTTCTTCATAGTTTTTTTAACAAATTTACCGGTGGTTTTGGCCGCAACAGAGCTGCCGGCGACATCATCTAATCCTGCTTCACGCAGCGCAGCATCTAGCACGGCTGCAATCATGTCGTCTGTTAACTCAGCACGTTGCGAATTTCCATCGTGACGAGCATCACCAGCATCGTCAGACTTACTCAACGCTGTTATGCTCATAATTTAGTGCTTACGGAAATGATCCCAAACTTTAATGCCAATACCGATAACTACTACAACAATTGCAAAAATTAAAAATGCTTTAACAGCAGCACCAGTTTCTGGTAACTCAAAGCTTAATGCAGCAGCATTATTCACAAACATTCCACACATATTCACCTCTGTTCTACACAAAATCGCACCAACGTACTATTTTGCAGCACTCACCGCAAAACTTACGATTTTTGCGAACACTTATTTTCTATTATACGCGACTTGGCTTACTGACAAAAACCATTACAATAAGCCACCCTAATATTGCTATAGGAATTGCAGCCAACGTTGAAATCCACGGCACCATGATGCCAGCGTGCACATTCCACGCGTCTATTGCAGAGCCTGCAGCTAGCGATCCTAAAGATGCTCCAACAGCAGAAGCCGTAGGAAGCCAAGATAAGCCTTCTGTAAGCGACTGTTCTGGCACTGTTGCTTTTACAATAAGATTTCCTGTTGCAAAAATTGGTGAAACGCATAGGCCGGATAAAGTTTCAAATACGCTTAGGAACAATAGGTGATCAATACTAAGGCTCATAAGTATGTAGCCTAGAGTGAGCAAACTTAAGAAAATTATAAGATGCGACCAGTTAGATCCAGGGAACTTATGCGAACCAAAAATTATTGCTCCTATAAGAGATCCAAAAGCAAATAAAGCCAGCTGCAAACCTATGAGATTTTCCAAATTTTGAGATTTCATAGTAGCAGTAATAGAAACGTCGAATGCACTAAAGCTCATATTAAACACTACGAACATAATAACAAGCGGCAAAATGCCTCTGTATAAAAGCACGTTTTTAGTTTTTTTATTATTATGGTTACGCAGACGTTTTAGAGTAAATTTGTCAATAAACGACGCATCTTTTTTAGAATCTACTTCTACTGACTTATCTTTTTGTACTGCTATAAGCACGTCAACATCGTTAGAGGAAGCAGAATCTACTTGCAAAACTGTTAGCACTGCCGGCTGCGTATTTCTCAGTGAGAAGAACCACGCTCCACCTAAACCGCTTGCTAAAATCGGCACAAAAAGCTGCGAAACTGGATGTACTGAAGTAGCTAACCAAGCTGCAAGAATAGGGCCGAAAATAAACACAAGTTCGTCAATTCCAGACTCTAAAGCGTACGCCACGTTTAGCAAAGTGTCGTCATTTTCAGATTTTAACGTGTACGCCCATCGAGTTCGCACTAAAGCTCCGAAAGCAAACTGCGTAATTCCCATGATTATTGCAAGCACAAACAAAACAGGAAGTGACACGTGAGCAAGTACCGCAAAAGCAAAAGCTAACATTGCTACAACCTGTGAGCTTAAAGCTATGCCACCAATTTTCCGCTGTCCAAAACGATCGAATAATTTTGCGTACAATGGTGTAACTGCAGCCTGTGCTAGCACGTACGCTGCAGCCATCGCTCCTGCAACAGTCCAATTGTTATATAAGCTGTTTAAAGCAAGCACAATACCTAAACCCATCATAGACATAGGAAGACGTGCTATTGCAGCAGAAATACAGAATGCTTTTGCTCCGCGAAATGCGAATAATCTTTTATAATTGTTGGCTGCAGTATGTTCAGAAGTTGCAGTATGTTCAGAAGTTGCAGTTTTTTCTGATTCTGCTGACTTCTTATTCGCTTCTGGCGACAACATACTACTCACTTTCCTTACAAAGAATCTTATAAAACTATTTTCACATTCAATTTCGGCATCTTACCGATTTAGAGCATCTTCTTATTTTAACCAGAACCTGTATATTTTATAAATAGTTATTACGATTTCTAATAAATAACTATCGTTTTTGTATATACTATATCCAGCAAAATTAAGCGTATACGTTTGTTACTTGTTCTGCTCATGTCTCTTAGTACGTGAACAGAAAGGCTCACCAGAGTATATGAACAAATCGTCTACTAAATATTTTGAGTCACTATAGTTTGAGTAAATAGCTTTATTTGCATTGTCTTTTCTGCACCATACGGCATCTTTACGCAATCCGTGATAATCATAGAAACTAACATCACAAGCAGTATCCGTATGCAAGTAATACCTGTTAACTCCTTTACTGCGAAGCATTTGCATAGTTTGTTTCCATAATCTTCCACCAACACCGTGTCCTCGAGACTCTGGAGAAACTATAAATAGTTCTAACTCTGCTTGAGTTAAGTCGTTAATATGCGATTTAGCTTCTAGTTTTGTTTCTATAGCACGCATGGATTTTGCAGCGTGTAAAGCTTTTGAAAAATTAGGATCTGGATTTTCCAACATCATTTCATCTTGCTTTTTGATCATATCGCGCAATTGTGGAAAAAGTACTTTGTCTTCAAATACTCGAGAAAAAAGTAGTCCCATAAATTTTCCGTTAGACTGTGCGATAATTCCATGCGTAGATGGTTCCATATAGTGCATTACGAAACGTTTAGAAAGCTCTTTTGACGCTTCTTTTCCAACTATATCCGGTATACCCCAGGTACGTTCATACTCTTCAGATATTGAATCAATATCTTCTATAGTTACAGGCCTAAATGTTACTTCCAAGATATTCCTCCTTCGATTTTTCTCTATATATACAATTATTACGTAATTTTTCCGTCAAATGCAATCATTTATAGTATAAAATTAGCCAAATAGCAGCACTTTCGTTTTAATTTACTTCATCATCTTCACTATCTTCACTATCTTCATCATCTTTAAGTGCAAATTCAGGAGTATTGCGAAGCTGCGAAAGAATTTCTTCCCTACTTTTTGCTTCAGCATGTATTTCTCGCCCAGATTCATCCTCTACGTCCACATAGTAAAGCGTAGCGTCGATAGCTTCTAAAGGTGCATTTGTTATTAAAGAAAGCAACAGTCTATACCAATCGAGTTGCGCAAGTTTACGCTCTATATCATCTGCTTTAGTAGGCTTATGTCCAGTTTTCCAATCAACTACTGTATAGAGTTTGCTTTTGTCTTTGGTATCTAGACCTCCTGCAAATACAGCGTCTATTTTGCCGTTAATAATGCGATTACCTAATTCGTTTACATGAGCGACAATTGGTTGTTCTGCAGAAAGCGGACGTCGAAAAGCCCAGCGCGATTTTACCAGTCTTGACTCCCATAGAAGAAGTTTTTTCTGGGCTGAAATCTCAGCTCTTGACAAAGATTCATCGTTTTCAAAAGCAAAATCATCATTTAAATGACTTTCATATAACGATTTTTCAACATCAAGATCATTAATCATATTTTTTTGTAAATCTGTATGCTCTTTTAGCTCTACCCCACTTTGCACAATATTTTTCCAAGTAGAACCCAAAGAATAAGTTTCTTCACTGTTTGTTTCAAAATTTTCAGCAAATACACAACCTGCTTTAACAAATTGTTCCGCCCAAGCGTGGAAACGAGTACCCAAATCTGCCTCCGGCGACACAATTCTTGGAATTGGACGTATAAGAGCCATCCACTCGTTGCGCAATCTAATATTTTGGTTATTTTGAAGCTGATTTTTAGGCAAAGATTTGTTATTATCAGCATGCAAATCAACTCTTCTTTGCAATGCAGTAACAGGCAATCTTCCAGAATCGTTAAGTTTTTCTACTTTAGACTGCAACCAGTCGTTATTATTCCAATTTTTAGGCATTATATCGTTATCTTCTGCAAGTTCTTTTGCTCTAATAAGTAGAGAGTTATTTAACTCAGATTCGCCTAAAAGCGGATTATTATAAGAAGATTTATCATTTAATACATTCTGCTCGTTAAGATTGCCTTCTAAAACATTGCCTTCTAAAACGCACTTTGCGGAACTTTTTAACGCTTCTCTTATGCCGTCACTTATACTACTAGGCCAAGAGAGAGAAGTTGTTTCAAGTTTTTCAGGAATACTACTAGGCTGAGATAAAATTTTAACTAAATCATCACAATAGTCGCCAAGTATATAGCCTCCATCATCACCTATCGTAATTTTTGCACAAGAATCTTTTTTATTTTGCGAAAAAAGTTCCTGCTTAACGTCGCCATTATCAGCAGAATCGTAAACTTCATCCCAAAAAACTGAAGATTTTTTTGTAGAACCTTTATCATTTAAAGCCATCGAAGTATTCGCACTGCAAGTAAGAAGAGCAGCAAATTTTGCGCGCGTCAAAGCCACATACATAAGATGACGCTCATCCGCATGCAGCGCACGACCTCTTTCTTGCGATTGAGAAAGAGGAAGAGAACCGTTTCTTTTACTTTCACAAACTTCTTTTATTTCATCCGGAAGATCTGACTCATCAATACCAGCTTTATCGCATATAGTTTTTGCAATATCAACTAAATATGATGCTCTAGAGCCGTACACTTCTTCATCAAATTGCTCAGCACTCTTAAAATCCGCTAAAGAAATTTCCGGATTCATACTTGTTTCAAGATCTGCATTATGCGGAAATCTTGGAAGTATATCTGCGTCAACTCTAAGCGGTACAGGAACTTTAGAAGCTATAGAAATAGCAGCATACGCGGTTTCATTATAAGAGCATTTACCTTCAGACTCGTTTCTACTCACCTTTAGTTCATCTCCTTGAGAGCTTGGAAACGCGCCGTCATTAAGACCGACTATTGCCACAGCCGGCCATTCCAAACCCTTAGACTGATGAACTGTCATAAGAACTACGTCAGCTGGATCATCTAAAGAAACTGGGGAATCTTTAACAGAACCTAAACTGTTTAGCCATTGTATGAAACCGTGCAAAGTTGGAGCAGTAAAATCACCCATTTCTTGCACATACGAGTCAGATAAAGCAAGTAAAGCGTCAAAAGAAGAACGCATATCTGCTAGCAGACTATCGCTAGTAGACTCAGAGTTGCTAAGCGCGTTAGCTACAGCAACATCAATATCTATTTGCAAAGTTTCAACAGCGGCACGTATTATTTCGTGCAAACTGTCGTGACGAGCACAGTCTACAGCATTAATCATTCCACCTAATCTCAATGCTGAAGCAAAACCATGCTCGCTCATGCAATTACGCAAAGAATCTAAACAAGAGTCTACAGAACCTGCAGATCCTACAGAGTCTCCTGCACTTGCATTAATTCCAGCATATCTTTCCTCATTCTCCTCATAAGCTTTTATAAATACGTCAGCTAAGAACACTCCTCCTCGAATATTTGCTGCCTGAGGATCTTGCTGAGATTTTTCACGAACTACTTTAGCGAACTGTGATTTAGGAATATTAGCGTCTACTAAACCAGCCTGAACTAAAGCGCGAAAAATATACTCTGTATTTGCTGCAGTTGCAATATTAGCAGCCGCTTCTAAATCACTTGTGCTAAGAGAAAAACGCGCAGTAGCGCATAAACGCATTAATTCTGAAGTTTTACTATGATCATCTACGACTTTTAGCAGAGCGAGAACGTCTTTAATTTCCGGCTTTTCCAACATTGCAGAATATCCTACTGTAATTGTGCGCAAACCAGCTTTTTGTAAAGCCTGCTCGTACAAAGAAATATTTGTTTTGCTGCGTAAAAGCACTGCAAGGCGAGGACTTTTTGTATCAGTACGATCATTATCTGCCAGTTTTGTATTCTTAACATACTTTGCAAATCGCACAACAGATTCAATTTCTTGATATTGAGTAGGCAGTTTCAAAACTCCCAAAGTTCCTAACGAGGAAGATTCTGCTGAATTAAGACGAGTTACAGCAACTTCACTTGCAAGAGAACTGCTATGCTGTACAGGCGGAATTCTAAGAGGGTGAGTAATAGAATTAGCTGCAGCTAAAATAATCTTTGCATTACGTCTTGTAACAGTAAGCGAATACTTACAGTCTTCATTAAGATTCAAAGTATCATAAAACTTTCGAAAAGCTCCAGAACTAGCTCCTCTAAACGAATAAATTGCTTGGAATGGATCTCCTACTGCAGCTATGCGAGTATCAGATTCCACAGTATTTTCAGTATTTAGTTTATGGAACAAAGCAGTTATAAGCATTGCTTGTGTTGTTGAAGTATCCTGATACTCGTCAAGAAGAACATATTTATATTGACGACGATAATTCGCAGCAATTGACGGGAAATGAGTAACTAAACGGTATGCAGCTATAGTAAAATCGCTAAATTGTGCCATATTTGCGCGTTGTTTTGCGGCATCAAATTCAAGCACTAGATTTAGAAGAATATCTCTTTTTACAGCAGACTCGTATAAGCTTTTGCAAGATTCGTTATACGTGTTAGGAAGAGTACTATTTAAATAATCTACATACTTTTTCGCATATTCTGAGCATTTATTTTTATAAGTTTCGTCAGTATCTTTTTTTGTGCGGCTAAGTCTGCAGATTGGTTTTTTAGCAAATTCTGCAATATTTTTAGCTTTCTCAATATCGTTATTTTCTCGAGTAGCATCACTAAAACTTTGGTATGATGAATTATTTTCATGCTTTATTTTTAAGACTTTGCATAAGCAATTTATAAATGCAGTATTCCACTTTTTTGCTTCATCAACAGCGCTAGCAATACTGTCTAAAGATTCACCTTTGCTATTTACGCCAATCATTGAGCAAGCTATATCTGAAGATAGTGCCAACACGTCGTTAATAAGAGTATCCCAGTTATACCAGCGAATATCTTCAGGATGCTTTTGGAAGTAATCTCCAATCAGTGGTTTTATAAGCTCACGAGCGCCAGCTTCACTTAATGGTTGAGTATTGTGGTCAAATCCTACAAGTAGTCCGTATTGGCGTACGATAGATTGGAAGAACGCATCGTATGTCATAACTTCAGGCTTCATAAATAAGTTACTTATAGAATTATTATTTGAAGAATTATTTCTGTGCTGGTTTACTGCATTTGAAACTCTAGAAAGTAGTTCGGATGCTGCTTTGTTAGTAAATGTTAATCCTAGAATACTTTCTGGAGCTACACCCATTTCTATAAGATTTATAACTCTGCGGGTCATTGTGTAAGTTTTTCCAGATCCAGCACCTGCTACGATTAGCATGTTTTGTTTAAGAGATGCTTCTATGGCTGCAGACTGTTCAGGACTATCTGTGATTTTGTTTTTTGTAATTCCTGTTATTTTTGCAGTTTCTTTCATTTTCGCACCTCGTATACTGTATCTACTTGTCCTGCGCATGCTGGGCATACGTTACGATTTCTGCAGTAGCGCATGTGTTGCGGAGTTGGTTTAGCTGTGATTTTGTGAGATTTAATAATTGCAGCAGCGTAGAATACTCTCGAAATCATAGCAAGTGACCATTTTGCGCAAGTTGGTAGCGATAAGAATGCTTTCCAAACTTTTTCGCTAATATTGCCAGGATTTTCTCGAATAGCATCCCAATCTATATCACTTAACTTGTTTATATCTTTTATACTTATTCGCGGTTCGAAAGGATCTGTATTTAGCATGTTATTTTTAAAAATAGGTTGCTGATATATGTTTTCTGCTACATTTCGATCTTGTGCTGGATAGTCTTTTTCTACTACGTGGAAAAGTACGCTTCTAGCGATTCTAGGAGGATTTGGCATATTTATAAGCGGATTTTCATCAGCAAAAGCTAAAGCAAGCTGGTAGCATACAAGTTGTAAATCATTAAAAACAGCCGATGCGCTTATTGGTTTTCCTGTTTTATAGTCTATAAGACGTAAAATTTTCGTTCCATCGTCTAATTTTCTTAATTCTTCACGATCTATACGTCCATGAATATGTATGTTGAGATTTTCTTTAGCACCGTCAGGCCATCCACCAACTAGTGCGCCCATTATAGAGAAAACTTCACTTTTGCTGAGTTTTTCAGCGTTCTCAGCACTATTTGAGTTACTTAAAGTTTCATTAACAACTTTAGTTATGTCATCTAAACTTATGTGAGCACTTATAGGTAATTCCACATACGCTTCTACTAAGTCTCCTATGCTGCTTTCTAAATTCTTACTTGATTTGCTAAGAGACTCCACTACGCCAGTTTCTGACTTTTTTGCTACTAAATTATAGTTACAAGCGTTTTTAGAAGTCACGAAATACTGCGCTATAGCGTATATTGCACGATCAATATTATGTTCTCTTTCAATTGCTTTATAACGTTCTTCAAGATTATGAACTTCACTAAAATCTGGTGCAATACTGTGATAATACTCAATCATTTGTTTTGCAACATACGAAATGAGTTTTACTTGACTAGAGTAAACAGATTGCTCAGATGATTCATTTTTATCATTCGTAAATTCTTCAATTTTAACTTCCTTCATATCGAAGTGTTTTTCTTCACTTGCCCAACGAGCAGTTTCGTGAATCAAAGTACCGAAAGATGCAGCTACGCTACTTGATTGCGGCCCTGAAAACTTTCTATCTAATAAACCACATACAGGGCAAGCCCATAAACTATCTACCATAGAAGGAGACAAACTAACTTCTGTAGAATTATTATCTTCAGCAGTTGAGTCTACATTAATATTTTCTGTAGATTCACCATCTGCATGCATGAAATCCCATTGTTCTGGGTTTGCGCAAGAAACTCCATGGTTTCGCAATAATTTTAGAGCCTGGCAAGCATCATTTACATAATTTTTATTAGTTTGAGAATCTGCTGTAGCGTTGGAAACTTCGCTAATATTACTTGCGTTACTTGCGCGAACAAGTCGAGCTCGAGCTGCAGCAACAAGTCCACGAACATCCATATCTATACCAGCAAAAGGCTCTACTCTTTGAGTAAATTCAGTACCTTCCCCGTCCTCGAAGTACCATTCCGGTAGATAAGAATAAAGAAAATCACTAGGAGTACATTCGTCACTTTTAACAGCACTTATATTAAGAGTTTCAGTTGCGCGAGTAACTGCTGTTAAGAAGCTACGCTGTTCAGCTGCAAAAATAGTAGCTTTATCGTTATAAGAAAGATTTTTTATATTTAATGAAATTTTGTTATTTTTAGAGCTGTTTATTGAAGAATTACGAGATTCTAGCACAATTTGCGTTAATATTTCTACACCAAACATTGTGCTGCGTGAAGCTAAATTAGGCCAAACTTTTTGTTCTACGCTAGGCATCCACACTAATGGCCAATGATTTCCAGCAGCTCCTGCAGGAGTTGTAAGAGTGACGGCATCTGTAACAGGTGCTACTGAAGCTAAAGAGTCTGCCTCAATTTCCATACCACGCACTTGAGCTATAAAATCAATAATATCTACACTATTTTTGCCGGAAGTACTTAAATTTTCTTCCCTAAAGTCTTCTATATTGGAATTACTAAAAGATTGCACATAATCAAATAATCGCATTGCGGCATCAAGTCTATCGTTTGCTAATCTTCCTTCGCGATTGTTAATCAACGCAAGCTTTTGCCATAAAGAAGCAACATCGCTCATCTGCCAAGCTTGAGAAAGAGCATATTTTGCAGTCCGCAAATATGAGTGAGAATTAAGTTTTATAGCAAATTTACAAATATTCTGCCAAACTTTAGAAAATGCAAGCACATGAGGATCGTGAGGTGCCATAGACTCGAGAATAGAAATTATCGTATTATAATCATCTTTCTCAGCAAAAGAATTATTAGAAGTTTCTAAACTGTCTGCAAAAATATTTTTGCAAGCAGAAAGTAGCAGCAGTAAATAGCATGAATTGAGACTAAATTTTTTACTATCTTCATTTGGATTTGCGTCAAAAAGTCGATTATCAATACTAATTTGCTGAGCTTTTTGCGAATTTATATTAGATTCATGCAAAACTTTATCAACAAACAAATTCCATTCTTTGATAGCACTTTTTAATGGAGCAACTTCCCCACTAACACTGCTATCTACAACATCAGCATCAACCATTGAAGCCAGAGAAACTAAAGAACGCAAACAAGACTCAACGCTACTCATGCGAGCAGGGCGCAAAAACTCTACTGTTTCTCCGCTATAACGATATAAAGCAACAAGAGGACTATCTACAATTGCAGTAAGTCTTTCTCTAACAAATAAAGCTATGCTTTGTAAAGTTTTACCATTTTCAATCTGTTTGAAAATATAAGAACTTCCACGACTTACAAAAATCGCAAGCTCTATAAACGCAAAAAGACCCTGCACAAAAGGTTCTTCACTCAAAGGTTTTGTTACAAGAGAATATCGTACAGGTACACCGTCTTGTTTTAGCCTCTCACCAAACGCACGAACTATAGAATTATCGTGCGCTATAAGAGCCATATCAGACCACGCTCTGCGTTTAGATACATGACTTTGCTTAATATCCCACACAATGGCATCTAATTCTTGGCTTGTAGAACGATACAAAGATGCAGTCAAACTATTATCTTTAGACAAATATGGAGTTTTAGGATTAGAACTAACCATATTCGTAACAGCTTCTATAGGATATGCTCCCTCAAAAAGCTTTAGTTTCCACGGGCGCTTAGGAAGCGCAATAGAGGAATCAAGTTGCGAAGAAATAGAAAACGATACGCGAGAAGAAAGTAAATTAAGAGCTGAAATCTTAGAATAAGAGCTAACAGCATTATCAGCGTTATTATCAGCGTTATTATCAGTCAGTTTTATTTCAGCAGCGCAAAGAGGTTCTAAACGCGCAGCAGAAATAACATAATCAGGATAAGATCCGCGGAAAGATTGCACTGACTCATCCGGATTAGCAAGAAGCACAATTTTAGTACCAGCCTTACTAAGCGCTTCAATAAACGACAATCCAGCCAAAGTTACATCATGAAAATCGTCAACAATAAGAACTTCTGGTATAGGGCAATCATAATTATCAAAAGATATGCTACTTTTTAGTTCTTCTACCGCATTCGCTCCCTCAACAAGCAAACTAGAAGAATCCAAACGAAAATCATGCGGATACTCAACAGAAACAAGATTCCTATATTCTTTTCGCAAAGCAAAAGCTAAATTCCATTGAACTTTGCATCTAGATACAATCTCACTACTTTGAGAATCATTTGTACCAATATTTGTATCAATATTCGTACCACTGTTGCCAGCATTAGAAACATTATCTAAGTATGAAAAAACTTTCGACTCGTCAGAATCGCTTACACCAAGTTCATCTAATCTAGCAAGCATATCGCGAAGTTGATGCATAAAAGCGGAACTTATGCTACTTAAACTATCCTCCTCAGCGCTTTTAACACTATTCGATTTTTCTGTTAAACCAGTTAAATCATTTAAATCAGTTAATACACCAACCCACGATTTAGTAGAAAAATAGTTCTGTAACAGATCGCATACAGAACAATCACCATTTTCACCACGTAAAACATGATCAATATGAGATTTCACAACTTGGCGAAGAATAGCATCCTGCTCAGCACCATTAAGTAATTTAGGCAAATACGAGCCATTCATACGACTTCTAGCACTAATAAGCGAAAACGCTAAAGCAGAAAGCGTACCAACAGGCCTAGCTTTATCAGTGACACCAAGCTCACGAATAATATCGTCAGAAAGACGATCTGCAATAACCCTATTCTGCACACTCAACGCATTAACTCGACGAGGCCAACGCTTGCAAGCGCACAACATCGCCTTGAAAGCAAAACGAGTTTTACCGTAATTCGGAGCGCCGAACACAAGCAAAGTATTCGTCGCTTCACCATTAGGTAGTTTAAGAACCCCATCAAAAAGCGCCTGCAATTGAGCATCTTCGTCACACATACTCATCATTCTAGCAACAAAGCATTAGCAGAACATCTACGGAAAACGTACTGAATCATACGGAACCATACGAAACCATACGAAACCATAATATAAAGCCCCGCGCAAGTAGAATAATTTTACTTTTACGCAGGGCAAATCAAATATTACAATTCAGCAACCACACTTTTTGGCGCGAGAATCTTTAAGAGCAAGAAATACTCTACCTAAAACAACAAAAATCAAAGTTAAAATCACCAACAAGTAAGCTACTCCGACGCCTACAGTTGTTGAATTTACAGTGCTCGGAGCAAAACCAAACCATCCAGCTGGAGAACCGTAATTTAAGAAATTATACGGAGCTTGCATAGCATGCTCCCCCCAACGAACCCCGGATATTTGAGCTAAAGCAACCACATACGCAACGTAAGAAAGAGGAGGAATTACAGAATAGTAAACATGAGTTTTACTAGAGCGGAAACGATAATCAAAAAGTAAGAAATCTGCTATAGCAAGAAGAGGAGCTATAAAATGAACGCATAAACTATGAGCACCAGATTGCATATACGCTTGAACGAAACCTGCTTTATCTGTAGGCGCAAGGAAGCACAAATATAAGGAGAAGGTTACAGTAATCGAAATAGTCATCATGAACTTAAAAACATACCAGGCGTTAGATTTATTATCCTTCCAACCTAGCTTCTCGTTCAATGCGCGACTTTTAAGAACACTACGAGTATCAAAAAATTGTGATCCAGCAAGCGCAACACAAATCATTACATTGGAAAGCTTCGTAAAATAGGTAAGACCCATCCAGCCATCCCAAGAAATAACCATTCCGTAAACGCTCGCAAGAATCGCAAAAATACGCACAAAACTACGAATATAATATTCTTTATAAGTTACTAGCTGCGAATTACTATCCTCATTAACTATTTCAGCAACAACATTATTATCATTAGAAAAACCTTGACTAGAATCTTCAGATAAGTAGGTTTCCGCGCTCATATAATCTCACTTTCAAACGTCACGCACCGTAATGTAGCAAACCGCAAACAGTAAATCATGCAACTTTAAAAGCTGACAAAACAATTAGCGGATGCAATAATTCAATATTTATAGCATAACTAACAGCAACGCAGTGGATAAAAGTGCAAAAACAAAGCAAAAATTTTGTACAGAAAAGCAAATAATAAAAAATAAGAAATAATAAAAAGCTAGCTGCTTTTAAGCTGCTTTCAACTATTATCAAATATTAGTAGTGAATAAACTGTAATGAAGCAGCCTGGCTTGCTGAGAAAGTACGTGAGAATGGTTTTCCAGCAAAAATAGCACCACATTCTGAAGTCTCAATAGAGCCATCAGGATTAATCTTTTCAACAACAGCAACATGTCCACAAGTACGATCAGAACCAAACTGACCTGGAGCAAACACCATAATATCGCCAACGTGACGCGGAGTACGATCAACCCAATAACCAAGCTGACGTGCGCTGTTAGCCCAGGAACCACCATTACCAAAATGAGATCCAACTGGCAAACCAAGCTGATGACGACGGATATAAACCCACCAGGTGCACTGGCTGAAGGAATAAGCATTGCCTATATCGCCCGTACCATGATTCGGGTTAAATCCTTTAGGAAGAATATTAGCATCCAAATCCATTAAATCAGCTACAAGAGGATTATTCGCATTAGAACGAGAAAGCTGAGCTAAATCAAAACCTGAATTTGAACCAAAATCCCATTTAGTACTAACTGGCGAAACAGTAGAAACCGTATTAGAAGAATTCGGATCCATTGCCGAAACAGCATTATCAATATCTCGCAAAGACTCTTCAATGCTCTCGCGCTGAGTAGAACGCGAAGCAGGAGCAGCATTAACATCGTAAGAAAGCGTAGATAAAGTCGAATGTGCTCCATCAACACGCAAATCAGAACTATTTGTCTTAGCTAAAGACATTGACGCAGCAACAGCACCAAAAGCAGCAATCAGAGAAGTAGAAACAATTAAACGATTTCGACGCTCTGCAGCAAGACGCTCAAGACGAATCTCACGACGAGTACGAGGAATAACCTCATCTATACGACGAGCAACATCTTCACTTAACTCAACTACAGCACCATTGCTAGTAGCAAGCCCAAGCAGATGCTGCTTAGAGCGCAAACCATGAGAAGCACCATGAGTTCCGCGCGCAGCAGAAAAAAGCGACAAAGGCGAATCAACGCGCCCTGCTGCTTTCTTTGCACCATGTGCGGCATGTCTCATATAAGAACTACTCCTACAGTATGTTTCAGCTATAATCTCGTATTTGCATTACTGCGCTACGAAAATTAACACACAAGTAAATGAATAAATCAGCATACTTGCTGTCAACAATTCGAAAGTTTACAACGTGGCGCGGATAGAAACGACACGCTAACTTACTTAAGTATTAAAGAATTAATCAATATGAATTACTAAAACTCGACACTAAGTCACTGCACGTTGTATGGTTAGTTGTATGAAGTTTGCACCCATAATTAATCCAGATGCGCGTAAAGAAGCACCTAAACCGCTCCGCGTAGACTTGTTTAAAGCATTTTTTATGGGTACTTTTGTATGGCTAATAGCAACTGTTGTTGTATTCATTTTAAAGCTGCTAAATCTTGTACCATGGATGGCTGTTATAGTTTGCGTTTTTGGATTTATTATTGGCTTGCTAATGCTTATTTGGGAACACTTCGATCGCTGGGACTACCGTCGCCTCGGAAAGTAATTATTTAGACGTAATTATCAAATACTTAATTCAAATACTTAATCTTTACACAACGGTATTGCAAAACTTACTGTAGTTCCATTACCAGGTCTACTCCACAATGTAATGCTTCCATGATGAGCTAACGCAACATGCTTAGCAATTGCCAAACCCAATCCCACGCCATTGTCGCTACGATTATTTTGATTATCAGAACGATAGAATCTTTCAAAAACTCGAGGCTGATCTTCTATAGCAATACCAACACCTCTATCTACTACTCTTATAACTGCATACAAGCAATCGGCTGATTCCGAAGCAGAAATCGAAACAACACTATCGGGACGTGAATAAACTAAAGCATTTTCAACAAGTTTTCTCACAGCTGCGCGTATCTGTTCTGCAGAGCCACGTACTCGCAAAGAAGAATCAACTTTCATATTTATTCTCACAGAGCAGGAAACAGCCAAGTCAGCAACTTGTTCCTTTACTTTAAGCAACTCATCGGAAACACAAACTACGTCAGCACGATCCTCATCTATAGGATCTTGTGCACGCATCAAAAGCAGTAGATCTTCCAGCATATGCTCGAGACGCTCGGAAGATTTACCAGTAACTTTAGCAACTTCCTTAACTTTTTCTTCTGTAACGTGTTCGTTCTGCAAAACTTTCGTAAGATTGCAAATAGTGCGTGTGGAACTCATAAGCTGCTCAGAAACGTTAGTAATAAAATCATCGCGCGTTTGCGCAAAACGTTGTGCTGCACTTGTATCTTCAAGAATCACAACAACTATTCCACTGCCAACACAACCAACAGTAACAGTAAGCCAATTCGGTCTAGTAACCGTAGAAGTTTTCGAATCATCTAAAACGTACGAAGAGCTTTTTAAATCTTCTGAAGAAACAGGAAAATCTTCTTTAACCGTAATATATCTCGTTGGAGTAGAAGTAATAAGCGAAAAACGTTCACTTCCACCTTTTTCACGCACGAAACGTATAGCTTCAAGAATACGAGGCTGCACAATAGCATCATCAAGTACAACACCAAAAGTATAAGCTTCCGAACTTGCACGAATAACCTCGTCATCAGAATCAACAACAATCGTTGCAGAACGTAACATAGCAAGAACAGATTGAGCATCAGAACTCAAGTCTTCTGCAACACTGTCATCATCCAACAATTTATTTCGCTTAGTAAACGAAAAACCTAGTAAATTACTAAACTTTGTTAGATTTTCAGCGAGCTTAGAAAATTTGCGAAAAATCCAGCGAAAAATACCAGCAATATAATCAGACATCAAAACAAAAAGCCCAATAAGCACACACAAAGCCAGAGCAGCAAACGCTACAAAAACTAATGCGGAAGAATCAATAGGCATAATATAATATTCTCATATTTCTGTTCATATTGCTATTCTTGCCATCGCTTAAATAAACGCGCAAAGAATAAATAAGCAGATAGATAATAACTCATCTAATAACTCATCTAACAGCACGGCATAGTTTATAATATATGTGGGTATTTAACGATATCCGCAAAATTTTGCCGAACATTTGCCAAAGTAGCGCAAATCGAAGAAAGGACTAACCATGCGAGTGATTTTCAACGAAGAAATGAAGGCCGTAGCTACAAACCTCGAACGCATGGCACAACTTGTAGCAAAATCTATGAACGATGCCGGCGACGCGTTAGTAAACGCCGATTTGGACGCTGCTCAAACTGTTATAGACGGTGATGCGAATTTAGACGCTTTAGAAGCAAGCACTATCGATCAATGCTTGACGCTACTCGCTCGTCAAAATCCTGTAGCAACGGATTTGAGAGAAGTCGTAGCCACTATGCGCTTAGCCGCAACTTTCGAACGTATGGGAGACTTAACAAGTCACGTAGCACAAATTGCAAGACGTACGTGGCCAGATTCTGCAATACCGCAAGAAGCACGTGAAACTATTGTGGAAATGATCAACTTCTTACACGTACTTTCAGAGCGACTAACCAGCATGGTTGTGAATCGCGACGTGCAAATGGCGGAAACTATTATTGCTGGAGATGACGCGCTTGATAAACTGCACGAAAAAATTTTTGAACTAGTAGAAGGCGAAAATTGGGAAGGTACGCGCAGGCAGCTAATCGACGTGATTCTGCTTAGTCGTTTTATTGAGCGAATTGGAGACCATTGCGTTGCCGTTTCAAGACAAATTGTGTTTATAGTTTCGGGATTCGATCCATCAAAGAAGCCAGAACCAGATAAAGATACGGTTGTGGCTTAATGCACTTAATACGGCAGTGCCGGTAGCGCGCTGTGCAGTTTTAAGCTCAGTTAAAGCGCGCATGAAGATAAAAAAGTAGGCCTGCAAATCAATTGCAGACCTACTTTTATTTTTAAAACCAAATTAAGCTAACCAAAGCCAGCTAATCAGTCTCACTTCTGACCCTGAGCAGCAACAGCGGCAGCGCCGGCAGCAGCAGCTTCTGGATCCAAATACTCACCGCGAGGCTTGATTGGCTTGAAGTTCTCATCCAACTCGTAAAGCAGAGGAATAGCAGTTGGAATATTCACCTTGGAAATCTCTTCCTCGCTCAAGTTGTCAAGCATCTTAACGATTGCGCGCAAGCTGTTGCCGTGAGCAGCAATCATCACAGTCTTGCCGGACTTAAGCTCTGGAATAATATCTGATTCCCAGTAAGGAGTTACACGAGTCACAACGTTTGCCAAAGCCTCAGTTTCTGGAACTGGATCGCCTGCGTAACGAGGATCATTCGTCTGAGAATACTCATCGTTTGGATCAATCTCAGGAGGTGGAGTTGCGTAAGAACGACGCCAAATCATGAACTTCTCATCGCCATATTCCTGACGAATCTCAGACTTGTTCTTGCCTTGCAAAGCACCATAATGACGCTCGTTCAAACGCCAGCTGCGACGAACTGGAATCCAAAGGCGGTCGGCTGCATCAAGCGCGTAATTCGCGGTGTTGATAGCGCGACGAAGCAAAGAAGTGAACACGATGTCTGGAAGAACGTTCTTCTCTTTAAGAAGCTCGCCACCATGCTTAGCTTCCTCAACACCCTGCTCAGTCAGCGGTACATCAACCCAACCAGTGAACTGATTGGTCTTATTCCATGCGCTCTGACCATGTCGGAGCAATACTAATTTGTATGTCATAATTACCCAGTCTATTAACGCCTTACGACGACAGGCTCAAACCCTCCAGACGCGTGCGCGACGACATGCTTAAACGTATATTAAATATTTTTGGCAATCAATAGAAAATGTCGATAACATCGGTTGATTTGGTGTTTTCGACAGTTTTGTCTTGTGTTTTGTCGAAAACATCGGACGATTATATGTTTTCGACAATTTCGACTCGTATTCTGTCTATTTCACCAGTTGATTTGGTGTTTTCGACAAAATCACACCGTATTTTGTCGATTTCACCAAACGATTATGTGTTTTCGACATTTTAAGTAAGCTGCAAAAAATCTGGGCGCTACGACCTGATCCAAATGTGAGATGAGGCTCTCACGTTTGGAGCAAATAACGATAACAAACCCTCCAATTACGAGAACACTCTCTCGCAAATGGAGCAGTAAACAACCGAATCAGCTCCAAAAACGAGACAATGCTCTCACGTTTGGAGCACTACGCATCAACCAATCGCATACAAAAAGCCGCTGAATGTTTAAATAACATCCAACGGCTTTATCTACTAAAAATTATCAACTAGCGAAGAGGCTTCACGAGTGGGAAGGTAATCGTCTCGCGAATGGTTGCGCCCGTAAGAGCGATCAGCAAGCGATCAATACCCATTCCCATGCCGCCAGCAGGAGGCATACCGACGCCGAGAGCCTCAATGAAGTCCTCGTCAATATCCATTGCCTCAACGTCTCCAGCCAAAGCATCCTTAGCTTGAGCCACAAAGCGCTCGCGCTGCACAACAGGATCGTTAAGCTCGGAGTAGCCGGTTGCAAGCTCAAAGCCGCGCACGTACAAATCCCACTTCTCAACCATTCCAGGCTTCGTGCGGTGACCCTTAACAAGCGGGCTGGTCTCCACTGGGAAGTCGCGCACAAACGTTGGCTCGTAAAGCTTATCCTCGTAGAAGTGCTCCCACAAGTGCTCAACCAACTTGCCGTGATTCTCCACGTCGTCGCGCTCAACGCCAAGCTTGTCTGCAATCGCGCCCAAATGCTCAACGGAAGTTTCTGGAGTAATCTCCTCACCCAAAGCCTCAGAAAGCGAGCCATACATGGTAATCTGCTTCCATTCGCCGCCAAAATCGTACTCTTCGCCGTTGAGCAAAGTCACCTTGGTAGAGCCGAAAGCGTCGATAGCAGCCTTCTGAATCAGCTCCTTAGTAAGAGCGCCAATCGTATCGTAAGTGCCGTAAGCCTGGTAAGCTTCGAGCATTGTAAACTCTGGAGCGTGAGTTGCGTCCACGCCTTCGTTTCTAAAATCGCGGTTGATTTCAAATACGCGATCGATGCCACCAACCAAGCAACGCTTCAAGAAAAGCTCCGGAGCAATGCGCAAATAAAGGTCAATGTCGAAAGCGTTCATGTGAGTTGTGAACGGACGAGCTGCAGCACCGCCGTGAACCGTTTGCAACATTGGGGTTTCAACTTCCAAGAAGTCGTGGCTGTCGAAAGTGCGACGAAGAGAAGCCACAGCGTGAGAACGCCTGCGAACCATATCGCGAATCTTCTCGTCCGCAATCATGCCAATATAAGGCTTGCGCGTACGAGTATCGTCGCTTAATTCCTTGTGCAAAGCTGGAAGCGGCTGCAATGCTTTAGCTGCAATCGCCCACTCGGTTGCAAATACGGAAAGCTCGCCGGTCTTGGAAGAAATCACACGACCACGAACATACAAATGGTCGCCCAAATCAACCATCTGCTTGAAATTCTTAATGGATTCTTCGCCAATTTCCTTCTTGGAAACCATCGCCTGAATCGTAGTACCGTCACCGGCAGAAAGCTTAACGAAGCACAAGCCGCCAGCGTTACGCAAGAAAAGCACGCGACCTGCAATACCAACTTCGGTATCGGTTTCTTCGCCTGCTTCAAGTTTGCCGTCGAAATCAGCACGCACCTGCTCAATAGTATCCGTAACGTTAAGGTGCACAGGATAAGGCTGCACGCCTTCCTTAAGCATCATCGCGCGCTTAGCAACGCGCATCTGTACCTGCTCCGGATGAGCCTGCGGACCAAACTCTTTATTACTTGGGTCGATTGCTTCGTCCAGAGTTGCGCCTTCGTTTACGCGCTTGGCGATTGCCTCGTCTTGCGCGAGTAGCATTTCGGCATGCTCAACAGTGTCAATTTCATTGACGGTATCTGTTGCTTCGTTTTCTGCGGCATTTTGCGCGGCAGACATTGCAGTATTGGTGTCAGTCATAAACGCTTATTGTAGCCAGTAGGTAATACAGATGTAAGGGTTTTGAGTACGTTTTATTGCGCTATTAGCTTGATTCGACCGACCATTTTTGCAAAAAACGTATGTTTTTGCTGAAATATTTATATTTTTCTGTTTTCGGAAGAAAAATGCATTTTTAGTAAAAATTTTTATTATTTTATTAAGATATACAAAATTATTTACGAAAAGTTACATCATTTTGCAAATATTGCGGAGACCGTGCAACCGCAAAAGAATACAAGTGAATTTTTAATAAAATTTTAAAAGAATTTATTTGACAACGACACACACTGTTAATTTGTAGCAAGTTCACGATATTATAACCACGTTGTCGGAGTGTTGCATGCGCAATTACAGCATGTAGTTGCATCATGTATTCGTAAGATGAATTCACGATGTGCAATATCTATTGAGTTCGCACAATCGACATCGGGCTGTAGCGCAGTTTGGTAGCGCGCTTCGTTCGGGACGAAGAGGCCGCGGGTTCAAATCCCGCCAGCCCGACTTTTGATTTTTGGCGCAATTACGCCGATTATTTCGCTTATGCTACTTCTGCAAAATTTTTCGTTATAAGACTGTAAAGTTGAAGTCGATTGATTGAACGAGCGCAATAGCAAGGGGGCTTTGATGCAGAACGCGACGCAATTTTATAGCGAGCTTGACGAAATGTTTGCGAGCCACGCGAGCGCGCAAGAAATCGAAAAATACCTGCTAAATGCGCTAAACCAATCGCAAGAAGAAACACTTAAAGCATTGCAACTATCTGTTTTAAACGAGTTGATGGGATTTTATAGATCTCGAGGAGAATACGCAAAAAACAAACCAATTATCAATCACGCTCTAAATCTTACAAACGAAATGCAACTAGCTGGCACCGAAGCCGGCACGACCACGCTAATTAACGCCGCCACAAGCCTTCGCGCGGCCGGCAGCTACGATCGCGCCGAAAAAATTTACACTCAGGCTCTTAACGAATCCGCCACGACTCTTGGTGCCAAAAATCGCAAGCTCGCCGCACTGCACAACAATCTTTCGATGCTTTACAGCGAAACCGGTCGCACACATGATGCAATTGAGGAGCTTAACCAGGCGCTTGAGATTTTGCAGAATACAAGCACGGATCCTGAGCGCGATATTGATATTGCCGCTACGCACACAAATCTTGCGCTTGCGATGCTGCAGGAATGCCAACAAAAGTGCTCGCAGCCTAGCGAAAGCACGAACAGCAAATCTGCAACTCTCGAATCCGCTTTTAAGCACGCTTCGACCAGCGTTCGCATGTACGTCGCTGGAAATAACGAAAATCAGCCGCACTACGCTTCTGCTTTGGCAGGTTTTGCGCAGGTTCAGTGCGCACGCGGCAAGTACGCTCAGGCGGCGGAAAGTTATAGTAAGGCGCTTGATTTGATTGCAGAATGCTACGGAAAAGATAGCGAATCTTACGCGATTACGGAGGAAAATTTGCGGCAGACGCGTAAGTTAGCAGAAAAAGTTACGAAAATATCCGAAAAAGTGCCTTCAGTAAAAAATACAGAAGAAAATAGAGAACTATCTACAAAAATATCTACAAAAATTCAAGAATCAGAAAGCCAACAAACAGCAAGCCAACAAACAGAAAACCAGCACATAACAACACAAAACATAGCAAGCCAACATATAAAAAACGGCATGCAATTATCGCAATCATATTGGCAAACTTACGGAAAGCCATTACTTGATCAGCCAAAATTCGCGAAATATAAAAATCGCATTGCAGCAGGATTAGTTGGCCACGGATCGGAATGTTACGGTTTTGACGACGAGATTTCGCGCGACCACGATTTTGGACCAGGCTTCTGCTTGTGGCTCACCGACGAAGATTACGCGGAAATTGGTGCGGATTTGCAAGACGCTTACGACGCACTTCCGCGAAAATACGCCGGTTTTGAATCTCGCAACGAAACGCCGCGCGCCAAATCATGCGAAAGCAGCAAGCGAGTCGGAGTATTTCGCATAAGCGAATTTTTCGAAAATCTAACCGGCTTCCCTACTGCCCCAAGCCAAAACGAGCCGCACTTATGGCTATCACTAAGCGAGTCGACGCTTGCAGCAGCAACGAATGGCAAAATTTTCGCGGATCCTCTTGGAGAGTTCTCAAAAACGCGCCAAAGTTTCAAACTCATGCCAGACGACGTGCGAATCTCACTAATCTCCAGAAGACTTGGCATGATTTCCCAAGCGGGTCAGTACAATTTCCCACGCATGATCGCGCGCAAAGACGCATCCGCAGCATGGCTTTCTATCAATGAATTCGTACGTGCAACCGCTTCAATCGTGTTTCTGCTCAATAACCCAATAAGTGCAGGATATTTGCCTTACTACAAGTGGCAGTTTGCTGCGTTGCGCAAGCTAAGCAATCGCATGGCATCTAGGCTTCCGGAAGTATGCGGCAAACTTGAGTCGTTAATGCGACTTTCTTCCGCTGCATGCTTTGGCGGCGACGGTTCCGGTGGAGACGGTTTTGGCGAAGGCGGAAAAGGAGCCGGAATTGCACAAAAACAAGTTACACAAATAATTGACAGCATTTGCGAAGATATTGTGCGAGAGTTGCAATATCAAGGTTTAAGCGATTGTGGAGAAACCTTTTTGGAATGGCAGAGGCCGTACGTTGAAGCACATATTCACTCGCACGCAGCATGTTTGAGGAGCTTATGATGTGCGATTCAGAAGAAAAACAGCAAGCGCAAAATCTTGCGGAAGAAATCACTAAACTCGAGTGGGATCAGTTCCAACTTACGGAAAACGAAGGCGGACGCGCGAATTGCCAAGGAAACTGGCCAACTTTCCGCATTATGCGCATGAGTCAGTTTTTGGCTTGGCCGCTCGATTTGCAGAAGTCTTATAAACAGGATCTTGAGCGCGCGAATAACGATGGCGGCAATTTGATTACGGAAAAGTATGCGCGAATGATGGAGTCGACTGTGCCGGAAATTTTTGAGCGCACGATTAAGCCTTATATTAAGCCGATTTTGGAGCCTAGAAAAAGCGCTCAGGAGCAGATTATTTTAACGCAAGTTGAGTGGGCTGCGGATTTTCGCGAGCGCTACCCTCATTTAGGTTTTGCAATGCGCGTGCTTAAAACTAGCGAAGATACAGCAGAAAATACGTCTTTTGAAACGTATTTGCGAGGAGAATTAAGCACGTATTCTGACGCAACTTTCGCTAAATACCAGCGTTTTGTAGATAACTTGCGCGCGGAAAATCTAAATCTTACTCAGATGATAATTGCGAATACTGTGCGCATGTACGGCTACGATTCGCTCGAAGCTGCCGAGCGCGCGCAATAAAGTGCTTGAGCGCTGCACGAGTGTCTCATTACGCTGATTTTCAGACACTCTCGCAGATTAGTTACTGCACGAGTGTCTCATTACGCTGATTTTCAGACACGCACGCAGAGCGCAATCTGCGCCAGTGTCCCAAAACAAGCAGAATAAGACACTCACGCAGATTAAGAATGCAGCTTAAGAATAGAGCAGCGACGCTGCAGAAGCGGCGCGAGAGTCACCTTCGAGAAAAAGCGTGGAGGTATCCGAAAGACCAGCTTGTTGCAAAAACGTGCGATAAAGCATTACGTCGGGTTTGCGCAAATACGATTCGTAAGATGCACAAACGCCGTTAAGCTCGCCGAGTATTGGGCAAGTTTTGCGAGCGCAGCAAAGCCAATCGCTAGAAGCATTACCCAACGCCCACACGCGCACGCCGCTCGCAATCAACTCGCGCGCAACAGCCGAAGTATCCGCGCGCTCGCCTGCAAAACCGCGCTCGAAACGCTCAAAATACAAGCGATACAGCCACGTAACTGCAGGCCCGTGATGCTCATCGAACGAATCTAAAACCTGACCGCAACTCCACCCAGCCTCACGCAAAGACTCGTGAAACTCAAATCCCCATTCCGGCTCGAAACTAAACAGCACTTCCCCAATAAAATCCGGGTAATCCTCAGCCAATGTGCGTCGCGCATCCCAATCAACAAGCAGATGCAAGTCGAAAACAACGTCAGTGATCCCGTGCAAAACTTCTCCAGAAATACTGCAGATATTATTTATATCGCAAATATCACGTGCAGTAACTGCTTTTATTTCAGCACTCATATCGCCCACTTGTGCATCACATTGCTCTCAAAACAACCAACCACAACACAACCAAATACTCACGCAGTTGGCGGAATACCAGCGCTAATCAAATCTTCCTCAGATACACCAGAACCATACATTCCTGTTGCAAAACTCGCTTGCAAACTGTTGAGATTGTAACCAAGCGCCTCAAGTTGGGCGCGACCGTCTTCATTAATATTTTCAACGCTCCAGCGCGGCTTCCACGTCCAGTCAATACGAAACTCTTCCACCAAACCGGCGAGCGCATTCGCACACTCATCCTCAATCAATTCAGTTAACGGACATGCAGGCGTGGTAAGCGTCATTGTAATGATCGCGCGGCCAAGCTCATCAATTTCAATACCGTAAACTAGCCCTAAATCAACCACGTCAATACCTAATTCCGGATCCACTACGTCGTGGAGTGCGTCCTTAATATCCTCTTCGGTAACTCTACCAATGTCGTTCGCACTTAAAAGTGCAGACTGCGTCACCTCAGATGCCGATTGATTTTCTGCCATAATATTCCTTGCTTTTACGTTACATAAAGATTTTATAGTTCTTGCATAGCCTTTGCAATGCTGTCTTTTAATCCTTCCCACGCCAAAAGCGCGCACTTAATTCGCATTGGATAGCGCGATACGCCTTGCAAAACCATTGCATCTTCAAGCGAATCTTCGTCTTCTTCGTTTTCAAAACCTGCGCCGCGAGATTCCATAAGTTTGTGGAAAAGCGCGTCTAATCGCAAAGCTTCGTCAACCGACTTTCCTTCGACTAAATCAACCATCATTGAAAGGCTTGCTTGAGAAATAGAGCAGCCGTGACCATCCCACTTAATACTTGATACTATTGGGGTTTCGTCATTATTTTCGCCACGTGAAAGCTCCACACGCATTGTGACTTCGTCGCCGCAAGTTGGATTGAATTGGTGCGATTGACCTAAAGCAGAGTTTTCGCCAGCTGAAACAGTGCAACTTTCGTGAGCATTATTTAAGGTGATTTCTGCAGATTCTGTATTTTTTGCAGATTTTGTATTTTCGGAAGATTCTTGAGATTCGACAGATTCTTGAGTTTCTTCCTGCAGTTCCGCTTGTGCGAGCGCGTCCGTACTTTCGAAATGAGTTTTGCCATGCGGATTTCGTGCAGCATCCAAAATCACTTCTTGATACATGCTTTCTAATCCGTCGCCTGCATCTGCACCAAAACCTGCACTTGCACCTGCGCCAAAACTCATATCAAACATACGCTCTCCTTACCTACTCGTTAACTCTCCAACTCGCTTAGTTAACTCTCCAACTCGCTCGCTAACAATATTATGCGCCAAAGTAGTCGCGAACGTGTGAGACTGCTTCAACAAGCGCGCGAGCCTCGTCAACTGTATTGTAAACTCCAACAGAAGCGCGGTTCGAAGCATACACGCCAAAATGACGGTGAATCGGCTGAGCACAATGGTGCCCGACGCGAATCGCAATGCCCTGCGCGTCCAAAAACTGTCCAACGTCGTGCGGATGCACGCCCTCAACTTCAAAAGCAACTGTGCCAATTCGCTGGCTCAAATCAGTCGGCCCCAAAACGCGCACGCCTGGAACATCCTGTAATTTTAGCAATTCTGCAGCAATTTCCTGCTCATGCTCTGCAACTCGGTTCATACCCACCGCGCGCAACCAATCAGCTGCAACTCCAGCCGCAACCATTTGCGCAACCGGTTGAGTTCCAGCCTCAAAACGGTAAGGCGCATCCATGTATTGCGCCGTCTTGTTAAGCCATGCAAGCTCCACCATTGAACCGCCAAAATTAGCCGGCGGAAGCGCGTTCAAAAGCTCTCGGCGACCATACAAGAATCCAACTCCCGTAGGACCGTACATTTTATGCGCACTAAAGGCTGCAAAATCAACGTTTAACGCGTGGAAATCAACCGGAATATGCGGAACTGACTGGCATGCGTCGAGCACAAAAATCGCGCCGACTTCATGAGCACACTTGCAAATCGGCGAAACATCCGTAATAGCGCCAGTAACATTACTAATATGCGTAACTGCAACTATTTTCGTGCGCTCGTCAATAATCGTTCGTAAATATTCCGCATCCGTGCGCACGCGTCCGTCTTCTGTTACATCAATCCAACGAAGCTCAGCCCCCGTGCGAAGAGCCAGCTCTTGGAATGGAAGCAAAACAGAATGGTGATCCGCGCGAGATACGACTATTACGTCGCCTTCTCGAAGCGCAAAATTTTTGCGGAAATCAGCAGAATCATCGCTGTCTTTTTTGCAAATCCTTGCCTTCGCACTAGCGTTACCAATAGCAGTTGCTAGAAGATTAAGCGCGCCTGTAGCTCCCGGAGTAACAACAATTTCCTCGCTGCCAGCATCTGCACACGCTCCAACAAGACGCGCAACTTTCGCACGCGCTTGTTCAAACGCAACCGTCGAAAGTGCAGCCAACTCGTGCGCTCCCCTGTGCACACCAGCGTTAATTGTTTCGTAAAACTCTTTTTCGGCGTCGATTACAAC
>CAMYPN010000010.1 GCA_947292085.1 uncultured Gardnerella sp. | reverse complement strand
CTGGAGTAAGCGCGGAAAGAGGATCCTGGAAGACCATAGCAATATTCTTGCCACGGATCTTACTCATCTCAAGATCAGTCTTTGTTAAAAGTTCTTCGCCCTTGTAAGTCACAGAACCTTTAACTGATGAGTTCTTATCGAGAAGACCCATAACTGCCAAAGAGGTAACAGACTTACCGGAACCAGATTCACCAACAATACCAATCGTTTTACCACGGTACAAATCAAAATTCATACCTTGAACGGCATGTACAGTACCAGCTTCAGAAGCGAAGCTAACCTGCAAATCACGCACAGAAAGCAAAGGCTGATCTTCGGTCCAAACATTTTCTTCAGATACAGAATCATCTGAACCGTCAGCTGCTTTAAGATCAACAGAATCAGCATCTTCAGAAGTAAGTTGAGACTCAGTGTTCTTATCTTCCATCTTATCTTTTTCCTTCATATCTTCATTCAACATATCTGCAGTCATAAACACACCCCCAAATATGCTTTACTCGGCCTTACCAACAGACTTGGAGTAAGGATCGATAGCATCACGAAGACCGTCGCCAATAAGCTGAACAGAAAAAGTGAGCAAAACTAGCACAACAGAAGGAGCCAAAATAATCCAAGGAGAAGTCTGCACGCTAGCCTGACCAATTTTAAGCAATGTGCCCAATGAGGTATCAGGAGCTTTAATACCAAGACCCAAGAAGCTTAATGCTGTTTCACCGTTAATAGCACCAATAACACCAAGAACTGTATTAATAATCAAAACAGATCCCAAGTTTGGCACCAAATGACGAACAATAATGCGGAAGGAAGAAACACCTTCGAACTTAGCTGCACTAATATACTCGCGCTCTCTCAAACTCAAAGTCAGAGTTCGAAGAGTACGAGCGTAACCGATCCAACCAAAAGCAGTTAAACCGAAAGTAAGCCATAGCCAATCATTGCCGTCGCTAGCAGCTCCAGTAAACAAAGCAATAAGCAAGAAGGAAGGAACAATAAGAAGCATATCCAAAATCCACATGCCAACTTGTTCGAACCAACCTTCAAAGTATGAAATTGCCGTACCAACAAGAGCAGCAATAATCGTAATAGTAATTGAGCTTACAATACCAATTGATAATGAGCGACCCAAGCCTCGCACAACCATAGCGTACATATCCGATCCACCAGTAGTTGTACCAAGCCAATGTTCCGAAGAAGGCGGCTGATCAAGAGCATCAAAATCAGGATCGTCGTAACTCCACTTAGAGAACGCAGAACCAAAAATAGCGAAAATAATCAAAATAATCAGCATAATCAAGCCGACTACTGCAGACGGGCGCCTAAAGAAACGGCGCGTATACAGCGTCATCTTGCCAGTACGCTTAAAATTCTTCCAAGGACTTGCAGCAGTTGCTTTATTTTCACTAGACGCTTTAACGTCATTATCAACCGCAGCAACAGAGCCATCAGCAATATTCAAATCTTTATTAACTTCAAGCTCTTCTGGCTTGTTAGATTTACCAAATTTTTTCATAACAATTCACCTACTGTACTGCAATCAGCTCAAACGGATACGAGGATCAAGCCAAGCAGAGAATATATCTGCAAGCAAGGCACCAGCTAAAGTACACACAGCACCAAATGCAGCAATAGCAACAGCACCATTAATATCGTTATTAGAAATAGTTTGTACGAAATAGCTTCCAAGACCATTAATTGCAAACACAGATTCGGTAATAACAGCGCCAGTGAACACACCTGCAATCGAGAATGCAACATCAACAGCAGTAGGAATTAAAGAAGTACGCAAAGCATGACGACGAATAGCCTTATTAAGCGGCAATCCCTTAGCACGAGCAGTACGCACATAATCAGCATTCATAGTATCGAGCAAATAAGTACGCTGAGTTAAGTGATAACCAACCATGCCAGGAATTGTCATAACAATAGTCGGCAAAATTAAATGCTGCAAGAAATCAGCAATATACATGAATGGATCAGATCCTTGATACGAATGCAATCCAGTCACATAGAAAATGCGAAAATCTGAAAGATCATTTAAGTTAATAGCCGCAATAACAACAAGCAAGCCAAGCACTGCAGCAGGAACAACTAGCAAGAATGTTGCAATAGAATTAAGAACACGATCTTGCCACTTGTACTGACGAATAGCAGTATAAACACCAATGCTTACACCGAAAATTATGCCAAGTATTGTAGCTCCAGTAACCAGCTGCACTGATGCGCTAATACGATAAGAAATAGCACCGGTAACAGGAGCTTGATCTGGGCTTAATCCCCAATCCCAGCGAGTAAGAATACCTTTCAACCAGCGGAAATAGCGCACAAAAATAGGAGTTTGATCGTTAATATTCGCCAAATCAAGAGAACGATTAATGGAATTAATAGGAGGATGCGGATGCCTAGACATGTAATTAGAACGCGGACACATAAAAGCACTCGCTAAGAAATACGTCATAGATGTTGCAACAAACAACATCACAACATAGTTCAGGCACCGTTTAACGATGTATCGAATCATTGTGACTCTTTTCTCCGCCTAATTTCGTTCACTAGCAAGTCGCGAATTGCGGAAAATTCGCTCATGCCGACTTATTTATACAGCAACACACGCAAAAAGACGCGCAAAACTGACCCCTTACATAAGGGACATGATTAGTACATTCTTAGACAAGCTATGTACAAAATGCGAAAACAGAAAATATTTTACTTAGCGATTTTGTGCGTATATCTCTTTTAAAAATCATTATTCAAAATATAATTCAGTAACAAGTAAGTGCAAAGAAATGGCGGAATATCAAAGTTTTAACAATATTTTTATTAGTATGAACATAGTAGTTTTTACGCACTAATCGAAACAAAATTGCTATTGCTATACATGAAAACGCAAAATATTAAAACCGTAAAAAATTCAAAATTTATTAAATATAATAGAATATTTACCACAATTTTACATTTTTCCCAAAATTAGTTACGCCTATTTTTATAAATGCCGTAAATGAGACAAAAACAAAACGCGCATAAGGCATTATTCGGGCTACAATAACTCTTATTCATACATTGATAATACGTCGCTGGCACTGCCAATGATCCGTACAAACAAAAGGAGTTAAGGAAAACTTATGGCTGAAAACGTCAAAGCAGTAACACTTGAACACGTAAATTCCTACTCAAAGCACTTCAACGAACAGCGCGCTAATCTTCTAGCCGCGAATGCATCTGTAGCAAACGGAGTGCTAAAAGCAGCCACTAGCTACCAAGCACAGCGTAAACTTCAACGAGAATTCTCTGTAGAGCTTAAGCAAGGAAGCATCACTAACCAGCTTCATTCAGGTCGCTGCTGGATGTTTGCTTCACTTAACACATTACGTTACGAGTTAATGCACAAGTGGAATTTAGACGACTTTGAGTTTTCAGAAAGCTATCTGTTCTTCTGGGACAAGATTGAAAAAGCAAATGCGTACCTTGAAAACGTTTTAGACACATTAGATGAGCCAATTGATAGCAGACTCTTCCAAATTATCAACGAAGGACCAATCGACGACGGCGGTTGGTGGCAGATGTTTGTCAACCTTGTAAACAAGTACGGACTTGTACCAAAGTCAGCTTATCCAGATTCGCAGAATGCTACCGACTCCGACACATTCGTACAGTATATTAACAGCAAGTTGCGCGAGTTCGCTGCGGAACTGCGAGAAGCCCACAAGAATGGTACTTCTTTGGAAGAGTTGCGAGAAATGAAAGTTCGCGACTTGGAAACCGTATATCGCATGACTGCTATTGCACTAGGCGAACCACCAGAGCGTTTTGATTTTATTGCGCGCACAAAAGACGACGAAGACGAAGATAAAAAAGACGGAAAGAAAGACGAAAAGTCTGAAAATAGCGAAAAGTCTGAAGATAAGAAAGATAAAAAAGAAGAAAAACCAAAGACTGGTAAAGACGATCGCCCTATGATTTGCGAAATCGGAATTACACCTCTAGAATTCGCCAAAAAGTACGTACCAGTTGACGTAAACGATTTCGTCACTTTAAGCAACTCCCCTATGGAACGCACTCCATTTAATAAGCTGTATCAAATCAAATACAGCACAAACGTTGCTGAAACAAAAGGAATGGAATTCGTAAACGTTCCAATCGATGTATTCCGAAAAGCAGCTGTAGCGCAGCTCAATGCAGGTCATCCAATTTGGTTTGCCTGCGATTGCACTCAGTTCTCTTTGCGAGAAGCGGGCTTCTTCGATCCTGCAGTTGTTCGCGTTGACGAACTTTTCGACGTGAAATTCAACTTCACAAAGGCTCAGGGACTAGAATACATGGACAGTCCAAGCAACCACGCAATGACCTTCACTGGCGTGAACATCAATAAAGATGGCGAGCCAGATCGTTGGAAGATTGAAAACAGCTGGGGTAAAGATGCTGGAGAAGACGGTTACTACGTTGGTTCTGCTGCATGGTTTGACCGCTACGTGACTGAAATAATCATCAACAAGAAGTATCTCGATGAGGAAACTCTCGAAATTCTGAAACAAGAGCCTGTAATGGTAGAACCTTGGGAACCACTTACTAAGCGTTGCAACTGAAGTAACTAAAGCGACTGAAGTAATTAAATTAACTGAAGTTTTAACATTACGAATTTAACAAAAGCGTAGATTGCGATTAGCGATCTGCGCTTTTTAATTAGTTCTAGCTAGCTTTAGTTAGTTCTATTTGATAAAAACTATTTGATAAAAACTATTTGATAAAAAAGAAGCCCGGCGGGAAGAGATAAAACCCGCCGGGGCAGAGAGAAAGAGAGAAGAAGGTTTCAGTTATGGGGTTCGAAAACGAACCTCACTGGCAGCGAACCACCAGCATTTTTTATTATAACAACATACTTTATGAAAAACTATACTAAAACACAAAAATTTTCTTAATTTTTTTATTTTTTCTAAGAAATTCCTGCTTTTAGTTATCTTCGTCACATTTTTGCAAAGTTTCTTGCGCTTTTTCGAACCTTTCTTTTTCGACACGCCTACGCTCAGCTAATGCAGTTTCGAAACGATCAAGCTCTTCCTGCACTGCTTCCTTAGGAATTTTTGCAAAAATCGGCTCTGGCTTTGGAACAGGAGTGCCGACAACTAGCTCCTCACTCTCCCAAGGATGCACGGTCTCACCCAAACGATAATCACCAGTAATAATCGGATAATTAAACCCAGGCTTATCGAGATCCTCAACTTCTTCAATATGAGGCAACGGCGAGAACACACCCGTACCGCCAAGAGCTTCCCAAACTTTTTGCGCAGAATGAGGCAAGAATGGTGCAAGAAGATGATTAGCATCCGACACAGCTTGAGCTGCAACATGCAAAACGGTACCAAGTCGAGCTTCATCATCCTTAATCTTCCAAGGCTCAGTGGCAGAAATATACTTATTGATATCAGCTACCACTCGCATAGCTTCAGTCAAAGCATTCTTCTGACGATGACGCTCAATAAGACCACCAACTACTTCGAAGGAATCAGAAGTTTGATCAAGAAGAGCACGATCCATAAGAGTCATTGAATCTTCATCAAGAGGCGGAATAGCGCCAAAATTCTTATGTATAAGATTAGCAACACGGTTTACCAAATTACCCCAGCTGGCAGCAAGTTCCTCATTGTTATGACGCACAAACTCAGCCCAAGTAAAATCTGCATCCGACATTTCAGGACCAGCTACAGAAATGTAGTAACGAACCGCATCTACAGGATAACGCGACAAAATATCTTTCACGTAAATCACAATTCCGCGGGAAGAACTAAACTTTTTGCCTTCCATAGTCATAAACTCTGAAGCCACAACCTGCTCAGGCATATTAAGCGGACCGTAAACTCCAACTTCTCCACCTTTAGAACCTGCACCATTGTAAGCAAGCATTTCAGAAGGCCAAATCTGAGAGTGGAAAGTAATATTATCCTTACCCATAAAGTAATAGCCAGGAGACTTTGGATCACACCACCAGTCTCTCCAAGCATCCGGCTTGCCTTGTCTACGCGCCCATTCGATAGAAGCAGACAAGTAACCAATTACAGCATCAAACCACACGTACAAACGCTTGTTAGGGTTATCTACCCAACCTTCTACAGGAACAGGAATACCCCAATCAATATCTCGCGTAATCGCACGCGGCTTAACTTCCTTGAAAAGACCAATCGAGAAATTGATAACGTTAGTACGCCAACCATCTCGAGAATTTAACCAACTCAAATTAGCATCAGCTAAAGCAGGCAAATCTAAGAAATAGTGCTCCGTTTCTTCAAAACGTGGAGTTTCTCCGTTAATTTTAGATACAGGATTAATAAGTTCGTCCGGATCAAGTTCGTTTCCGCAAGCATCACACTGATCTCCGCGAGCGCCATCAGCGCCACAAAGAGGACATGTACCTTCAATATATCGATCTGGAAGAGTACGTCCTGTAGAAGGAGAAATTGCTACCTTCTGAGTGCCCTTATATATGTAGCCGTTCTTCAAGCATTGACGGAACATCTCCTGCACAACATGCTCATGGTTTCCGGTTGTTGTGCGCGTGAATAAATCGTAACTCAATCCCAAATCGCATAAATCTTTTGTAATTACTCGATTGTAACGATTCGCAAGTTCTTGAGCAGAAATTCCTTCTTTATCTGCCTCAACCAAAATCGGCGTGCCGTGCTCGTCTGTTCCAGACACCATTAACACGTCATTACCCTTCATACGCTCATAGCGCGCGTACACGTCCGAAGGTACCCCAAAGCCTGCAACGTGACCAATATGACGGGGACCATTAGCGTATGGCCAAGCAACATTCACCAAAATATGACTCATAGCCCAATATTATCTTGTTCAGCGCGGACAGTGCTACTAGGTAATACTATTTTCTTACATAATTATTTAATATTTTTGAAGATAAAATGCGATTTTGCGCAGAGAAAATTAAGTTATGCACATATCCACATTTTTATAAATAAAAGTAGCGTACTCGAGAAAAAATTTTTAATCTATTACAACTAAGATTTTTTAGCCGAAATTAATTGAACGCAAAATAAACGTGATAACTAAGAAGGAATAAAACCACATGTAATAAGACGAAACATAGAGGGGGAAATTATGTTAGAAGCAAAAATAGATTCAATAATGCTTAACAGAGTACGTGAGAACATAAGCAAAACGGATACAGATATAATTCCTGCTTTAATGGACACAACTCATTTACCGGGTCCATTGTGTGTTAATAAACTTTCTAAATATGGAGCTATAAATCAACTCACATCGCAAAGTGGTTACTCATTCCAACACGCTAATTCTGTAATAGGAAGAAGCGAAATCATTATGAAAATACTTCATAACAAAGGCACAATATGTCTTTTTACTGCTGCCTGGATATGGATTGGAGGAGATTTTCCCGAAAATATAGACATTATTGCATATAGCAACTATCGCAGAAAAACGCATGACAGATCTATACGCATGTTTCACAGAAAAATATCTGCAAAAGAGTGCAATACCGTGGGGGAATTACATATTACAACACCAATACGCACAGTGTGTGATATAGCTTTTACGCCGTCTGAAAGTCCACAAGAAGAATTATTTAGGCAGCAAACAGTTCATATTCTAATGGAACAGTACGGTATACGCTTCTACGATTGCTTGCATATTTTTCAAGAAAACCCATATTTTCCAGGAGCATCTATGGCAAAAATTTGGTTAAAAAAGGTAATGCAAGATGACTATGAAATAAATACTAAAAAGCAAGTACTGGGGGTAAAAATATGCAGAAAACACAAAATTTAAAATTAAATATTCCACCCAAGCCGCCTATAGTGCTAACTCCTCAAGTAGCATGCAATCCAGATACTCCGGCTACAATACTCTGGCATATAGCAGAAAATGTACCTTCTCTACGTAAATGGGTAATCGCTAACCCTTCTGCAGATGCTCACATGCTGGAATACATATCGCAAAAAGGCGGTCCTGATGTACGCCACAGCTTAGAAGTACTGTTTGCTGCATACGATTATGCGCAATCAAATAGTTAGGTAAAGCAAGAAAGTAATTTTAAGACTAATCGTCGCTTTTTTGAGACAAGCACTCTGCATAAACTTGCTTACGGTTAGCAAAAGAACCGTCTGAAAGTGGATGCTCTTTTACTACGCGAGTAATTGCATCTTTAATGCGAATACCATTAGTCTCAGAACAGCTGATAGCAAGTTGCGCAAGCTCAGATACAGTAATCTCAGAAGAATCTTCACGTATTTCTTCATCACTAGCACCAGCGACTACCAAAACAATCTCTCCTCGAGGAGGATCTGATAGAACACCATCGTGAATTTCTTGCACAGTGCCACGCCTTATTTGCTCAAAATCTTTCGTAAGCTCACGGCACAATGCCATGCGTCTATTAGGACCAATAATAGACAATATGTCTTGCATGCTTTCGGCAATTCTGTGAGGGGTTTCATACCAAACTATAGTGCGACGCTCGGCTTTACATGCACGCAAATGCTGTTGACGTTCACCTGATTTTCTAGGCAAAAAACCTTCATAGCAGAATCGATCTGTTGGCAAACCCGACAACGCAAGCGCATCTAATACAGCACTAGGTCCAGGAGCGCACGTAACAGGCAAATCCCTGTCTATTGCGCGACGAACTATTGCCAAACCAGGATCATTAATAGTTGGCATTCCAGCATCAGAAACAACTAAAACCGTGGAGCCTTGCTCAACCTCATCTAAAATACCATCTGCTTTATTGCGCTCATTGTGATCATGGTATGCGACTACTCTACCGTTTACGCGAACTCCCAAACGATTAGCCAAATCGTAGAGCCTGCGCGTATCTTCAGCAGCAACCAAGTCTGCAGTTTCAAGCAATCGTATTAGACGCGCAGAAGCATCACCCATATTACCGATTGGAGTAGCAGCCAAAACTACTTTACCGAAGCTACTGTTACTATGGTCATCACTTGAAAAATCTTTTTCTTCCCCACTTTTTTCGCTTAACGCAAATTCTCCGAAGGATTCGTTGCAATCAGGCAACTGATCAGCTTCTTCACAATGATTATCACTCATAATAATGCTTTCTAATAAAGTTTCGGAATATTTTACTTACCACAGCTAGTACGTTTACTATCAAACATAATACTTTGTGCACATTATGAGCAGCAAACTCGTAAACGATTTTATAAAACTTCGCAACACAATTTATTACGCATAAAAATATAAAAAATATAAAAATATGATTAAGTAAAAAATATATGTATATAGAAGATTATGCTTATGTATTAGCACTTAAGTACTCAAAATCAATTACGAAAGTAAAAGAAACAAAAGAGTAAAAGAGGCACACATGAAAATTATTGAGCAAAAAATACAAGGCATTGACGGAAGTTCAGCAACACTTACCGGATATGTTATTGACAATAGTGATGAGATAGATCCTGAACGCACTCGTCCAGCTGTTTTAATTCTGCCTGGCGGCGGATTTGCTATAGTTTCTGACCGCGAATCTGAGCCAATTGCATTACAATTTGCGAGCGCAGGATTCCAAGCTTTTGTTCTGAAATATTCGATTGTACCTAGCAGCCACCCAACACAGCTTCTTGAAGTAGCGCAAGCGATGAAACTAATTCGCGATAACGCTGATGCTTGGCACGTAAACCCTAATGCTGTTGCTATTCTAGGCTTCTCTGCAGGCGGACAGGTTGCAGCAAATATAGCAACTACAGCTAGTGACAGTGTGGAAGAAGAACACGGTTATAATGCAGACAGCGTGAGACCAAATGCACTTATGCTAGCTTACCCTGTAATTACTGCCGGCGAGTGGGGGCACAAGCCAAGTTTTGCAAGGCTGATAGGAGACGTAAGCGAAAAGCGTCACGAAGAATTAGTAGAAGAATTATCTATGGAAAAACATGTTGACGCTAAAACACCTCCAGTATTTGTGTGGCAGACTGTTACTGACCAGGTTGTGTCTGTTAAAAATTCAATTATGTTTATTGACGCATGCGTAAGTGCTGGAGTAAGCGTCGAAGCGCATTTATTCCCGAACGGTCCGCACGGATTGGCTCTTGCAAGTAAAGAAACAGCTAAGCCGGGAACTGAAGCTAATTTTGTACAAACTAATGTGCAAAAGTGGGTTCCTCTTGCTTGCGATTGGCTACATAGGATTTTTGAAAAGTAAAATATTAAATAATTACAGCAGAAATCAATATTTATTATCAAATAATATTGCCCGCAAGGAATTTAATCCTACGCGGGCAATATTTTTAATCACATAAACGCGTCAAATATAACGCGTCAGATATAACGCGTCACACGATTTTTGGCATTGGAGTCGTAAGAGAAGCAGTGAGATTAACCTGCACTACTCCGGCACCAGCGTGAACTTCAACTTTTTTCAAAGTAACAGTTCGTTCCTCTAGAGGCTTACGATCGTCATCTGTCATAGTTGCAGGAGATTTCACAGCTACAAGTACAAGGTCGTTAAATTCTACGCCAGCTTTTGAGCACAAATCTTCAGCTTCTTCAACAGACTTAGCAAAGCCATCCTTCTCAACAACTCGATCTTTTGGAACACCATAAGATTCTTCGCATACTAATTCGATACGATTACGCAAATCTTTTCCACGGTAACTTTCAGGAATGCTTTTAACTGCAGGAACTTCTGATGAAATTACAGACACAAAATCATCAAGCTGATTCGCTAAACCATCGCCACCGTCGCGGAACAAATTTCCAACAATAGGACTACGGAAGCCAAGATCTTCGGCCTGTTTACGCAATGCTGGAATCTTACTATCTTCGCCCTCCCACAAATTAATAAGAGGGAATGTAGGAATATGCAAAGACTCAAGATGCTCAACATGGAACGGGTAACGCCAAGCTAAATCTGGGTCATCACACCAAGTTGTGGCTCGCGTAACAACAACTGCAGCAGAAGGCCACTTAGCACCAAACTCGCGAGAAGCAACATCAAGCCATTTTTGTGCACCAGCATCCGTACCGTATCCTGCTTCAACTACAACAACATCATGCTCAGCACAAGCCATCTCAACGCTAACCAAGCTTGGAATTCCAAGAGAAACATTGGCAAATGGACCACAATGAATATAAATTGGAGAACCATTAACAGTGGTAGTTTTTGCAGGTTTTACAGCGTCGGAAAGAATATTAGTAATTCTCCACAAATCGACAAAATTGCCAAACTTAACAGGATTACCGTCTTTTGTTCCAGCAATCATTGAAGATACGCGACGAGAAATCTCATCCATACTGCGAGATAACACAACAATCTGCATAAGTTCGCATGTTGGCGTTAATACCATTCTCTCCGGAACAGTTCCCTTACCAAAATCAACAGCAATACTACGCAACGAACGCGAAGGAACTTCACTTACTCGCGGAACTATAACAGTATCAAGCAAACCCTCATCAATTGCTTTTTCAGCAAACGACACAAGAAGGTTCTGTGCGCAAGCAATAGCAGCCATTTCTCCGCACAAGCCCCAATCGATCAACTCAGGGTGAGAAAGTGAAGATTTACCGCCGCCAGAAGCGCCTCCTTTTGATCCAGCTGCTGTAATACCCATGCTCGGCTGACGCAATACTGCAGCTGCATCAATTCCGCGTTCACGCAACGCATCAACAAGCGCAATCGTTGTAGTTGTTTTGCCTTCACCGCGGGAAGCTTTTAACGGAGTATCTGCAGTAACAAGTACGATTTTGCCGTGTTTTCTTGGAAGCTCTGGATGCTTGTCAAGATAATCCATAAATCCGAAAGCATCAATTTTTTCAACCAACCCAAACGGTGTAGTAAATGAATCAAGAATGCTCATGTTCCCCACTTTCATAGGCATAAAACGCATAATAACTAGCGCAGATAATGTGTAAGTGAACAAGATTTATACTATACGAACGCATGGGCGCAGCATAGTCACATTAACTTATTAATATGCGCGTTATTAGTAACATCTATAACAAGATAACAAAAGATAACAAAAGTGCCTTCCGCATGAAATAAAAAGTTCATTTCTTAGGAAAGCACTTAAGTTACTAAATTATTTTCGCAAGTTTTCTGTATCAAATAAAATTATTTACAAGAAAACTTATTTAATTACATTTCAGTGATCGGAACGATTAAAACCATTCTTCATACGCATGCTAGTGATGTACAGCACTGTGTCAAGCAAAGAATCGGTTTCTTTCTTCAACTTTGCTGCCATATCGTCGTTTGCTTCAGCCAAAGCTTCACGCACTTTGTCGTTACGAAGCTCGGCGATAATAGCTTCAGGATCGCGAACTAAATCATCGTAATCTTCGCCTTCATCACCTTCACGTTCTGGCTCGTAGTCTCTCAAAGAAACGCCAAGAAGATCTGCCACGGCAGCATCCGTAGACTTAACCATTGCGTGACCAAGAGAACCGACAACTTCCTGGTAACGCTCAATCGCGTTTGCAGTGTCGTTAAAAGCAGCATCCGCAAGAGCTGCAATAATGCGATTTTCCCAATAGAAGTTTTCGCTTGTTACGCGAGTAGTTGTATCTTCCAAATACTTTGGAGTGCGATTTACGTTTGGATAGAACGGAATCAAAGAGTTGAAAGGATTAGAACCGTAAGTAATCCACTGAATTGCACGCATTGCTTCCGGCACGTAAGGGCGGATTTGCATTACAGCAAGCTCGCTTTGACGATTAATTCCGATTGGGCGGAAAAGATGACGAGTATGCTCATCGCCAAGCTTGCCGTAAGGATCATACTCAGTGCCCTGATAGTGAGAGCTTAAAACGTACTTAATATCCTCAACTGTAACTTTGCGCTCAGGCTGGCGAGCCCAAGGAATATCGTTGCTATCTGGCTTATGATCAGCGTCCTTACCGTCCCACACTTCGTCATAAGGATTCAAGAAACGCTCCATAAACCATGCGCGAGGAGTGTTGTACACGTGGTCGGCATCCGAATGAGAGCCGAAAGCGTCGCGAGGGTTAAACGGAGAAGCGTTTTCAACCGACAAATCCAAGTGATTTTCTTCAATAAACTCAAGCAAATCAGCCGAGCACATATGCTCTTCTTGATCTCCCAAAGCGTCTTCCAAATCAAACTCGTCGATTCCAAGCTGGTTTGGCATAACAACATAAGCCTCATCTGGTACGCGCTTAGCAATCCAGTGATGTCCGCCAACAGTTTCCATCCACCAAATCTCGTTTACGTCCGAGAACGCAACGCCATTCATCTCGTAAGTGCCGTACTTTTCGAGCAATGCACCCAAACGCTCAACACCTTCGCGAGCGCTACGAATATAAGGCAAAACAAGCGTTAAGAAATCTTCTTCGCCAATTCCACCAGGCACTTCCGGCTTGTAGTCAGCATCTGAAACTTTGCCTTGTTCTTTTTGAAGCTCAACCATTGGATCTGCGCCTAACACGCGCTCGTTGGACGTAAGCGTTTCAGTTGCGCTCATTGCCACGTTTGCTTCGTTAACGCCAGCTTCTCCCCAAATTCCTTCGCGCAAGTCTGCGTTTGGCACGCTTGTGTATTGCATTGGATTATCCGGCAACTCAACTGTTACGTGGCTAAGAACAGACTTATAAACGCGAGGCTGATCTTCTGGCTTTACTACTACTAAACGCTTTGGATTAAATTCGCCATTTGCGGAGTCTTCGTTACGCGCAATAAGCGTAGATCCGTCGTAGCTTGCTTTTCGACCAACAAGAATTGTTGTGCATGCCATATTTGCATCCCCTGTTTTTAGGTTTTTATTTTTTAGATTTATATTTATTACTGTTTGATTCTAACGCTTAGGCGTTAACTGCTCCCCTAATTGGTTGAGCTTACGCTTGCGTTTAGGCTTTACCAGTAAGGAACATGCCGCCAGCATCTACACCTGAAGTTACGTTTCTTACTTCGCGTAACAATTCATTCATATAGAATCCCGGCTTAAGATTTGGCAAAGGCTTTTCTGTGCCAAAAACTTCAAACATGTATTCGTGATCTTTATCAGGAGGCTGCGGGCCGTTGTAACGCATGGTAATTGCTGGATCAGTGCAACCAATAAATCTGCTTGCTTGCGAGTTACGTCCTTGAAGCGCTTCTGGAATCATAGAAGTCATTGTGCGAGAAAAATCTTCCGGTATTTGCAAAGCGTGAGAATCGTTAAAATCAAACATTAACGCTTCAACAGGCACGTTTGCAGCAGTCCAGTGAATCCACTCAAAACCGCATACTGGAATTGCGTCGTCGTCAACAAAACGCCAATGCAAATAATGCACAAAAGATGGCATATTATCAACGTAAAACGGGAAAGAAACTACCGGAACTCCGCTGATCTTATTCTGCTCCGGCGCAGCTTTAGAATAATCATCAGGAATAGTAGTGAAATCTGTAGAAATATTCATACTTTAAGTATCTACTATTAGACAGAGCGAATCAACTTAAAATAATTATTTGCAAACTTCAATGACTATTTTTCTTAGCATTTTGCTGCTTCTGTTTAATTTCTTCCACAAACTTAGCGTGAGCTACGGCCGGCATCCAGCCTTTATTTACTACATTAACCTGCCAAACGCACGCAATAGCAAAAAATAGCAGAGCAAAAATTATCAAAGCAACAGAACCTTCAAAAGCACCAAAATTAGCAAAATTACCAACTAATGTACCAACCCAACCAAAATCAGCATCAGCAAAAGTAGAATTCGCTAAACCAAATGATCCCATAACAGTGAGCAGCATTGCCGGAAGGAAAGTAATAATCAAACCGTTAACAAAACCACCAACTAAAGCACCTCTGCGACCGCCAGTAGCATTACCAAACACTCCAGCACCACCGCCGTCGAAGAAATGAGGAACCATACCAGGAAGAATTAAAGCCAAACCCCATACAGGTCCAAGCCAAACCGCAATAACTGCAAGAGCAACAAGTCCTCCAAAAAGAGAAGACAAAAAACCAATCAAAGAAGCGTTAGCAGCATACTGAAACACAATAGGAACGTCCAAAGCTGGGCGAGCACCAGGAACAACCTTTCTAGCAATACCCTGGAATGCTGGAACAAGCTCACCCAAAATAATGCGAACGCCATAAAGAATAATGCTCACGCCAATACCAAATTGCAAAGCCTGAGCAAAAGCAGCCATAAGAAAATCACTGTAATCCTTAGGCTTAGAAGAAAAGATTTTCAAAACTTCCTTCATCGGCAGAACTATAGAAGACCACACCGCAAACACTAAGTAGAGAACAATCATAAGCAATGTAGTTGATAGCATGGAATCACGCAAAAAACTTAAGCTTTTAGGGAAATTAATATCCTCAGTAGATTTAGACTTCTTACCAACTGCAGTGCCTACAGCTCCGGAAATTATGTAGCTTAAAGAATTAAAATGCCCAATTGCAATATTGTCACTGCCAGTTATGCGGCTCATAAAAGGCTGCGCAAAAGCAGGCAAAGAAACCATAGCGGTCGCCATAATAACAGAGCCAACAATCACAATAAGTATCTGATTGGCAGTCCCAAACCCAACAGATAGCACAACAGACATAAGAACCGACATAAATACAATATGATGGCCGGTTAAGAAAATATATTTAAGAGGCGTAAAACGGGCGGCAAGAAGCATTAAAACGAAGCTTAAAACGATCATGTAAGCAGATGTAGAACCAATATAAGCTGAACCTACACCATGCTGGTTGTAAGCTTGTGCAGTAATAACCTCGTTTGTGGGGACAACACCGTGAGCGCCAGTGCATTTGAATACTAAAGCGCCAAATGGGGAAAGCGCAGAAACCACAACTCCAGCACCAGCACCAAGAATAAGATAGCCCATAGCAGCTTTCAATCCGCCAGCAATAACTTGACCAGCGTTACGCTTCAGAGCAATCAAACCTATTGCAGCTATAATTCCAATCAAATATGCTGGAACATTCAAAATTTGTTTGCTTATGAAACACAAAATCTGAACAGCAATGTCCATATCTTGCTTCTTTCTGCTATCTTCTTACGTATACGCTTACGTAGGTAAACAGAAATTCACCTAAAGCGTTTAAGATTTCACAGCCATGCGAGCTAAGACTTTCACGTCTCAGCAAACGCATAGCAGTGAACTCATGTTAATAAAACTACTCGTAGCGCTTAAGCACTTCCTTAATCTCTTCAACATCCATAAAGTTTTCAATACTTTCTACAGGTGTTGACGTGCCTTTAAGCTCCGATGCCAACTGAGGTGAAGTCATAACCACATCATTCATGTTTGCAGTGCCTTTAGCGCTGCCAACATCTGAAGTAGTTACAGACACATCCATACCAAGGTCTTCAGCAGCAGCCTCAACACTAATCTTGAGTAGCACTGAAGTACCAATCCCGTTACCGCATACGCACAGGATATTCATATCATCCTCGTTTCTATTAACCTTTAAAACTTTTAAAAACTCTCACAATTCCATCGAGCGTACTCAGCTTTGAAGAATCGCACGAATCTTTTCCGCACTGTCGGCCTTAGACAGCGCGTCCAATTTTGCTGGTTTAGTAAGCGCAGCCGCAATCGTAGACATAACACCAACGTGCTCATTGTCATCGTGACCAGCGAGGCCAATCACCAGAGAAACTGGATCATTTGCGGCATTACCGAACTTCACTGGGCTGCTAAGCCGAATCCAACTTAAACCACTTTTTAGTACCGCCTTTGACGGCCGTGAATGCGCCAGCGCTAAGCCTGGAGCAATCACTACGTAAGGCCCCATGCTTTCCACGGTATTAATCATCTCGTCAGTGTATACATTAGTCGTAAAACCTGCTTCTCGCAAAGCATCACCTGCTAAACGAATTACACTGCGCCAATCTTTTGCTTGCACATCAAGTTTAACAGCAATATTCGGAAGCAGCGAATTAATGTCTACACTCATACATTTCCTCCATAACCTACTTATAATAGCCGCCCAATATATTTGCTAATAAACACGAACTCTAATCTTGCATAACAGAGCTATACCACTCCCCAGAAAGCGCTGCACAAGCCTGCTCATAAGCTTGCTGCAATGTAACATTTGAAAGCTTAAAACGCACGTCATCTAAAGCAGCAGGTGTCATAGAAAGCGAAGTAACACCTAAACCTACCAAAACAACAGCGAGATTAGGATCAGCAGCAGCCTCTCCACAAACACAAACAGGCGTGTTATGTAACTTACCAGCATCAACAATCATTTTTATAGCGCGCAAAACAGCAGGATGCCAAGTAGTCTGATAGTTAGCTACAGAACCTAAAGTTCTATCAGCAGCAAGCAAATACTGAGTTAAATCGTTCGTACCGATTGAAATAAAATCAGCAATTTGAGCGACTTCATCCGCCATAAAAGCGATCGAAGGAACTTCCGCCATAATACCGACTTTTTTCAAACCTTTAGATTTTCCAAGTTTAACAAAATACTCAGTTTCTTGCTCGTCTGCAACCATAGGAGCCATAACACACAAATCAGAATTTGTTACAGAATTTGCTCGAGAAAGAGCTTCCAACTGACATTCTAAAACGTCACGATGCTTGCACAATGTGCGCAAACCACGAAGACCTAAAGCAGGATTTGGTTCGTTTCCTGAAGCTAGGAAAGGAAGAGGCTTGTCTGCTCCTGCGTCGAGCAATCGGATAACAACTTGCTTACCTTCAAATTTTGATAAAAGACTCACATATGCATCAGTCTGCTCATCGATACTAGGAGGCTTCTCGTTGCCGATAAACAAAAATTCTGTGCGAAACAGTCCAACACCCTCAGCACCATATTCGCAAGCAATACCAGCACCTTCAGGAGTGCCAACATTAGCCAACAACGGAATCTTATGCCCGTCACTAGTGCAGCCGCACATACCGCGAAGATCCTTGGCACGACTTTTACGTTCTCTTGCCTCACGTAATCTTTCAAGCTCATCTTCAGTAGGATCTGCAATAACAACACCGTTTGCAGCATCAACCAAAACCATTTGATTATTTTGCAAAACTGAAGATTCTTTTACTCCAACAACTGCCACGATCCCTCGAGCACGAGCAATAATAGCCGTATGACTAGTTGGACCTCCTTCACTAGTAACAACAGCTAAAACTTTCGTAAGATCTAAAGAAGCAGTATCTGCTGGAGAAATATCTTGAGCTACTAAAACAAAAGGCTCATCACTTTCCGGTATTCCAGGAGCTTCAACACCCAACAGTATGGCAATAACTCTTTGACAAATATCATGTAAATCTCTTACGCGTTCAGCAACATATCCGCCTAAACTGCGCAAAGTTTCTTCAAAACCAGCAAAACCTTCCCATACTGCTCTAGCAGCAGTTTTTCCGTCCAATACTGAATTATTAATTGCAGAATAAAGAGCAGGATCAATTGCAATCTGAGCGAGCGCTTGCATAATAGCAGCAGCTTTCTTACCAGCTTCATCCCCTTTTAACGCTGCCCTAGCGCAAGTTTTAAGATACTCACTGACAGTGCGTAAAGCGTTCTGCACATTTTGCATAACTTCTTCAACTGATTCATCAGACGAACGTGGCGTATCGTTCGGCTCCGCTATAGGCTGACCCATTCGCAATACTTTGCCAGCAGCCATTTCGCGACCTATACCTACGCCTTTAAGCCTCATTGAAACTCCTTAATCACCCAACTCATAAAACATACATTAGTAAAATATTTATACAACTTAAACGCAACTAGATAAATTTTCGCCATATTACGCTATGTTTGAAACTGAAGTATAAAATTACTGATTTTGGCCACACTAATTGCGCATGTAATGAAACCAAAATGTAATCCTCTTACTAGCGAAAATACTCAAGGAGCAGAAATGGTCACCGCAATACGAACTCTTACTATTCAAGATTCTGTCGGTATTCACGCGCGACCTGCTTCTGATTTTTCGCAAGCTTCTATACGTTCCGGATGCGAAGTAGTTATTTCAAAAGGTGACGGAAACCCAGTAAACGCAAATAGTATTCTTTCGATTATAGGGTTAGGAATTACTCGCGGAGACACTATCACGATTAGAGTTGAAGGAGAGCGTGCAGAAGAAGTTGCAGATGATTTAATATCAATACTCGCAGAATCTTAAATACGCTTTTGAATATTTCCTAATACAGAAGCGCGCAAAAAAGAGCTTCAAAAACTAAAGTAGGATTACCGTTACCTACGAGTCTTCTTCTAGCTTTAGAAATCTCATCAACACACAGTAAAGCACGTTTGATAGTGAAATCTTTAGCAAGATTATTTATATCCGCATAAAAATCTTGATTAATAATAGGCGATGACTCTTGAGCATTGTTTAATACCATAAGAATATCCCTATAAACACTTTCTACTGCGTTTAAAGCACGATTTAATACGTCTCTACTAGTACGAGTAACTTTGCGTTTAACTTCATCTTTTTTGCCAATAGCATTATATGCTGCACGCAACTTTGAAGGCATACGATCATCTTTAGTTAACCCGTTAATCCTGCGAAACTCATCCTGCTCAGCTTCAACCCCACGCTGAACTTCAGTTTCAGCTTGTGCTTTAGCATCGTCGATAAGATTTCCGGCTAAAATTACAGCGTCTGTTGCAGCACGCATGTGTAACAGCCCGTATACGAGTTCATTTCTACGAGACAACGCACGTTCGTCTGAGGCATAAAGCTCAGCTAATTGCAAATTACCTTGCGCTATTCTCGCAACACTATTAGAAAGACTTTTATCGGCACCAGTTTTATCTGCAATATATTTAGAAACCGATTTTTCATCTGGCGTAGTCAGTTGCACGATTTGTGTACGAGAACGAATAGTTGGTAGAACATCCTGCACGCTGGAAGCACAAAGTATCCAAATAGTGTGTGGACTTGGCTCCTCAATTTCTTTTAGAAGCACATTTGTACTGCGTTCAAGCATCCGCTGAATGTCTTCGATAATAATTATTCGCCAATAAGCTGTACTCGGCATTTGTTCGGAAATAGAAACAATTTCTCGAACATCATCAATGCTTATAGTTACAGCATCAGTACTTAAAGTGCTAACATCCGGATGCGAGCCTGCTAAAACTTCGCGCGCCACCTGCGAAAGCTCCCCTTCGCTTTCACCATGATCTGGACTTTCAAGAGCTGCAGCAAATGCGCGAGCAAGAGTTACAGCACCAAAACCTTCAGCTCCACAAATAAGCCAGGATTGCGCTAGAGCGCTTGAATCTCCACAAGCTGCGGCACGGAGTCTTTTAACTGCTTGCTCCTGCCCCACTACGCAATCCCAAACGCTCATTTAATCACGCTCCGCAAGTAAAGAATCAACATCCTCCGCAATTAATTTTGATAACTTTTCTGGAGAACAAGAAGCATCAAGAACACGATAACGGCTGTGATCATCATCCGCTAAATCAAGAAAAGCTTCTCTAGTTCGACGCGCAAAATCCAAACCTGCAGATTCCATACGATCAGCTTTACCGTGGAGTCTTTCAAAAGCCGCTTCCGGAAGCATATCAAGTAAGTAAGTTCGCTTAGGCCACAAAGAGTCAGTCGCCCATTCGCTTAAATTGCGAACGTCTTCCATTGTTAACTCTCTACCGCCAGACTGATACGCAAGAGAAGAATCAATATAACGGTCTGTTATCACTACAGCACCACGACTAAGCGCCGGTCGAATGATTTGCGCAACATGCTGTGCTCTATCGGCCGCAAAAAGTAAAGCTTCTGCTCGAGAAGAAATAAAACCTCCGTGAAGAAGAATTTCTCTTAAAGATTTACCAAGCGAAGTTCCGCCGGGTTCAAGCGTAACTACAACTTCTTTGCCGAGATCTTCTAAATGCTTTTTTAAAGCTTCAACCTGAGTGGTTTTACCTACTCCGTCAATACCTTCAAAAGATATAAACAACCCTTTGTTGGTTGAGACGTGATTTGAGCAACCGCAGTTTCCACCGCATGCGCAGGCTGTGGAAAAATCTTCAGAAAAATCTTCAGAAAATCCGCTATCTTGAGATTCCATAAGTAATTACCTACTTTGCTGCAGCTGACTTCGTAGTTTTTCTTGTAGTCGATTTTGCTACAGTAGATTTTTTCGAAGATGTTTTCTTTGCTGTAGATTTAGCAGCGCTTTTTGCAGTCGTACGCTTCTTACGTTTTACAGGTCCGGCTGCACGCTTCTGAGCTAACAGCGCAAAAGCTTCCTGTGGATCAATCGATTCAGGCGTATACTGTTTTGGCAAAGTACGGTTCGTTTCACCATCTGTAATATAAGCTCCATAGAAGCCGTCTTTAATTACCACAGGCTTACCAGTTTCAGGATCCGCACCTAATTCGCGAAGAGGCGGCTTCGCTGCAGCTCTAGTACGTTTACCATACTTTGGCTGACTAAACAAATCTTGAGCTTCTTGCAAAGTGATAGAGAAAATAGCGTCCTCACTAGTAAGAGAACGAGTTTCTGGTTTTGCTGCGGAGGAATCAGAGGAAGATTCGCCCGAAGACTCATAGGATTTTGTTAAGTAAGCACCGTAACGTCCGTTATTCGCTTCAATTCGTGCGCGCTTAATATTACCTTCAGAATCTTTTTCTTCAAATTCACCAACTAATCGTGGCAAACGCAGCAACTGTAAAGCTTCCTGCAATGTTATAGTTGCAGGATCCATAGTCTTAAATAGGGAAGCCATTTTTGGTTTCTCAGCAGACTTATTTTCGCTACTTTCAGAAGAATCAGAAGAATCAGAAGAATCAGAAGATGATACTGAAGATGCTGATACGAGCGCAACGTAAGGACCAAATCTTCCGTTACGAACTTCCACACTTCCACCAGTTTCCGGATCAACTCCCAAAACTCGAGGACCTTCAGCATTATTTTCCAGCAAATCTCTAGCAACTTTAACTGTTAACTCATCAGGAGCTAAAGTTTCCGGCAATGAAGCGTGAAGAGGATTACCTTCAGAATCTAAATGTTTAGTATCTTCCAAATACGGGCCGTAACGACCAACTCGAACATTTAAACCGTCGCCAATTTCAATAGTGTTGATTTCACGAGCATCAATCTCACCAAGCTCAGCAACCTGCTGCTGCAAACCGGCATGAACCTGATCTTTAGAATTCAAAGACTCGTCGCCGTCACCAAAGTAGAATCTAGTAAGCCAATCCTTACCAGCTTCCTCTCCGTGAGCAATACGATCCAAACCATTTTCCATATCAGCAGTAAACGCGTAATCAACATACTTTGGGAAATTAGATTCCAAAAGCTTAATCACAGCAAAAGCAAGCCACGAAGGTATTAGTGCACGACCGCGCTCATAAACGTATCCGCGATCAAAAATAGTCGCAATAATACTCGCGTAAGTAGAAGGACGTCCAATTTCTTTAGCTTCCAAAGTTTTTACTAAAGAAGCTTCAGTATATCGAGCAGGAGGCTGCGTTTCGTGAGCTTCAGCAGTAACGTCAGAAGTTGACAAAATATCTCCGCGAGACATTGGCGGTAAAGCTTTAGACTCCTCATCAGATCCAGCTTTGACGCCACCATATACTTTCATAAAACCTGCGAAAGTAATAACAGTTCCAGAAGCTTGGAAAGTAGCCTCTCCAAAACTAGCAGCATCAGCATTCAGCTTAACTGTAGCAGTGAAACCAGTAGCATCGGCCATTTGAGAAGCTAAAGTGCGCTGCCAAATAAGCGTATACAACTTCAACTGATCAGCAGGAAGAACACCAGCTAAATCACTTGGATTACGGAAACTTGCGCCGGCAGGTCGTATACATTCATGCGCTTCCTGCGCACCTGCAGTAGTAGTAGTGTACTGTTTTGGAGCATCCGCAACATATTCTGATCCAAAATTCTCCGCAGCAGCAGACCTAGCTGCAGCAATAGCCTCTTGAGAAAGCGTTACAGAATCAGTACGCATATAAGTAATGTAGCCGTTTTCGTACAAAGATTGAGCTGCTCGCATAGTTTGACGAGAGCTCATAGATAAACGGTTTCCTGCAGTTTGCTGCAAAGTTGACGTAGTAAACGGCGGAAGTGGACGGCGACGATACGGTTTCGTATCCATCGAGTCAACAATAAAATTAGATTTTCTAAGTTCTTCTGCAATTTTAGAAGCTTCAGACTCATCAAGATGTAACGCAAAAGTAGAGTCTTTATCAGCAACAAGCTCTCCCTTAGAATTAAAATCTTTAGAAGTAGCTATGCGTTTACCTTTAAGAGAAGTCATACGAGCATCAAACTCAACTTCTTTACCATCCGCATCAGGAGCACGCAAAACAGCAGTCAAATCCCAATAGGATGCTCGAATAAACGCCATACGTTCGCGCTCGCGCTCAACAATAAGCCTTGTGGCAACTGATTGTACGCGACCTGCAGAAAGACCTGGGCCAACTTTTCGCCAAAGTACAGGAGAAAGTTCGTAACCGTACAAGCGATCCAACACTCTACGCGTTTCCTGCGCATCAACCATATTATCGTCTACGTCACGAGTGTTACGTAAGGAAGCGTTAATAGCATCCTTAGTTATCTCGTGAAATACCATTCGCTTTACTGGCACTTTTGGCTTCAAAGCCTCTACAAGATGCCAAGCAATAGCCTCACCCTCACGATCCTCATCAGTTGCAAGATAAAGCTCATCAGCTTTAGCTAGAGCACTTTTTAATTCAGCAACAGTTTTCTTCTTATCTGCCCCAACCACGTAATAAGGAGCAAACCCGTGATCAACATCTACGCCAAATTTACCGTACTCAGCTTTATGTGAAGCTGGAACTTGGCTTGGTTGAGCGAGGTCGCGAATATGCCCCACTGAAGCCATTACCGTGTATCCATTACCCAGATACCCGCCAATCTTACGTGCCTTAGTGGGAGACTCTACAATGACCAGCTTATTCTCTGCTGTCATATTCGCTCCTTTCATAAACTAAATTAACTAACACACTTACACAACACATCATCTACACAAGTCATCGCGTAAACCGCATCCGGCAATGCGTACGCTAAGACATGTGCTGCATTACGATCACGTATTAAAACGTAAACGCATACCAACTCATAAGTAACTCTACCGAAACTTACACTGCATACCTAACAAATACTGCCTATGTGGATACAAGCACGCGGGGTAAACAATACTTGGTATAAGCTACTACTTTGCTTGCGGAGGCATCGGCGGCGCACCGACTAAACCAATACGGCTCAGCGGCGCTGCAGTTGCCTGACGCATCACCATTAATACGCCATACACAAACAACGATACACCTGCAATAGACCAGTATGTAGCAATATACGACACGCCAACAGCCCAACGTGCAAACAAATCAACTCCAGGAAGTATTTGCCAAATCAAGTATGCAGCGTACATGCACATCATCACACCCAAAGTAATCATTGATGTACCAACGATTTGCACACTAATTGAAGAACGCCTGGAACCAGGAATATCCATTCCTGATTTTCTTGTAAAAGCGAGAACCAGCAAAGTTATAGCGCCAACAATAAGCACAGAAACAATCACATCCGAAGGCCTGTGCCAGTGACCGGCTACAAGAGAGCATGAAACCAGGAAAACAAGTGCTGAAGAAGCTAAAGCAGACCATGCTCTAAATCCACGGCTAGCGCAACAAACTATTAAAGCACAAGACGCTGCAATAATTAAAGCATGACCAGAAGGAGCAGAATTTGATGCTAAATACTCAATACTAATCAGCATTGGACGCGGAAGTATCTTTTTTAACGGTTCAGCAATAATTGAAAGCAATATAATTGCTGCGCACTGACCAACAAGCCACCAACGCTTACGCATAACAGCCAAAATCAGCGAACAAACTGTTATAACTGCCCCCAAAACCATTATGCCCATTGAATTTCTTAACGGCATAAGCACAATCGATAATGCAGAAGGCACACCGTTTACACCAAATCCTGCAATAACCATCTCCTCATAGCCTTGTCCCAAAACGGTTTGTACGGTAACCCACCACAAAAATGTTGCAATAGAAAGCATCATAACTGCTAACACAACACACCATATTCGCGTAGATAAGCGAGGAAGATTCAAAAGCGGATCCTGCTGAGAAGTATCAGGAATTTGCGCATTTTTACTCTTGCTGGCTGAAGATGATGAAGAACCATAAAGTATAGAATCAACGTTAGTGTTATTTAACTTTTCGTAATACTCTTCGTCTTTATTTTTATCAATCGGCTTAAAACCATTAAGTCCAGAAAAAGTGTCAGAATCTGAATCGTTTTGCTCAACAGTAGCCTCTTTGAGTGCTGAATCAGAATCAGATACTTTATTTTTACTTTCGTAAGGTTTAAAAGAACTATCGTTAGTATCAAATGATGAGTCTGCACTATTTTTAGATTCATCAAAATTTTGGCTCGAGTCTTCGCGCATCTTTGCATCCTCATCCGCAGCCTTGTTAAGCGCAGCATCCATTGAAGCCGCTACACCTGAATCACTTGACGAATGTGCAGTTACGGAATTATCCTGCTGATTATCATCTTTCTGTGATGACATGAATTCTTCACTCATACTGTAGACTTTACGACAGTCTCTGCGATATAGCTAGTTTTGACATAATAAAAACCTCCACGCACCCACCAGAGGCCACTTACCCTTGCTGCATTTCTGCCCTGGGGGGATTGGGTGACGTAGTGCCACGCGGAGGCTCTATCTATATTACACTATTTTTTCTACTTGTCGAGTTTATCTAAACTACGCGCGCCAAACGCTTTTACCGTGCTCTTTAGCATTCTCAACATCTGCATCAAGTTGGGATTCATCAGCCTCAACTTTTCCAGCAATATACTGCTCTACTAATTCTCGCGCTTCACCATCTTCATGCTGAACAGCAGGAGACTTCATAAAGTAGGAGCTAGGAGCCAAAATCGGTCCGGATAGCTTACGATCTAAAGCAATTTTTGCAGCGCGAACAGCATCGATTACAATACCTGCAGAATTAGGAGAATCCCAAACTTCAAGCTTGTATTCCAAATTTAGTGGAACATCGCCAAAAGTAGTTCCTTCCAAACGCACAAAAGCAAACTTACGGTCATCTAACCAAGCCACGTAATCAGATGGTCCAATATGAACATTGTGCTCATCCATCTCATGAGGAACGATTGATGTTACTGCGCGAGTCTTAGAAATCTTCTTAGATTCAAGCCTTGAACGTTGAAGCATGTTCATAAAGTCCATGTTTCCACCAACATTCAGCTGATATGTTCTATCTAGACGTACGCCACGATCTTCGAATAATCGAGCCATAACTCGATGAGTAATTGTTGCACCAACTTGACTTTTAATATCGTCGCCAATAATCGGCACTCCAGCATCACGGAACTTTTGCGCCCACTCGGGATCAGAAGCAATAAACACTGGAAGGCAATTTACGAATGCACATCCTGCTTCCATTGCAGCAGTTGCATAAGCTTTATCTGCTTGCTCAGAGCCTACAGGAAGATAGGAAACCAAAACGTCAACATGCTTATCGCGCAAAACTTGAGCAACGTCAACAGGCTCCTTTTCTGACTCGTCAATCATTTCACGATAATAATCACCTAAACCGTCGTAAGTTGGTCCACGTAAAACTTCTACACCTAAATTAGGCACATCAGCAAAACGAATAGTGTTATTTTGAGAAGCTCCAATTGCTTCACTTAAATCATGTCCAACTTTCAAAGAGTCAACGTCGAAAGCCGTCACAAACTCAATGTCTCTAACGCGATACGAGCCAAATACAGCGTGCATCAACCCAGGAATTTTATCACCGTCATCAGCGTTCTTGTAATATTCGACGCCCTGAACCAGCGACGAAGCACAATTGCCCACGCCGGCAATGGCTACGCGGATGCTCATATAGACTCCTTGCCTGCAAAATTAGCGACACTACTTAGTGCCGTCATTACACAAATACTATACCTTTTCATAATAATCGTTAGCCAATATAGGCGTTTTATATAGTAATAGTTATTACGCTAATTTACTAAAATTTTATGCTAGTTTAGCATTCTAAAAATTCTACGATACGCGCATAAGAAGAATATATTTTGGAAATTTACTTAATTACCATATTAAATACTGTTAAATCATAATAAAATAATATAAATTCAATATAAACTCGATTTAAACTAACTCTAAATTCAAGCCCGGGCGCTACGGTGTAAGTATGGTTGAACAAAGGGACAGGCGAAATTATACTTCAGCACACGCAAGAACAACGAGAAGTACAATACGACAATCGCAATCGAGCGCAACGCAAGGATCTAACTATTCAGAGTTTCAGCAAGGATACGCAACAAACTCTGCTTATGGCAGCCAATATTCCAATTCAAATCAACCAAGACACGGTCAAAGTAGAAAAAATGCAAGCGGTGCAAGAGGATCAAAAAACTCAAAAAATCGGCACTTACCTTGGCGAAAACGTCACCCAATAATATTTTGGATGCTCATAATTATTTTGACGCCTATACTTCTTGGCATTTTAACCATACTTATAATGTATGCAACTACTGAAATACCGGCTCCAGATAAAGTCGCAATGGCAGATAAAACCAAGGTATATTATTCGGACGGAAAAACAGAAATAGGATCTTTTGCTGAACAAAATCGCGAAATAATTAGCTGTGACGCACTTCCAAAATACGTTGGAAACGCAATAGTAGCATCAGAAAACCGCTCGTTCTACGAAGATAAAGGAATTGATCTTAAAGGAATCGGTCGAGCACTTATACACAACATGACTAAGCGCGGCCGTTGGGGCGGATCTACAATAACCCAACAGTACGCAGAACGCTATTATTTGGGAGAAACAAAAAGCTACTTTGGAAAGTTACGCGAAGCTATTCTTGCCGTTAAAATTGCGCAAACTCAAGATAAGAAAACAGTTTTATGCAACTACATGAACACTATTTATCTTGGCAGAGGAGCATACGGTATTCAAGCCGCTTCGAAAGCTTACTTTGGAGTTGACGCTAAAGATTTAACACTTTCACAAGCTGCACTTTTAGCCGGCATAATACCAGCTCCTAGTAAATGGGATCCTGCAGTAGGGCCAAAAGAAGCAGGAATACGATTTAAGCGCGTTTTACGAATAATGAAAGAAGATCACTACATCAGCGAAAAAGAAGCGAAAGAAGCTACCATTCCGCAAACTATACAAAATAAGCAAAATAACGTTTATTCAGGACCTCACGGATATCTTCTTCGCATGGTTAGAGACGAGCTAACTCGCAATGGATCTTTTACTCAAGACGATCTGGACACAGGCGGATACCGTATTGTTACGACTATAGACAAGCCTCGTCAAGACATGATGTTTAAGGTTGCAAGTCCTTCACAAGATGGTAAAAATATTGTGCCGCAAGGATTGCAAATAGGAGCAATGTCTATAAACGCAAAAGACGGCTCTATTATTTCCGTTTATGCCGGAGACGACTATCTTTCTAAACCTCTTAATAACGCTACGCAAGCACTGTACGAACCAGGATCAACAATGAAACCTTTCGCACTACTTGGAGCAATACAAGCTGGTACTAGTTTAGATACGCAATTTAATGGAAATTCTCCACAGCAGTTTAGCGGAATTACGGCTCCCGTAAGCAATTTTGCAAACGTAAGCTACGGAAATATTAATTTATACCAGGCAACAGCAAATTCAGTTAACACAGTTTACATGCAGTTACAAAATAAGCTTGGCGCAAACAAAGTAGCTGAAACTGCTGTAAAAGCTGGGTTGGATCCAAAACGTATGAACGGTAAAAACCCATTCACCGTACTAGGAAATGATCCAGTGCACGTAAGTGAAATAGCCAGAGCCTACGCAACCTTTGCAAATCAAGGAAAACTCCCAGATCTACATATTGTTGCAAGCGTAAAAAATCCGGATGGCAAAGAATTTTATCGAGCGCCTGTAGAAGGAACGCAAGTATTCAACAGTAACGATACGAATCTTGCAGCGAAAGCGTTGACTGGCGTAGTACAGCAAGGTACTGCAAAAGAAGCACGCTCAGTTGGTAAAACTCTTGGCGGAAAGTCTGGTACAGCAAACGATAAAACTGCTGGAAGTTTCGTTGGATTTACTCCTAATGTTGTTACCGTATTTGCAATGTGGTACCCGGATGCAAACGGAAATCCTCAAAAAATACCAGCATTCCGCGGATATTCTGGAGGCAGCGATTACCCTATACACATGTTCACTCGTTACATGCGTCAAGCGCTTGCTGGGGAGCAAAATACTAAATTCCCTGAAGCAAAAGATGATGGAAAAGTAGGCGGATTGGACGGAACATGGGGATTAGGTCGTAAAGAAGAAGTTGACGATACTGCGGAAAATCAAGACGCAGAAGCCGATAAAGACGAGAACAAATCTGATGCCAATAAAGATAATCTTGGAACTGCTTCTGGAGCAGGTGCTGGTAGTGGAGCTGGCGCTGGATCTGGTGCTGGAAGCGGAACTGGTAGTAGTGCTGGCGCTGGCACAGGTAGTGGCGCTGGTACCGATTTGAGCGGAGGAAGCAACCCCACTGGATCAGGTGGATCTGTCGGTTCTGAAGCTGATACAAATCAGAAAAATAGCGGCATAGGCGGAGACTCAAATGATTGAAAATCAAGCGGAGTTAGATAAGTTTCGTTCATAAAAGCGAATAAACGCAAATAAAAAATAACGGACGCTACAAAACGTCCGTTATAGAATTTTGCTTAAAAAATACTATTTTTAGTGATTTTTATGCATTGATTCGCTTGTAAACGTAGCCTTCCAAAACGTCTGCAGTTACGTTATTGTATCCGTTTAATTCCGCAAATTGTGGCCCGTTTTGTATGTGCGAACGAGAAAATGCTGTTTGAGCGATAGTAGTTGCACCAGAGTCTGCTGCGGCAGTAAGACCAGAAATTGAATCTTCAAGCGCAACGCAATACGCCATTTGCTTTCTAATTTCTTCTTCAGTACCAGAAATTCCCACTATTTTACCGGCTGCAATATAAGGCTCTTCGCTTGGTTTAGGAGCATAACCGTCATCGCCACAAACATAACCAGCAAAAGCGCCTTTAGGAGCTTGATTTACTATATTTTCAACCAAACTTCTCGGCGAATTGCTTACAAGAATCGAAGGAATACCGGCATCCGATAGGCTTTTTAATACGTCTAGTACTCCTGGAGTCCACGGAACATGCTCAGCTTCACGAGCAGCCACGTAATCTACCATACCCTTGCCGATTTCTTCTACAGTAAGTTTTGTGCCGCTTGGAATCATCTTATCGGCAACTGTTTTCAAAGAACCGCCTGAACATTCCCAAGCTAAATCTTCATCCCAATATCCCCCATATTTTTTCACTAAATAAAATTCCGACTCATGCCAATACGGCTCTGAATCCACAAGAGTTCCGTCCATATCCCAAAAAACTGCGCGCAATAATCTATCCGAATTATTCAATTTTGTACTTTTTACTGTCATTCACTTCCCTTTATTTATTTAATTACTTACATAGTTTTATTTGACATCGTTCTATGGTACACACACTGCTTACATACGCATGTCACGAAATTTATTGCAGTAAAAACTCTTACTACTTAATGATTTTTAAAAATTAATTGCAGAGTACATAGCGCCTAAAGAAGCCACGCTCGCCATAAAACCATAGATTTTTCGTCATCTGCTTTTGCACTATTTTTAGCAGAATTTCTGCTATTACCATTCGTAGAACTGGAAGAAGGCAATTCCTTACGCACAGTTTTAATGTCACTTCGCCAATTGCGAGCGTTTCTTGAACGTTGAACTTCAAAAACATCTCCATCAGCGTTTGCGGCAAAAATATTTCTTGCAGACGACTCAGCTTCATCACGCAACCTGCGTAATTGTCTTTTAAGCTGACGGTTTTCTTCTTTTAATTCAAGAATACGCATAATTCCAGCAAGATTTATTCCTTCAGACTGACTTAAACGCTGCGTTTGCACTAATCGATCTATATCTCTTAGCGAATACCTGCGAGCGCCGCCATCGGTCCGTTGAGGCATAATTAGCTTTAGACGATCGTACTGCCTTAGCGTTTGAGGATGCGTATTAGTTAAGGTAGCTACGTGACTTACCGTAAATATTGGCAGATCTATTTCAAAACCTACTTCATCGGCACCGTCTAAAGTTGCGTTACCGCGCACTAAAGCTACAGCACACATTTCATATAGTGCTTTTGTTTCTCGCTCTATATGCACCATAATGCAACCTTTCTTACTAATAACTTGCTGGAATTAAGGTGAGTAAATACTAAACTAAAATCACTAAAGTAACGCTAGAAAACGCGTTTTTAGTTTTCTCTCATATTAGCGATACTTTCAGCGAATTCACTACCTGCAGCTTTGTCAAATTCTTTCGCCGCATGCTTAAGAATTAGACCTGGCTTTTTCGGAATTTGTATCTCAACTATTCCTACGAAATCTCCATTGGTACCCGGTACTCCCTTACCTTCGACGCGAGTTTCAGTACCGCTTGATGCTCCTGCTGGAATTTTGAAAGTAACAGATTTGCCATCTACGTCTAATACTGTAACTTTCGCACCTGCAACAGCTTCACCAAGGGTTACTGGAATGTTGGTAACTAGGTTGTTTCCTTCAAGCTTGAACTTTTTATCTTCAGCAACATGCACTTTAAGATACATGTCTCCGCTAGTTCCACCGAACTCTCCCGGTTTACCTTTTCCAGATAAGCGAATTTTTTGTCCATCTCTAACGCCTGCAGGAACGCGAGTTTTGAAGCTTTCTCCGTTAGATTTTAACGATACTGTCGCACCTTTGTATGCTTGGCGAAATGTTAAGTTTATGGATGTTGTAATATCTTCGCCACGCTTAGGAGTTTCAGGATTACCGTACGAGCCGTTTCCATATTCTGACTCTTCAAATCCTGCGGAAGCTCTGGAATTACGACCAGTCCGTGCACTTTGCGCAGCATTAAACATGGAGAAAATATCTCCCATATTTGGAACACCGCCGGTTGTACTGAAACGTACATGCGTATTTCCATTGCCCATTCCGTTCATTCCAGCACCACTAAACATGGAGAAAATGTCGGAAAAACCTGATGCGTCGAATCCGCCATTACCCGCTCCACCAGCAAAACGAGCACCACCAGCACCAAATTGACGAATAGCGTCATAACGCTGGCGAGTTTGACTGTCTTTCAGCACATCATAAGCTTCAGAAACATCCTTAAATTTTTCTTCTGCTTCTTTTGTTTTGTTTAAATCAGGGTGATATTTACGAGCAAGTTTACGATACGCTTTAGTAATCGTTGCCTCATCTGCATCTTTGGAGACACCGAGAACCTTATAAAAATCCTTAGCTAACCATTCATTTT
>CAMYPN010000009.1 GCA_947292085.1 uncultured Gardnerella sp. | reverse complement strand
ATCGTACTAAATGATGGAAAAATAGTAGAGTCTGGAAGCGTAAGTCAAGTACTTAACTATCCTAAGAATTCTTATACGCGAGAACTTGTAAACGCAGCAATCTTATAAAATCTAAAGTTATTTCGCTAAATTTACTTAATTTGCAGGATACAGTCTAATATGTATATAAGTATTTCATGAGTAAATGAAGGGAATAATTATGAGCGAAAATTCTAAGCAGCGTCCGCGTCCAGAAAGTTTCGAATTAGATCATACTAAAGTAAAAGCTCCTTACGTGCGTTATATTGATACGCAAAAAGGCCCTAATGGTGACGTAATCTCAAATTATGATATTCGCTTAACTCAGCCTAATGAAGAAGCTATTCCTACAGCAGCATTGCACACAATCGAACATACAATAGCAGTACTTTTAAGGGAACGTATTGACGGATATATTGATTGCTCTCCTTTTGGTTGTCGTACAGGCTTCCATCTTCTTACGTGGGGAGAGCACAGCACTGAGGAAGTTGCTCGCGCGTTAAAAGAGTCCCTTGAGTTTATAGCTTTCAAGGCTACATGGGATGATGTTCCAGCAACCACAATTAAATCTTGCGGTAATTATCGAGATCATAGTTTGTTTGGTGCGCGTCAATGGTGCAAGGATATTTTAGCTAAAGGTATTAGCTCGGATCCTTTTGAGCGTAAACTTGTGTGAAATTATCTTAAGGTAAGTAACTAATTAAGTAACTAATTAAGTAACTAATTCTAAATTTGAGCGCATTCTTGAGTGTAAAAATAATAGGTGAATAATGAGTACAGATCCTAAAAATACGGTGACATTAGCTGAAAACTATGCTCGCGCGTTAAGCGTATACCCTGGGCAAGTAATTGTCGATTTGAAGGCGCTTCGAGACAATATGCGCACTTTGGTTGCGCGAGTTAGTCAAGATTTGCAGCCTGGTCAGAATGCGCCGGAAGTTATGGGAGTCGTAAAAGCAGACGGATACGGTCACGGGCTTATTCCTAGTGCGCTCGCGGCTTTAGCTGGAGGCGCTACTTGGCTTGGCACAGCTCAACCATACGAAGCGTTACGTTTGCGTGCAGCTGGTATTGATTCCAGCCGTTGCCATATTCTCACTTGGCTTACTAGCGCTCCAACTACGAGATTTGCAGATTTGATTACAGAGAATATCGATATTTCAGTAGGATCTATTGACTCGCTCGACGCTGTAGCTTTTGCTGCACGTGCTTTAGGTAAGCCTGCGCGCGTGCACGTAAAAGTCGATACTGGTTTTGGGCGAAACGGCTTTACACCAGAAGGTTTTAGTGCTGCTCTAGAAAAGCTGAAGGAATATTCTAGCGAAGGCGTGATTGAGGTTATTGGTCAATGGAGTCACTTAGCTGTGGCAGATTCTCCTGACGTTCCGGAATTTGTAGACGCAACCGACCGGCAAATTAATCAATTTAACGAATTTACAGAACGTATGCGCGAAGCGAATGTTGCGCCTAAAATCCGCCATTTAGCGAATACTGCTGCAACGCTTAATCGTCCTGAAATACGTTTTGAACTTGTTCGTCCAGGAATTGGTTTGTACGGATACGAGCCGGATCCTGCAATGGGGGATTCTCAAACTTATGGATTGCAGCCAGCTATGACTCTTCAAGCGCAACTCGGCACCGTAAAATCTGTAGAAGAAGGGCATGGAATTTCATACGGACGCACGTATTTAACTCCAAATAATACGAGTACTGCTATTGTGCCTCTTGGTTATGCTGACGGTATTTTGCGTTCTGCTTCCGGATTTGATATGCAAGGTGCACGTCATGTTGATAAACCGGGCGGACCAGTGAGAGTAGAAACCAATAAGGGTGCGCGAGTTTTGAACGTTTCTGGGCGAGTTTGCATGGATCAGTTCATAGTTGATTTAAAAGGCGATGCTGCAGAGTTAGGCGTTCGAGAAGGTGATACTGTAACGCTTTTTGGACCTGGAAGAGGCGTGGAATTTGCTGAGCCTACTGCAGACGATTGGGCAGAAGCTGCAGGAACAATCAGCTACGAAATCATGACTGGAATCGGGCCTCGCGTGCCGCGGCTTTATCGTAACGCTTACGAAGTGCTATCTTCTAGTGATATTGCAAAACTGGACGCAAAAAGCTTGATATAAAAGCTAAACTTAAGCGCTAGATCTAGGTTATTAATTAAGAGGTTTTAATGTGTGACGAAGTTTTTTCTATAAGCGATGAAGTTATCGCTTCAGATAATGAAGTCGTTGGCGAATACGATTTGCGTGACACTGAGCGTTACGCGAGTGAACCTCATCATACGCGTGTTCGTACTCCTTTTGAGCGCGATCGTGCGCGAATCATACATTCGTCTGCATTGCGTCGACTTGGAGCAAAAAGTCAGGTTTTAGTCGCGGGATCGGATGATTTTGTGCGCACTCGTTTGACGCATACTTTGGAAGTTGCTCAAATCGGTAGGCAAATCGCGGCAATGCTTGGATGCGACCCAGATGTTGTTGATTGCGCTTGTTTATCACACGACTTGGGGCATCCTCCTTTTGGCCATAACGGCGAACGCGTACTTGCGCAAATAGCGAAAAATATTGGCGGTTTTGAAGGTAACGCTCAAACTCTCCGCTTACTTACGCGTTTGGAGCCGAAAGTTTTTCGAGAAAATGGCAGTAGCGCAGGGGTTAATCTTACTCGCGCAGCATTAGACGCTACTGTAAAGTATCCGTGGGGATTAGAGGATGCAAAAGCGCACGATAAAGGTGAGCGTGATCTGAAATTCTGTGTGTATCCAGATGATCGCGACGTGTTTGAATGGCTGAAAATTGGCGCTCCTAAAGATGCGCGTCCAATGGAATGCCAAATAATGGATCTTTCGGATGATATTGCTTATAGTGTGCACGATATTGAGGATGCGATTGTTGTAGGTGCTTTTAATACACAATGCGTATCTGATCCTTCTTTAGCGGACAGTGTTATTGAAGATACTCATGCATGGTATGGAAAGCAATGGGATTGCGATAAGCTTTTGGCAGCTTTTCAACGTTTGCGTAAGCTTAATGTTTTCCCGGAAAATTTCGACGGTTCGCGCAGATCTTTAGCTAAGTTAAAAAATATAACAAGTATGCTTATAGGACGTTTCGCCGTTTCTGTTGAAAAAGCAACTCGCGAAAAATATGGCGATGGGGCGTTAATCAGATATCGTGCGAATGTTGTGATTCCAGAAAACACGAGTTATGAAATGGTTATGCTAAAAAGTTTAGCTGTTCATTTTATTATTGCTCCTCGCGAGCGTGAGTTTTATAGGCGTGAGCAGAAAATCATCACCGATTTAGTGGAAGTTTTTATGAGTAAATCTCCTCGTCCGCACGATGCTATGGAAGAAGTGTTCGTAGGGGATTGGAACGAGTGCACTAACGACGATGAGCGTCTTCGTGTGGCTATTGACCAGGTGGCAAGTCTTACAGACGGTTCCGCTACAACTCTTCACGCGGCTTTGTGCTAAGAGTGTGTTGTTCTGAGTGAGTTGTGAGTGTGTATTTGTTGTAAAGACTAAATTATGTGAAGAAGATCGCGCATGTTTTGCGTAAATTTCGTAAGCGATGTTTGTTGCGGTATTTTGTTTATTTCACCGAATGATTTGGTGTTTTTGACAGTTTCGCCTCACTTTTTGTTGATTTCACCAGATGATTTTGTGTTTTCGACAATTACGCCTCACATTTTGTCGATTTCACCAGATGATTTTGTGTTTTCGACAGTTTTGCCTCACATTTTGTTGATTTCACCAAATGATTTTGTGTTTTCGACAATTCCGCCTTGCGTTTTGTTTATTTCACCAGATGACTTGGTGAAATAAACAGAATTCGTATAAAAGCGTTGTTAATACCTAATCGCTGTATACTAAGCGCATCTTACAATGATTCGCTAGTGGAAGTATCCCAATCGAAAGGCTCTTCCACAAGATAGTACGCGTTCGAATCGTCCGGGGCAGGTGCAAACGGAACCGCGCGTCCTTTTATACTAGGAATAAACGGACTCCAATCAGGATAGCTAGTCTTAGGCAAATCAACTCGCGTTTGCTTGTACAATTTAGGATTCCTGCGCAAAATAAACGGACGCGTTAAATCCGGTTGATTCTTGCCTTTCCCAACGAAATATCCGCTATTTAAAAGCTCATCGAACTTCGCACCAACAGGCACAACTACCATAAAATCTTGCATAACGTAGTAGTATCCAACGCCATAACCAGGATCTTTTTCAATATCATCGTCTCCATTTGTGCCATCCATAACTGTTTCGGCATCAATATACTTGCCATTTACACATGCTGACCTGTCGTCAGCATTATGCTTAATATGTCCGTCACAGAACGATGAATCCCTTCCAGCATACAATTCAACTGCGCCTGTATCTCCAGAAATAAGATTGTTCTTCATATATTTTGTATTTTCAATATTTTTATCATATATAGCATAATCAGTAGGATCTTGGCCCCACACACTCATATAAAGAACATCTATATCGTTATAATCAGCAGTAGAGCCGCTTTTGTCAACTTCTTCCGTAATGACGCCGTTAATATATTTTTCTTCTGACCCAAGGAATGAATACGGCAACAGTTTTATGCAATTACCACTCTTCGTGCACCACTTGCCAACAAAAGAGCCTGCTCGAGTTACAAGATAAGCCGTTTTATCGCCGAAATCCGTCGGCTCACTAACAACATCCTTAGCTTTGGAAGCGTCAACTCCATAGTAAAGTGTTACTGAACTTGGATTTCCCTGAGTGCCCAAAGCTGGATAAGCACCAACAATTTTGCCGAAATATTTTGGCGACGAAAACTTTGGTCGAAGATCCACGCTGAAAGGCTTAGAAGATAGCATATCCTTGGCTTTGTCTTTATCCACACCAAACACGTCAACTGGCACGCCGTCAGTGTTTTCGCCAACTGCGATATGTATTACGCCGTCTTTACCAACAGCGTTTCCAGGCATTGGGCTAGACGCAACTATCTTGTCAGTAGACTTTTCGCTTACAGGCACGTGGTGAAGCTTCACAGGTACACCCATTGACTTCACAATTTTTTCGGCTTTTTCTAAACTTGCACCGACAACGCCTTTCGCTGGAACGCCAGGACCTTTAGATCTTAAAATCTTAACAACCTTGCTAGTAGACTCCTGTGAACCAGACTTAACATTCACATATCGAAGGAAGTTTCCCTGTTTCTCAGAACTAAACTCGTCTATAACTTCCGTGCGGAAACCTTTATCATTCAAAGCTTTTTCAACACTATTTGCAGACTCTCCAAGTTTTGCACTAGGAATTGTTGCGGAATTTTTAAGGTAATACCATACTGCTCCAGCTAATACAAGTGCAATTGTTAGCACTATGCTGGTAATGATGATTGCAATTTTTCTTCTACTATTATTTGACTTATTGTTAGTTTTTTGATCTTCAACGGTTTTATTTTGTTGGAGTAGTTGTAATTGAGAAGATTGTTGCTCAGATTGTGTTGGTTGTGTTGGTTGTGTTGGTTGAGTTGGTTGAGTAGGCTGTGCTTCTTGAGATTGTTTAGTATATGTATAACCTTCAACAGGAGCTCCACACAAACCGCAGAACTTGTCTCCTGTATTAATTCTGTTTCCACAATTCTCGCAAAACATGTTCAACCTTCTTACAATCTTTACAGAATTTCTACTCTTTCTGATAATAAATATCTATTTATATATTACATTCGAATTAAATAATTTTGCTATCAATAGAAATGTCGATTTCACCAAATGATTTGGTTTTTTCGACAGTTTCGTCCTTAATTCTGTTTATTTCATCAGACGGTTTGGTGTTTTCGACAATTCCGCCTCACATTTTGTCGATTTCACCAAATGATTTGGTTTTTTTGACAGTTTCGTCCTTAATTCTGTTTATTTCACCAGACGATTTGGTGAAATAAACAAAATAAATACCCTATATCCACATTGCAAAAAATTTATTGCTCCTGCGTTACTTTAAAAATAATCTTAATTTCATGAACAGAACAAAGTTAAATCTAATTGCAGAAAATGCAGAAAAAGAAAAGCGTTGTATATATGCGACAGATGTAAATCAGCATCAATCGCTGATTAGGCAGGTGAAAGCGGGTACGTTTGTGCGAACTTTTCGTAATCTTTATGCTCGAAAAGATTATTGGGAAAAACTTTACTTGCATGAAAAGATACGACATATAGCTATTCCACTTATGGAACGTCATTCAAATTGGAAATTCACTGCTTCCACTGCAGCTGCGCTTATTGGATATCAGGTTGTAGAAAATTATGATGATCCTGATTATGTGCATAAAAAAGGGAATGTATCGTATCCTGCTACGCAGATTTATATTAGTTGCGGAAGCTATAAATCTAATACAGATAATCCATGTTTGAACAGAATTCATGCTACTGGCAATGAGCAAGATGGCACAAGTGATAATGTTCGCATTGTGACGTATGCCGATAATGCAAACAGGAACAATGGAGCAATAAGAGCAATGAGCACAATGAGCGCAATTGGTAAAACTAGTGGTGTAAATGGTAGACATGCAGGAAAGTTAATAAAGCTTCCGCATTTTAGCGACAACATTAGTGATGATATAAAAAGCCATATTGTAGATAAAAGCACAATGCTATTTGATACGTCTATAACAAAGCCATTTAGATCTGCCTTAGCAATTTTCGATTCAGCAGCAAAAGACAATGTGAATTTTGCTAAGGTTATTGAAATTTGCCGAAGAAGATGTGAAAATGCTAAAGCTTGTAAAAGCAGTAATCATATTACGGATTTTTCTTATGATATTGAGGATTTTGGGGAAACCTATAACGAATATGATGAATCATCTGGAAAGTGCTACGGTACAAATTATTCCGGTCAATTAGGCTATATGCAAAATCGCGTAACGGCAAATTCTCAACTTTCGTTTGAGAATGTATTTGGAAGTAACATACAAGATAATTTGACTCAATTACGAAAACTATGTTACTTCGCAAATGGTTTAAGTGAAAACGGAGGCGAATCATTCGCGCGCGGCACAATGATTACTCTTGGTTTTATGGTTCCTAAACTGCAGCACGAGTTTGTGTTACAAAGTTACGGTATTAAATATAGGTCTGATTTTCTTTGGAAACTTCCTAATAATGATTTAATTATTGGAGAGCTTGATGGATATAGCAAATATTACATTGATGAATTTGATAATAATCATGCAAATATTGATCTAAATTCCTCTAGTAACAACCAGATGCTACGAAATTCATATAATCAAAGCGTTATTAATCATAATATTGACAAACAGGCGGAGCGTGAGGCGCTTCTTATGAAAGAGTGTGGAGTAAGTAAAATAGTTCGTTTTAATTTTTCGGAAGTTATTGATTATAAAAAGTTGGAAAAGAAGCTTACTGCTGCTGGAGTGCCAAGAATTATGAGGATGTGAATGTGAATATGTTGATTTCACCAAATCATTTTGTGTTTTCGACAGTTTCGCCCTTAATTCTGTTTATTTCACCAGATGGTTTGGTGTTTTCGACATTTTCGTCCGGTATTTTGTCGATTTCACCAGATGATTTTGTGTTTTCGACATTTTCGTCTTGCGGAAAGCAAACGAAAGTTATGTGCGTAATACCGCTAGCCGCAGGTTTGCGATAAGCTAGATATCATGGTTGGAATGATTGTGAAAGAAGACATTGAGCGCGTGCGCGCTGCGGCAGATTTGTACGATATCGTATCTGCATCAGTTACGCTTAAGCCTTCCGGAACCGGCACTTTTGTGGGACTTTGCCCATTCCATGATGAAAAAACGCCAAGTTTTAGTGTGCGACCGAGTTTGGGAGTGTGGCACTGCTTTGGCTGCGGTGTTGGCGGCGATGTGTTTAAGTACGTCGAGCAGAAAGAGAATATTGATTTTCGTGAAGCTGTTGAGTTTTTAGCAGACCGGTACCATATTGAAATGCATTATGAAAAATCGCAATCAGGCGATTCTAAAAGTAATGCTGGTTCTAAACGTGCAAGACTTTTAGAAGCTAATGAGGAAGCTCAAAAGTTTTTTGTGTCACAACTTAATACATCTGAAGCAGCTCCTGCGCGAAATCTTCTTGCAGGTCGTAATTTCACTGAGCAACAAAGTGAGCGTTTTTCTTGCGGTTACGCACCTAAAGGTTGGGATAATTTAGTTAGATATTTATCTAATAAAGGTTTTACTCGTCAAGAGCTGTTAGACGCTGGCTTGGCTAGACTCGGTCAGCGAGGAATATACGACTACTTCCGTGGGCGTTTAACTTGGCCTATACGCGATTCTACTGGCCGCACGCTTGGTTTTGGTGCTCGTAAACTTTACGAAGATGATTCTATAAGCGCAAAGTATATTAATACTCCCGACACTGCATTGTATCGTAAAACGCAAGTTTTGTACGGCATTGATTTAGCTAAAGCAAATATTGTTAAAAAACGACAGGTAGTAATTGTTGAAGGCTACACGGATGTAATGGCATGCCATTTAGCTGGTATCGATACTGCTGTTGCAACATGTGGTACAGCTTTTGGCGTAGAGCATGCGAAGATCATACGTAGACTTATTGCAGATGATTCTTTAGGTGGCATTCAGCTTATTGGCCCTCTAAAAGTGAACGGGCAGTCAGTTAGCTCTAGAATCGTGTTCACTTTCGACGGTGATGCTGCAGGACAGAAAGCTGCGTTACACGCTTTTGGTTTAGATTCAGCATTTTTGACGCAGACTTTCGTCGCTGTAGCAGATAATAATCTTGATCCTTGCGATTTGCGTATTCAGCGAGGCGACGAAGCTGTGCGATCGCTTGTTGCGCATGCAAGTCCACTATACGATTTCGTTATTGATACGGTAATTAACCGTTTTGATACATCCTTAACTACCGGTCAAATGGGTGCGGCTAAAGCAGCAGCTCCACTTATAGCGCAGATACGCGATCGTTCACTTCTTGATTTATATACTCGAAAAGCGGTTCGTCTGATTGGTGTTGATTTGGCTGTTATGCGTCGTGAGGTTGAAACTGCTAGGCGACGTTTGAGAGTAATAGACGACGATGCTTACACTCAAAAATATAATATTCCTCAAAGTTTAGGAGGACGGCAGGTATTAGATTCACGTTCTAGTGGTTCTAATCTTTCGCGTATTGCTGCAGCACGTAACGCGGCTTTAAATCAGAGTTATTACCGAGTTGACGATACTGTATTTATGTGCGAACAGCAGTTTATGGCGTTACTTTTGCAAGTGCCTCTTGCTTTTGATGAGAAGCTTTTTGCGCAACTTACTTTGAATAATTTTATGACTCCAGTATTTCGTACTCTATTTCAGGCTTTTGTTGCTGCTGGAGGTTTGCCAACAGGTAACGTTACGCAAGGATTATGGCTTCATATTATGACTAAGTCTGCGGGTCCTTTACTTGAGCCTGTAATTACTGAGCTTTCTGTTATGCCGTTGCCACTTCAATCTACTTATAGTTCTTCAGTTGATGAAAATTCTCAGCAGAATCAGCAATCTTCATCTGGTTCTCCTTCGGATTTTTTGCGCGTTGCTACTTCGGCTGAAAGTAAGTATGCTAATGAGCTACTTATTCGATTACTTGATGTTGGTTATATGCGTCGCATTGGTGCAGCTCGCGCTCGCATGGCTAAGCTTCCTGATGGTCAGGAAAAGATTGCATTGCTTGGGCAGATTACTTCAATGGAAACTGCTAGAAAAGATTTACAGTCGCAAATTATGTAAATTAGAAATATAAAACGTACTTAACACTGATTAGTTCGGTGTTAAGTACGTTTTCTAGTTTATTTTCTATTTATTACGGAATCGTTTTATTTAGTTACTAAAATCAATATCGCCAAGCTTTTCAATAAGCTTCATATTTTCGCTGTAATCAACTGGGCAAGAAATTACGTCAACGCCGCTTTCCTGTTCCAAAGCTTCACGCAGCATATTGTACAAGTCTTCCGGCTTTTTAACTACGTGACCTCGCGCACCAAAACTTTCAGCCAATTTTGGCACATCCGGATTATGAAAATCAACGTACTCATGCTCGCCTGCGTGAAGTTCCATCTTCCACTTAATTAAGCCGTAAGCGTTATCTTCCCAAACAAGCACCACCATGCGGCTTCCAACGCGAACAGCAGTTTCGATTTCTTGCACATTCATCATGAAGCTTCCATCGCCCATAACAGCCAAAATTGGTTTCGTGTTAATTTTGCCGCAATCGTTACGAATAAACGAAGCACCAACAGCGCCAGGAAGTGTCCAAGCCATAGTTGAAAGACTGTTGTCGATTATGCAAGTATTCGGATGCATAGTTGGATACAAGCGTGCCATCCACATTTTCAAAGCACCTGTATCTACCAGTACTTTCGTGCCTTCAGGAACAGCGCGACGAATATCGTATACTACGCGCTGTGGTTTCATTGGCATGCTTTCATCGTTTTCGCAAGAATGTAGTTCTTCCGTAAGTAGCTGTCGAATACGCGGGTGGCTTACGTCGAAAGTAATGTTGCGTGTTTTTAATACTGAAGTAAGAGTTTTAAGCGTTTGGCCAATATTCGCCATAATGTTCAGCGCAGTAGGGTAGTGCGCATCAGTATCTTCCACGAAAGTATTGATGTGAATAATGGTTTTATCAATATTCGGGTTGATTTTCTTAGGATCAAACTGCTGAATCGAAAAACCTACGGCAATAATTAAATCAGCAGTGTCAAAAGCGAAGTTTTCGTAGTCGCGATGCATAAACCCAACGACGCCAAGTGCATTCGGATGATTATCTGGGAAAACGCCTTTACCTTCGAAAGTAGTTGCAACAGGTACATTAAGCTGCTCAGCAAACTCGAGAAGCTGATTTTCCGCGTGCGAGCGTGCAACGCCATTTCCTGCCAAAATAATAGGCTGCTTTGCTTTACTAATGATTTGAGCGGCTTCGTCAATAATGTCTGGTGCCGGCATGATGTGAAGCGGATGTGGAAGTGGAAGAGGCTTTGCGTCGTCCGGAGCTGGCATTTCGCTAATATCTTCCGGAATAACAAGGCAGGTAGCTCCCGGACGGTTGCGTCCTGCAATAGAGAACGCTTTTCGAACCATTTCCGGCGCAGAAGCTGGAGCAAGCATCATAGAAGACCATTGTGTAATCGGCTGGAATAGTGCAACCAAATCTATAATCTGGTGAGATTCCTTATAAAGTCTAGAAACATTACCTTGCGCGCAAATCGCAACAAGTGGGGTAGTGCTTGCGTTTGCTTGAGCTACAGGAAGCGTAAGATTTAGCGCTCCTGGGCCAAGAGTTGCCAAGCATACGCCCGGCTTTCCGGTAATGTGAGCGTAAGTTGCGGCCATAAAACCGGCGCCTTGTTCGTGGCGAGTGAGTACAAAACGAATTCGACCGTCGCGCTCAATCGCTTCAAGAAGTGGAATATTTTCCTCGCCTGGAATGCCAAATACTACTTCTACGCCTTCGTTTACTAAACATTCGACTATTAAATCTGCTGTATTGCGTTTGTGATTTTTACGTAGATGCATCTGTCGTTCAAGTTTTTGTTTAAGCTTCTGGTCTTCAGTTTCTTTTATTTCTGCCATAATCCGCTTCTTGTTTAGACAACAAATTCTTTGCTCTATATGATATACATATTTTTGTCTTTTGTAACAATTAAGTCTATGCGCGTGTCATAAAAAAGGGCGGATTTTTGTGTTGCGTATTTGCGGCTAAATCTAGCCCTTAATACTTCCTAATACCTTGCTATTTCAACGATTTTGTCGGGAGTTGTAAATGTTAAGGGAATGGGTTTCTAGTATAATAGAACGAGTCATATTTGCTGTTTACGGAGGAATGATGAGGCGCTGGCTGCTGAATCTCGTCAAGTGCGAAACTATCCTTATCGTGGCAGCTATTTTAGCGGTTATTTCTTGTTTTCTTGTACCACCAGATCCACAATATTTTGGCTACATTCACGTTAATACTATTTTGCAATTAGTTTGCCTTATGATGGTTGTCTGCGGTTTTCAGCGTATTGGCGTATTTCGTGCTATTGGTGCCAGATTGTTGCGAAGAGTACATACTGAGCGCGGCTTGGTTTTGATATTAATTTCGCTAACGTTTTTCTCATCTATGTGGATTACTAACGATGTGGCGTTAGTTACGTTTGTGCCGTTTGCTTTATCTGTGCTGGTTATGGCTAATGCTGAGAAGCATGCGATTCTTGTTATAACCCTTATGACTATTGGTGCGAATGTTGGCAGTATGTTAACGCCTATTGGTAATGCGCATAATTTGTATTTGAAGGCGTTGACTCACATGTCTACCCAAGATTTTTTGGCTATTATGGCGCCTTACACTGTTACAGCTGCGTTGCTTATGGTTGCGTTTGCTTTTGTTTTCTTCAAATCAGATCGTGTTGATCAGTTTGAAGGATTGCATGGCGAAGATATTGAGCAGAGTGTTCTTGCTCCTTCTCATGGTCATCCGCAACCTGATGAGATTCGTATCATGGGCTATGGTATGAGTTTCACTCGTTGGCGAGTTGCGGTTTATAGTGTTCTGTTTGTTGTGTGTTTACTTGGTGTAAGTGGTTTGATTCCTGATTGGGCAATGTTGCTTATTATGGTTATAGCCTTTTTCTTGTGTGATCGACACGTTTTTCGCGTGCTTGATTGGGCATTGCCGCTTACGTTTATTATGTTCTTTATTTTTATTGGCAATATGCGTCGCGTACCAGGTTTCAGCGATCTTGCTCAAATGTGGGTTGGTTCGCATCCTATGGAAGTTTCGATTGCTTCAAGCCAATTTATTAGCAATGTTCCGACTACAATTCTTCTTTCTGGTTTCTGTAATCAGTGGAAGCTTCTTATTATTGGCACAAATCTTGGTGGCATGGGTACTTTGATTGCTTCCATGGCTTCTCTAATATCGTATAAGTGTCTTACTCATGATTATCCGAATCATAAGGGTAGATATCTTCTCACGTATACTATTGTGAATCTGTTCTTCCTTATGGTTCTTATGACTCTCGCTTGGGTTATTGAATAAGTGTAAGTTTATTTTTAAAATCTTCTTTTGAAGGCGTGTTTATATTAAGTTTTTGCTATAATTGCAGTTTGCGCCTCTGTAGCTCAAAGGATAGAGCAACGGCCTTCTAATCCGTTGGTTGCGCGTTCGAGTCGCGTCGGGGGCACTAAAAAAGCCCGGAATTTCAACAATTTCGGGCTTATTTTTTTATTATTATTTTATTACTGTTTTTTACTACTATTTATTACGCATTTTGGCAAGATTCACATAAGCCAAAAACTTCCAGCGTGTGATCAACTACAGTATATCCGTGAGATTCAGCCACTTTATGAATCCAACCTTCGTCGTCAGGCGGCTCAATATCAACAGTTTTACCACATTTTTCACAAACTAAATGATGGTGATGAGTGTTCTCGTCACAAATGCGAAATAGCTGCTGTCCGTTAAAACGCACTGTATCAACGTCGCCACTTTGCGTAAGTGCGTTAAGTTGTCGGTACACGGTAGCTAAACCGATAATTTCGCCATCTCCTGCGAGTAGTCTGTGCAAGTCTTGTGCAGAAATAAAATTACGAGACTCACGCAGATAACCTAGTACCGTATCTTTTTGCTTAGTGTGTCTTCGTACTGGATTACTGGCCATCTTGAGTCCTTTCAAATGCTTTACTCTTATTTAAGTTTAGTACTTGTTTGAGCTTTGAGACTAGTTCAAAACCGAATTCTACATGAATTATACAATTCAAAATCAATCGTCGTAATGCGTTCTACTTCTTATTATCATCTTGCATGCGATAGACCCTAACGTATCGCGAATAATACGTTAGGGTCTATTACACGTTCTTCGAGCTGTAAGATATTTTATTAAATGTAACTTAATCTAATTCATCATCCCAGCAGCCAGTAGAGTCTAGATCTGCTGCAGCTTTTATAGGATCGTCGCACAGAACCGTAATATGCCCCATCTTTCGGTTTTTGCGCACTTCAGCTTTACCATAATCATGAATATGCCATTCAGGATGATCGAGAAGCATAGAGCGCACAGGAGCTACGTGTTGACCTAGTACGTTTACCATAACCGCAGGGGATAGAAGTCGTGGTTTTTGCAAAGGCCATCCTACGATTCCTCGAATATGAGCCTCAAACTGATCAATATCGCAAGCTTCTATCGTGTAATGCCCAGAATTATGCGGTCTAGGAGCAAGCTCATTTACTATTACGTGATTGTCGTGCGTAACAAAAAGCTCAATTCCTAAGGTTCCTGCTAATTTAAAGCCATTTGCGATTCTCATAGCTAATTCGTGAGCTTCTTTATCTACCTGCGGATCTACATCTGCAGGAACAAGAGTCATGTGCAAAATACTGTTATGATGCACGTTTTTAGCAAGAGGATAAGTAACGTAGTCTTTTCCGTTTCCTGAAACAATTATTGAAGCTTCAAAAGCAAAATCGACGAAGCCTTCAAGAATGGAAGGAGGGAACTTTCCGCCACGATCTGCGCGATGATGAATATTCGCAACATCTTCTTCTGTGCGCAAAACGTCCTGTCCGTGGCCATCGTATCCGCCTCGGCGAGTTTTTAAAATCGCAGGCAAACCGATTTCGTTAATAGCAGCGTCTAATTCGTCAAGATTATTGACTTCACGCCATGGAGCAGTTTGAGTGCCATGCTTGTTAATAAACTGCTTTTCGAACACGCGATCTTGTGTTACTCGAAGCAAATCAGTTCCTTGCGGAATGGCAGTTAGATGACGAACTTTATCGAGTGCATCAGCGTTAACGTTTTCGAACTCGTATGTTAGTACATCGCAACGTTCTGCAAGTTCTCGTAATCCTTCAGGATCATCATAGTTTGCTTCAACCTGCAAGTCTGCAACCTGAAATACAGGGCAGTCTAATGTAGGATCTAACACTCCGATTCTAAATCCCATGTGTCTAGCTGCAATAGCCATCATACGACCTAGTTGACCGCCGCCAATAATTCCTATTGTTGCGCCTGGCATTAATCTTTCTACGGCACCATTAGTAACTTCAGATAAGCTCGGCATTAGATTCCTCGACTTTCGCCTTTAATGATTCGCGATACTGGTCGAGTTCTTTAGCCAGACGCTCATCTGTTGTACTTAGTATGCTCACTGCAAGAAGACCAGCATTAGTTGCGCCAGAATTACCTATTGCTGTTGTTGCAACAGGTATTCCACCTGGCATTTGAACAATAGAAAGTAACGAATCTAATCCCGATAATGCGTGAGAACGCACAGGAACGCCCACAACTGGTAGTGTTGTTTGTGCTGCAATCATGCCTGGCAAATGTGCAGCTCCTCCAGCTCCAGCAATAATCACACGGAAACCAGCAGAGCGAGCGTTGTGAGCAAAATCTGCCATAAGTTCTGGTGTTCTATGTGCTGAAATTACTTGTTTCATATATGGGACATGGAATTTGTCGAGCATTTCGCAAGCGTGACGCATGGTTTCCCAGTCACTTGAAGATCCCATTACGACTGCGACGGTTGGCTTTATTTCTAACACGATGACCTCCCTGACGTGCAATAGTTACTTTACGCAGAAGTGAGGAGAAAACGCCGACGGAACGTGTTATCAGCACGTTAAATCAAACAAAATTTATGTTACATTTTCGTATATGCTACGTTGCGTCGCAGATTATTTTTTATTACGCAGTGACTTTACCATTTCTAAAAGTTGTTTTGGTTTTGCTTCAGGAAGGTATGAACTAGTAACTGCTAATGATATTTGTGCGAGTTTAGCGGAATCAAGATAGCATACATACACTGGGCTTGCTTCAGGCTGGAACTTCTTTTTAAAGAAGTATAAAGATTTAAAGCCATAAGCAGGTTCTAGAATATCAGACATCATTGCAAGAGTGTGATTCATAATATTTGTTGATTTTTTACTTCCGCTTGTTAGCTCGTCCTCTTCGATTCCTGCTAGAGGAGCTGCAGATAGGCTCATAAATTCTACTGCCGAATCAGGATTGCTGATTCCTTCATCGCGTAAGCGTTCAGCCATTCTTGCTATAAGAAGTTCCATAATTCCGTTAGGACTGTCTGTACGATGTCTCATAAAATCAAGAGTCCAGCCAATTACCTTATTGTTACGGTACGTAGGCATCCAACTTGTTACTCCTAGTACTTTTCCGCTTTCGTCTATAGCGTATAAAATTTTCACACGATTATCGTGTAATTCATCTAATCCGCCTAGAGTAAATTTCATTTCAGGAAGTGCTTTTAATTCTGCCCACTCTTCAGAAATTTCGACGATTTGCTGCTGTACTTCATTAGGAGCTTCCTCGTACGTGCTAAGCACATCTATAATACCGTCGCGTTTTGCCTTATTAATAGCAGTTCTAATATCCTGCCATTTTCTACCCTTAGTTTGCCACTGATTAGGGTATACGAGCATGTCTGTGCCAATTTTAAGAGATGTAAAACCTAATTTTTCTAGTGCTTCGCGTTGTTTTTCGTGCACTGCGTAAAATACAGGTGACCATGAGTTCTTTTCGCAAAGTTGTATAAAGCCGTTAAAATCCTGCTTATACTCTTTCTCATCTCCAAAAGGTCCTGTAAGAGTTAAAGCAATATCGTATTTTAATCTGTACGCTATAGCGGATTTTCCTGTATGAGAGAACCAGTAGTGGTTTCCTGGCCATGTAGTCATGAAACTCATTGTGTTTCCGCCAATTTCCACTAGTTCGCTAGCTTTGATCCTATCGTCTTCGTTGGTAACAAGCTTAATTCTGAACCATGTGAAGCATACTACGAATAGTACGAGCCAAAACACTACGCCAACGCCTTGTGTTACGAAAGATGCTAGAGGTGTTCTAGGTATAAGCATAGCGTTTGAACGATTTCCGAATCCCATCGGCATCCATCGTCCTGGCAAATCTCTAAGTAAATGGTACAAGTCAGCAGAAGGCAGGAAGCTTCCTGGAGTCATTAATCCGAAGAAAACGTAACTTGCTCCAGTAGCGCATAGGGTGATAATAATAACAGCAAAACCTATGCCTACGCTCACAATCTTCGTATCGTTTGAAAAATGACGTATATGAATAGCAAGCAATATTGCTATCAAAAGCGGAGGAAGTGCCGTAAGCATAAACGCTACTGCTACAGCGTTTCTTTGATGTATTATAGAGCTTTGTTTCGTAGCAATAATAGGCAAAAACATAAAGTACATTGTGGCGTACAAGGCTGTAATAGCGTTAAAAATTATGGCTGTCCAAGCGGCTAATCGTCTACCTTTCAGAAGACCCCATGCTATTAGCATAAGAGTTAGCATAGGAAGCATAATTCTAATCCATAATCCACCAATAGCTACATGTTGTAAACCTGAGTGAATAAGGCAGCTTGCAGAACTGTGGTTTGTCATGCATCTTGCAAGCCAGGTTTTAGTGCCCATTTGAGGCGACATAAAAAGACCTAAAGTTGTTAAAATTCCTGCATGAGATCTGGAAGATAAAGCAAAAATTGGTCCTGAAGCCATTACTAATTGTGTTACAGAAAAAAGTCTGCGTATCTCGTAATCGGTTCCTTCCCACCAATTAATACTCTTATTGGCGGACTTATTTTTTTGCATAAGATTTCCAATAACATGTCCCGTAAGAGCCGCAAAAATAGTGCAATAATCGCCAGGATTTCCACTATAAAGCAGCATTGCAGATGTTATTGCGTATCCCAAAACCAGCATTCTACGATGCCAAAGAATAGACTCATACGTTGCTGCAGCCATAAAAGCGCCTATAAAAAGCGTAAAAGGCGAAAGTCGTATAGGAATACGTGTGATCCAATGCATATTTCTTATGATGATAGAAAGATTTCCTATAACCATAAGGCCAATCAGCATACCTACTAGTGTGCTGGTAATAGAAACCAGCAGCATTCGAAGCTTTCCCATTTTTGTTTCTGCTAATCCAACTAGTAGGATAGCGAGAATTACGTTTACTAAAAGAGAAGGAACACTGTTTACGAAGAATAGTGTGTGACAAAGTTTTACGAGAAGCGTGCCAATATTTCCGTGGCCGAAGAATAATGTAGGGCCTTGAGTAGGTTTGTGTCGTGCGAAAAATTGCGAAAGTGTAGCGTTTGCTCCATATTTGTAAAAATGTAAAACAGTAACAACAACCCAATTTATGAAATTAACTGCTATAAGAGCAATAGCTACAGCTACAGCGCATGAACGTTGTTTCAACCATTCATAAATATCTTTAGCGAGAATTACTACGTGCTGAGTTTTATTATTAGCTGAATTTAGCCTAGCATGTGAGTTTAGTTTTTCACCTGATCTTAGATTATGGCTTTCGCCACTGTTTTCTGAGAACGCTATGCTAGTTGAGCCATTCGCTTCTTTAGAATCGTTCGCGTAGTTTTGATTTTCGTTGCTTTTTAAAGATTTATGATTATCAAAGAAAAATAGTGACATTGTTGCTCTCATTTCCCTTTAATATCGTTGAGTATTTTTACATCAGCATAAGAATTAAGTTCTGCAGTAGTGTCTGAAATTCCAGCTTGTTTACAGAACTGATCAATAACAACATGCAATCCTGCTTGCACAGTATGCCAGTCGTGTCCTGATTTTTGAGCAAGCATTGTGATTACGCGCATCCCGCTTTTATGAGCTGTTATAGAAATAGTTGATTGATTCGACTGAGATTTTGGATCCCACAATCCGGCAATAGCATAATAGTTTTGTTTAAGAGGAGCGTTTTTTCTCATAATCTTTTCAGGAATATGGCTTTCGTAATCTTTTTTATTACCGTTGAAGTATCTACTAATAGTTTGATTTTCGTCTTTCCAAGTAGGTTCTATTTCGCCGCCAGCAGAATACATACTTGAGAAAATATCCGGGTGTGCAGGAACAAGTTGCGTAGCGCAAGTGCCGCCTTGCGAGAAGCCACCCATAAGCCAAAGCTTAGGGTCTTCGCTTACAGGAAGGTGCTTTTTAATCCAATTAGGCACATCTTTAGTGAGATAAGTTTCGGCTTTACCGAAAACAGGAGTGTCAGCACACAGAGAGTTATGAGAAGATGAACCGTTTTGATCTGGAGAAATCACTATAGGAGCAAGTCCTGAATGATTTTTTGCGTATTCGTTGAGCATGGATGCGATATTGCTTGCTGAGAAGAATCTTGTAGGGCTACCAGGCTGTCCTGCTAGCATAACCATTACGGGAAGTTTAGGAGCGTGTTTACTTAAAGCTGCAGGAGGCAAATAAACATTAGCTGTTCTCGCTTTAAAATTAGATTCTGTTGCTGGAATATGCACGGAACGCACTATGCCTTGATTGCGTACGTGAATTTTTCCACTTTTATAAAGTGCTTTCCATTGAGATATTGTCGTAGTTGGAGCGTTCTGCTCGCTTTCTCTTAAAGCAGGAAAACTACCCCAACCAAATAGTGAGCCTATAGTTGTGTATTCTCCATAAACCATATCTACGCAAAGCATTGTGCACAATATTGTCAAAAGTGATGCTAGAACACAAACTACAAGTCTTATACCCTTAGACATGAATGCTGTAGCAATTGCAAAACCCAGGAAAGCGAAACCTGCGGATATTGCGAAAATAACAAGCCAACCTAAACTTACGCCAAAAACTAAGAATACGTCTGAAATCAGCCAAGCTATTAATCCACCAACTATAAGACTTGCGAAGGCTGCTCCAAGCTGAATTGCAAGCGGAATCCAATACTTTCCGCGTTTTGATTTAGTAAAAACAAGAAAAGCTATTGCTATGCCAGTAATAGAAAAAAGTACTGTAGGAAACCAGCCATCCATCAAACTAATGTTTGCTAATTGCTTCATTCCGTTGCGTTCCTACACTTTCCGTTAAAACACACTTCTACTATTAGCTAGCGTTTGTTGCTATCTTTAATAGACTGCACATACAGTTTTACTATATGCACAATATTAAATCGCTGATTCTATGTCGGGTTTTCATTTTATTCACATCAAATTTTTGTGTGAATATCAAACACATTTAATCATAGATATTATGGACGATTATTTAATCAATCTAAGGTATGAATTTTGTGAAATTTAATAGTTTTAAGCAAAAATAAGCTTTATGTTTGTGTTTTATTATGCTATGACGATAGCAATTACTACAATTTATTACTATTAGCAAATTCGCATATACTTAATGAGCATGAGGATACTATGGATTCAACGGATTCAACACTGAAAGAGAAAGATTTAAAAGATTTATCCAGTGATGAAACCATTGATAAAGCTAGCGATAAAAATAGTAATAAAGTTGCTAGCAAAACTAAGAATGTTTTTGTTGCGCGCTGCTTTGAAGTATTAAAATCAATACATTTTACAGTTCCAGTGTGGGTTTATGCAGTCCTATTTGTTCTTATAGACGCTCTTATAGTTTTTGTTATACAGCTTGGCGTTAGGCGCAGCGGACGCGTTGGTATGACATCTTCAGCTGCAGGAAAATACTTCTACATTTTTACTAAAATGTGGAAGAATCTAAATTTTGTTTTCCTGCTTAATATGCTTATTGTTGCATGCATTTACGGTCTTATACTAATGATTATTAACAGGTTCTGGGTCACAAGCATGCTTATGTTTGCGCTCGCTGTTGTTATAGCGGTTATTGAGTATATGAAAGTTAATGTTCGTTACGAAACTGTACTTCCTGCTGATTTGAATTTTCTAAAAAGTAATACTGGCAATATTGCAACATTCCTTCCAGATAATGCTCCTACTGTTATTACTCAAGCTGTTTTGTGTATTTTTATTTCTTTGCTTATAACAGTAGCTTTGCATATGTTTGACAGTAGGCGAGGAAAAGTTTTTTATTTTAAAAATTGGCGTTACTGCATACTTAGCCGCATAGTTATTTCGATTATGCTTCTTTCTGGGCTTAGCTGGTATATTTCTGGAGTTGGTACCGTTGATTCTTCTGCGAATAAGTTTGCTAAATATTTTGGCGATTCTGCAGCAATGTGGGATTCTGTTTATGATGCGCAAAGAAACGGTGCGCTGGTAGCGTTTTTGCGACAGATTAATCCTAAGATTATGGATCAGCCTGCACAGTACAGTCAGGAAACTATGGAGGCTGTTTATAAGCGTTACAAGCAAGAAGCTAAGGAGATTAATCGTCTTAGAACTGAAAGTATGAAAGACAATACTGTAGTTTATATACTTTCTGAATCTTTCTCCGATCCTTCAAGAGTTCCAGGTGTTAGCGTTAATAAGAATCCTATTCCGTTTATAACTGATGTTAAAAATCGTACAGATAGTGGTTTGATGCTATCTTCTGGTTACGGCGGTGGTACTGCGAATCTTGAGTATATGTCTCTTACTGGGTTAAGTATGGTGAACTTTGATTCATCTCTTACAAGCCCTTATCAGCAGCTTGTGCCGAATGCTTCTTGGACTCCTACTGTGAATAGATATTGGGGTGACAAGTCTAATTCCGTGGCATTCCACCCGTATGAGCCGAGCATGTATTTGCGTTCTACTAACTATAAAAAGTTTGGTTTTAGTAAGTTTTATGCTTTGCAAGGCTCGGACGTAATACAGCATAAGGATATGATTGATAAATCTCCATACGTTTCCGATGATGCTGCTTATACAAGTGCTTTAGATGAGATTTCTTCTGCTAAAAAATCTCAGTTTGTGCAAATTGTTACCATGCAAAATCACATGCCTTACCGTAATTGGTATGCGAATAATGATTTTAAAGTTCAGGCTTCTGAAGGAAGTCAAGATCTTGGTGACGATGAGACATCTTCTATAGAAACATATTCTAAAGGTATTAATTATACGGATCAGGCAACTAAAAAGTTTTTGGATGGTTTAGATAATCTTGATAAGCCTGTTACTGTAGTTTTCTACGGTGATCATTTGCCAGGAATTTATAGTACAGCAAGTGATGATGATAAGAATTCTCTTGCGCTTCACTTAACTGACTATTTTATTTGGTCTAATAAAAAGTCGCTTGAGCTTAAAGATGAGTCTAAAAATAATGTAGAAGATAGTAAAGAAAATAAACAGAATAACAAGTACAAAACTGGTGTGTATTCTTCACCTAATTTCTTTATATCTCAAGTTGCAGAACACATGAACGCTAAAGTTTCTCCATACCTTGCGTTTTTGACTAGGCTTCACGAGAATATTAGCGCGATGGAGCCTCCTGTTGTTAATAGTATTCAGGGTTGGGATAGGATTCCTGCTGGACAGCCTATTTATTTAGACGGCAAAGGAAACCCTATGGCTGTAGCTGACATGGATAAGAAAACTCGTGATCTTTTGGAAGACTATCGTCTTATACAGTACGACATAACGTGCGGAAAGCACTATCTTAAGAATACTGATTTCTTAAATATACCTAGCTGATTTTAGTGCAGTGCGCGTTAAGTAAATAATATGTGTAGAATTTAGTTTTGGCCTGCAACAATATTTTTATTGCAGGCCAAAACTAGTAGATAAATAATAGTGAATAAATAAAATTAGATAAATAATTTAGTCTACTGCAAAGCTTTAGATGCGATATCGTGCCTAAAGAACATGTGCGGAAGATTAAGATTATCTAATATGCTATAAACGTTGTTTTGAGCGTCTTTTACGTCGTTTCCATGCACTTGTACAAGAGATACTCTGCCTGAAGAAGTAAGAAGTTTTCCGCTTTCGTCATCGCTTTTTACTCCTGCATAATACACGTGCTGACCTTTATTTTCGTCAACAGGAATTTGAGGAAGAGGAGTTCCAGTAACTAAAGTGCCAGGGTAGCCTTCGCTAGCAATGATCACACCGAGCGTAACACCGCTATTTTTCCAAGTAAAAGTCGGATTCTTATGCTGCAAAATATTCCATATAGCTGCACCAAAATCTGAAGTGAGGCGAGGAAGTACAACTTCTGTTTCTGGGTCTCCAAAACGAGCATTAAACTCAATAACTTTAGGACCTGTTGCTGTATCAATTAAGCCAGCATAAAGCACACCAGTAAAAGGCGTACCCTCTTTAGCTAATCCTTCAACAGTTGGACGAACAATTTCTTCGATAGCACGCTGAACTGTTTCGTCGCTAATTTGTGGCACAGGGCTATAAGCTCCCATGCCGCCAGTATTTGGCCCTTTGTCGCCGTCGTAAGCGCGCTTGTGATCTTGAGAAATAGGCATAACCCAAAAATCAGTTCCGCTTACGAAACTCATAAGTGAAAACTCTTGTCCTTGCAAAAATTCTTCAATAACAACTTTTGCTCCGGCTTGACCAAAACGGTGATCGACGAAAATATCCTCCAAAGCATCAACTGCTGTTTGCTCATCCATAGCAACAGTAACGCCTTTTCCAGCAGCCAAACCGTCCGCTTTAATAACAATTGGAGCACCATGCTCAAGAACGTATGCGCGTGCCGGTTCCAAAGCATCAAATGTTTTGTAGGAGGCAGTTGGAACGTTGTGACGAGCCATAAGCTTTTTTGCGAAATCTTTAGAGCCTTCAATTTGAGCTGCAGCTTTGTTTGGACCAAAAGCGGCAATTCCATGCGCTTCAAAATCGTCAACAATGCCATTCATAAGCGGCACTTCAGGACCAATGAACGCAAAATCGTAGTTATTGTCTTTAACGAACTTAATAAGAGCGTCATGATCTGATTGACTTATGTTTGCAGTTTGAATGCCATCTGCTGCAATACCAGGATTTCCAGGAGCAACAGTTACTTCATCAACGCTTTCTCCATTAAGCAGAGAGCGTGCAATAGCGTGTTCGCGAGCGCCAGAACCAACTACTAAAACTTTCATCTTTAATCCTTTATTGCTTTAAGATTTTGCAGCTTATTGTTTTGTGTATTTGTTACTTACAACAACTCAACTGCAGCGTTTTCGCGCTTAGTCATTTTGCCAATAATATAAGCGGTTTCGTTATGCTCGTTTAATATTCGCATTGCGTCGTTTGCTTTGCTTTCGTCAACTGCCAAAACCATGCCGATGCCCATATTAAAAACGTTGAACATTTCAGCGTGAGCAACGTTTCCGGCTTTTTCAATAACGTCAAAAATAGGTGGAACGCTCCAGCTTGATGTGTCAATTTTTGCAGCCAAATCGTCAGCGTACATGCGCGGAACATTTTCAATAAATCCGCCGCCTGTAATATGAGCAACTCCCTTAATAAGATGCTCAGCAAAAAGTGGTTTCAAAGCTTTTACGTAGATTCGAGTAGGTTCAAGAAGAACTTCGCCAAGTGTCTTGCCATTAAGCTCATCCAACTTCGTATCTACGCTAAAACCTGCTTCTTCAAACAGGGCTTTGCGAACAAGAGAGAATCCGTTTGAATGAACTCCTGAAGAAGGTAATCCTATAAGCACGTCTCCGGCTGTAATAGTGGAGCCGTCAACAATATTCGAACGTTCTGCAACGCCTACTGCAAAACCTGCAAGATCGTACTCGTCTTCGTCGTACATTCCAGGCATTTCAGCAGTTTCGCCGCCAATTAAACCTGCTTCTGATTGCACGCAACCGTCTGCAACGCCTGAAACTACTTGCTCAAGTATTTCAGGATTGTTTTTTCCGCACGCAATGTAATCGAGGAAGAAAAGCGGTTCAGCACCTTGAGCTGCAATGTCGTTTACGCACATAGCAACGCAATCAATGCCAATAGTGTCATGCTTATTCATCATTTTTGCAATAATAAGCTTGGTTCCAACGCCATCCGTTCCAGAAATTAGAACTGGTTCTTTATATCCAAGAGATGCTAAATCGAATAAGCCGCCGAATCCGCCAATGCCACCTACAACACCAGGGCGATCAGTGCGTTTAACATGCGATTTTATGCGTCTAACTACTTCGTAACCTGCTTCTACGCTAACTCCAGCTTCATCGTATGCGTGTGGCATATCGTTTCCTTTCTGCGCTTTACTAAAGTATTTTTACTGCCTTAAATTATTCCGTAATATATTTACTATGCTTAGAAATTTCTTGAATGTGTTTCCGTTCCTCTTCACTTAGTGAGGCAAGAAACTCTTCTCTGTAATCGTCTAAAACAGTAGGGTAGTCGCCATTAAAATAAGCAACACACAAACCGCCATATGGAGCAGGTTTGTGTAAACCAATTGACTCAATCAAACCATCTAAAGATAGAAAAGCTAAAGAGTCAGCTTCAATATATTCGCGAATTTCTTCAACAGAATGTTTTGCTGATATAAGCTCTTTAGTGGTTTGAATATCAATACCGTAGAAGCACGGGTATTTTAATTGTGGAGAAGATATGCGTACGTGAACTTCCTTAGCTCCAGCTTCTCGCAGAAGACGAACTATTCGGCGAGAAGTAGTGCCACGCACAATAGAATCGTCAATAACAATAACTCGTTTACCTTCAACAACTCCTCGCACTGCTGAAAGTTTCATACGAACTCCCTGCTCTCTTAGTGCTTGAGTTGGTTGTATAAAAGTGCGAGCAACGTACTGATTTTTAATTAATCCCATTTCGTTCGGTATGCCACTTTTTTCAGCATATCCGGAAGCTGCAGATAAGGAAGAATTTGGTACGCCAATTACCATATCTGCGTCAACTGGAGACTCTTTAGCTAAACGAGCACCCATACGTTTTCTTGCAAAATGAACATTTATGCCGTAAATATTAGAGTCTGGTCTAGCGAAGTAAATAAACTCCATAGAACATACTGCGTGCTGTATTTTATCAGTGTAACGTTCAATAGTGTAACCATTGTCGTTTATTACTATAATTTCTCCAGGCTCAATATCTCTTATAAATTCAGCACTTACGATATCTAGAGCGCAAGTTTCTGAAGCAAGAACGTACGCTCCATTGCTCATCCTTCCTAAAGAAAGTGGGCGGAAACCGTTAGGGTCTGTAGCACCAATAAGCGCGTCTTGAGTTAGAAGAAGATAAGCAAAACCACCATGAACAATATGCAAAGACTCTTTCAGCTTATCCATAAAGGTTGGTTGAGATGAGCGTCGGATAAGATGCATAAGTATTTCAGTATCTGAATTTGAATGGAAAATTGCTCCCTCGTCTTCTAGTTTGTTGCGAAGAGTAGTGCAATTAGTTAGGTTTCCATTGTGTGCTAGAGCTACGTCACCATCGTGGAATCTAAATAGGAATGGTTGTATGTTTTCTACGCTTCCAGAACCTGCAGTAGCGTATCTAACGTGACCAATTGCACGGTTTCCAGTAAGACGATCCATTACTTTTTCGTTACTAAAAACTTGTGTGAGTAATCCTAGTCCTCTATAACCGTGAAGTGTTCCGTTATCGTTAGAAACAATTCCGGCACCCTCTTGGCCGCGATGCTGTAAAGCATGCAAACCAAAATACGTAAGTCGTGCAGCGTCTGAATGTCCCCACACGCCAAAAACGCCGCATTCTTCGTGGATGTCTTCAAGTTCCGCAGACATACAACCCCTTATCTCTAGTTATCTATCAATAAAATTTTAGTATAAAAATCAGGCAGTGAAATATTCGACACCAGCAGCAAACAGTGGTTGCGAAGTAAAATCTGGAATATTTTTGTACAAATCGCAGCCGGATCGTTCACAATGTCCCATTTTTCCTAGCACTCTTCCGTCAGGGCTGGTAATTCCTTCAACAGCCATAATCGAGCCGTTTGGATTTACTTTCAAATCCATGCTTGGAACTCCATTGCTATCAACATACTGAGTGGCAATTTGGCCATTTTTGATCATATTTTTTAATACTTCAGGTTTAGCAATAAAACGACCTTCGCCGTGAGAAATAGCCACAGTGTGAATATCTCCAACTTTAGTATTTGCTAACCATGGTGAACTGTTTGAAGCAATTCTTGTTCTAACAATACGGCTTTGATGGCGACCAATCGTATTGTAAGTAAGAGTTGGGCAGTTCTCGTCAATTGGCACAATATCTCCAAACGGTACAAGTCCTAACTTAATAAGCGCTTGGAAACCGTTGCAAATACCTAACATTAAGCCGTCGCGATTGTTTAGCAAATCTCTTACAGCTTCAGTAACTTCAGGATTTCTAAAGAATGCTGTAATAAACTTTGCAGAACCGTCAGGTTCGTCACCGCCAGAGAAACCGCCAGGAATCATAACAATTTGACTTCTTTTAATTTCATCAACTAATTGTTTAGTTGATTCAGCAATATTCTTAGCATTCAAATTATTAATGATGAGCGTGTGAGCGTCTGCGCCAGCTTTTTCAAATGCAGCTTGCGTATCATACTCACAATTATTTCCTGGGAATACTGGAATAATTACTCGAGGGTGAGAAAGTTGCGTGTGTGAATGTTTAGTAGTTGATGCTGAATTTTCTTTGTTATAAGACAAAGTTTGTACAACTTCGCCCTTCTCTCTGTAAGGGAATATGCTTTCTAAGCCTTTTTCCCAAACTTCTTGGATTTCAGCTAAATCAATACTCTCTCCGGTTGCGGAAGTAAGCACATAGTATTTACTTGTTTCGCCTACTGTGGAAATATCAACGCAGTCAGCAGATTCATCTAATTGCGTATTATTTTCAAGCTCAATGTAGAAACTACCGTAAGAAGGTTTAAATAGTTCTTCATCGGCAAAAGTATTGCACAAGTTAATTCCAATATGATTGCCGAGAGTCATCTTAAACAAGCTTTCTGCTCCTGCTCCATAACCTGGAGTTGATATAGCTAAAGCTTGCTTGTTTTTAGTAATATTTTCTACAATTTCAAGAACTTTCAGGAAACTTTCTTTTTCAGGAGTTATTCCGTCTTCCTTATATTTAGGCGAAATTCTAACTATCTTATGATCGGATCCCTTAAATTCAGGAGAAACTGCAAGTCGAGCATCGCCAGTAGAAACTGCGAATGAAATCAAAGTTGGTGGAACATCGAGATTTTCGAAACTTCCACTCATAGAATCCTTGCCGCCTATTGCGCCAACACCGAAATCAATTTGTGCACTTAAAGCTCCAAGAACAGCTGCAGTAGGCTTACCCCAACGTTCAGGAACATCTTTTGGCTTTCCAAAATACTCTTGCAAACTTAAGTAAGCTCGTTCTCTAGTAAAGCCGCTGGCAACAATCTTTGCTAAAGATTCCACAACAGCAACATAAGCACCAGTAAACTGATTCTTTTCCATAAGATACGGGTTGAAACCCCAAGCCATTGCTGAAGCAGTGTGAGTTTTACCAAAAACTGGGAATTTAGCTACCATAGCTTGAGCAGGAGTAAGCTGACGTCTGCCGCCAAAAGGCATAAGAACAGTTGCTGCTCCAATCGTAGAGTCGAATCTTTCTGACAAACCTTTATTTGAAGCAATATTAATATCGCTTACTAGTTTGATCATTCTAGCGTTTAGAGATTTTTCTTCTCCGCAAAGCCAAGGCATGGAATAGTTTTCGCTATTTTCCACATGCAAGGCTTGCTGTTTTGCAGCTCCGTTAGATGCTAGGAAATCTCTACTTAAATCAACAATAGTGCTTCCTCGCCAAGTCATGCGCATGCGAGCTTCTTCTGTAACAGTAGCAATAATCTCTGCTTCAAGATTTTCTTCACGCGCGTACGATAAGAAAGTATCTGCATCTTCTGCAGCAATGTCAACGGCCATGCGTTCTTGAGATTCAGAAATTGCAAGTTCTGTTCCGTCAAGACCCTCATACTTTTTTGATACTTTATCGAGGTTTATTACTAGGCCGTCTGCGATTTCTCCTGTTGCAACAGAAACTCCGCCAGCACCAAAATCATTACAACGCTTAATAAGCTTGCAAGCGTCTTTTCTGCGGAAAAGTCGTTGCAGTTTACGCTCAATAGGTGCGTTACCTTTTTGAACTTCTGCGCCGCACTCTTCGATACTTTCTGTATCTTGAGCTTTAGAAGCTCCAGTAGCTCCTCCAATACCGTCGCGTCCAGTGCGACCGCCGAGAAGAATAATAACATCTCCAGGAGTTGGAGTTTCTCTACGCACGTGATCTGCTGGGGTAGCAGCTACAACTGCTCCAACTTCCATTCTTTTAGCAACATATCCAGGATGGTAAAGTTCATGCACTTCGCCAGTTGCTAAACCAATTTGATTTCCGTAAGAAGAGTATCCTGCAGCAGCAGAAGTTACTATTTTTCGCTGCGGAAGCTTACCTTCAAGCGTTTCGTTTACGGGAGTTCTTGGATCTGCAGCTCCCGTAACTCGCATAGCCTGGTAAACGTAAGATCTACCTGAAAGAGGATCTCTAATGCATCCTCCTATGCAAGTTGCAGCTCCACCGAAAGGTTCAATTTCTGTAGGATGATTGTGTGTCTCGTTTTTGAATAAGAACAGCCAATCTTCGTCGTGACCGTTTACGTCTACTTTAACTTTTACAGTGCAAGCATTAATTTCTTCAGACTCATCTAAGTTTTTAAGAATTCCTTGCGATTTCAAATACTTAGCACCTATAGTTGCCATGTCCATAAGGCAAATAGGTTTATTTTCGCGATGTAATTCTTTTCTTAAAGAAAGATACTTGTTAAAAGCTTCTTCTACAGCACTGTCATCAATAGTAATATTCGTAAGTTCTGTACCGAAAGTAGTGTGACGGCAGTGATCAGACCAGTACGTGTCTATAACGCGTATTTCCGTAATAGTAGGATCGCGCTGCTCTTTTTGGAAGTATTGCTGGCAGAATTTAATATCAGCAAAATCCATAGCTAAGCCGCGTTTGCAAATAAACTTTTGCAATTCAGCATCGTCTAAATTAATAAAACCATTTAATATCTCAACGTCAGCTGGCACTACTGATTCTGTTTGTAAAGTTTCTACAGTGTCGAGAGATGCTTCACGAGCTTCAACAGGGTTAATAATATAATGCTTTATTTTTTCAATACTGTTATTATCAAGATTGCCTTTTAGTGCAATAACCTTCGCACTTCTTACGCGTGGGCGCTCGCCTTGGCTAATAAGCTGAATGCATTCGCTTGCAGATTCTGCTCTTTGGTCAAATTGTCCTGGCAAAAATTCTATTGCAAAAACTTTTTCGTTTGTGTTAATTGGAAGATAATCATAAGTGTTGTCAACAGGAGGTTCACTTAAAACTGTTTTAACCGCTGTGTTGAATAAATCTTCACTTATACCTTCAACGTCGTAACGGTTTATAATGCGCACTGAATTTAGCGCATCCATTCCGAGATTCTCTTTTAAATCGTGTAGAAGATGTTGTGCTTCTACGTCAAAACCAGTTCGCTTTTCCACATATACGCGAAATACCACGAGAAACCTGCCTTATTGGTTGATAAATGGTTCGTTGCGATGTTTAAGTTATAAGCTATTTTATTTTTATTTATTTTTAAGTTTTAATTTTTAATCTGCTAAGTTTGTTTATTTTGCGTCTCTTATAATGCGTGTGGCTCGTGCATTTTTAGCACGAGCCACAAAAACATTAATCTTTTACGCACTCTTCAGGTTTACGCACAGTAACGTCTAAACCTTCGCTGTTTGCGAGTGCTTCGAGTCTTTTATGAATTTCTTCGTAAGCAGGAATAATGTCGCCTAAATCGCGTCGGAAAAGATCTTTATCTAAGTGACTTACGCCTGCTTCAGCATTGCGATTATCCCAAAGTCTGCAAGTATCTGGTGTTATTTCATCAGCAAGCAGAATATTTCCTTCAGCGTCTACGCCCTCTTCAATCTTAAAATCAACGAGTTGCACGTCGATTTTGGAGAATATGTCAAGAAGAGCATTGTTTACGGCATGAGCCTGTCGGGTTATTTCTGCCATTTCTTCGTCTGTTGCTAATCCTAAAGCCACAACACCTTCAGGATTAATAAAAGGATCGCCAAGTTCGTCAGATTTAACGCAGAACTCAAGTAGAGGCTTCTTTAATGGTGTGCCTTCTTTAACTGCGTAGCGCTTAGCAAATGATCCGGCAGCAGTATTGCGCATAATGATTTCCAATGGGAACATGCGCATACGTTTTACTAGCTGTTCGGTGTCAGAAATACGTCCGAGGAAGTGACTTTTTACGCCACGAGCCTCTAGCAGATGGAATAGTAGGGAAGTGATTCGGTTATTTAGGCTGCCTTTTCCGGCTATCTGAGCCTTCTTAAGGCCGTTACCAGCAGTGGCCTGATTCATGTATTCTACCCAAAGCACATTTGCATCATCGGTAGCATACAGTTTCTTCGCTTTGCCTTCATACAACTTGTCAAGTTTTTCCATTGACTTGCCTCTCTTATGCATCCATAGTTGTAGGCGTAAACCAACAATATTTGTAGGTTTACCTGACCTTGGCCAGCACGTTCAGACTAACAATTGTTACCTACAAATTTTCCTTTAGCGCGTACTGTAAATTATTGTTGCTTTTAACTCATATGCCTTAATTTTCAATGTATCTAAGCATTTGTTTGTGTAGTTTTTAGTGTTAAAGCAATGCGTGTCGCGTTTTCTCTAGCTTTACTAGAAGTAGATCCAGTTGCTAGCGCTACTGCCATTCTTCTGTGTCCGTGTACTTCTGGTTTGCTAAAAATTCTTAGATTAAGTCTGAAGTTTTCTTTTGAGTTTTCTTCATGGCTCTCTGCGCAATTGTCTGTACAATTTTCTGTACAATTGTCTGTACATAGTGCGTTTTCTATATTTGTGAAGCCTACTGCACCATTTCCCTCGATAACTATTGCGTGACTTGCTGCAAATTCATTACTTTTTAGCGAAAGCTCAGTGTAATTTTCAGTAATTGGTACGCCTAAAATAGCCAGTACGTGTAGTGCAAACTCGCTGTAATGCTGCGAAATCATAGTTACCATACCAGTATCGTGAGGTCGCGGAGAAAGTTCGTTAAATAGTAGCGATCCATCTTTTAGTACAAATAGTTCAACACCATAAACACCCCAACCAGTTTCTCCTGCTTTTCGTGCAATATCAGTTAAACCTTCTACAGCACGCTTTGCAATATTCTTAGCTTGTGTGCGAATAGATTCTGGAATATTCGCAGGCTGCCAGGATTCTCTATAGTCTCCATCCTGCTGGCGTTGGGCTATAGGTTCGCAAGTAGTAACACCTGCAGAAGAGCTAATGGCTAGTACAGTAAGCTCATAATCAAGCGGAGCTAAAGCTTCAACTATTACTCGAGAGCACTCATTTTCGTGACCTTTTGCTGCACGTCTTCCGTGCTGTGCTTCATTCCATGCTGCAAGTAAATTTTCTGGGCTATAAACTATCGATTGTCCGTGTCCAGAAGAGCTCATAACTGGTTTTACTACGCAAGGATAGTTTACTTCTTTAGCGCCAGTTTCAAGTTCTTCATAAGAAGAAGCAAAACGGTACGGTGTGGTAGGAAGACCTAAATCTTCGTGAGAAATAGTTCGAAGTCGTTCGCGATCCATTGCGATGGATGCAATGTCGGAGCTTGGAACAACTTGTATATTTAGTTCTTTTGCCGCGTAAGATAATACTTTTGTTGAAATTGCTTCCACTTCTGGAATTATTATATTTGGTTGAATTTCTTCGATTAGATTTTTTAATAATTCGGGATCTGCCATGTCTATTACGCGACTTTCGTGCGCAATTTGCATAGCTGGAGCGTTTTCGTAACTATCTGCTGCGCATACGCGCACACCTAATCGCATTAGTTCAATCGCAATTTCTTTACCAAGTTCACCTGAACCAAGTAGAAGTGCGGTTGTGTTACTGATGTTTTCAGTTACGCCAAAAATGCGATTATTTTGCTCAGAAAAACTCATATGTATATTGTTACATTTCCTATTGTCTAGTCAAAATCCATTAATCACGACGCGCCGAAGTGTGTTGTGCTAGCGTAAATCAAGAAAATCGTGTATAGTATTCCTCTGTTGTGTGATTCCGTTAAGGTTTTATGCACATGGTGGCTATAGCTCAGTTGGTAGAGCATCTGATTGTGGTTCAGAAGGTCGCGCGTTCAAGCCGCGTTAGCCACCCCACTTCTTTTTTACGGCTGTTTTGGCCGTTTTTTTTTTACTACTATTTGTGAATATCCTCGCGCATAAGAGTAGACTTATTAAGTTAGTAATGTAGACGTAAGTTTTGTGCTTATATTTTATTTTGCATAAGTTGCATAGAAGGAGCTTCTAATGGCAGGTAAGGAGTCATCTCGTGAGCCTCGCGAACCATTTTGGGAATCAGCGTTGCTGCTTGTGCCTAGAACGCTAGGTAAACTCGTGCGTTCACTTTTTGGTGTAGGTGAGTACGATGAGGCGTATAGGCGCGATGGACTTTGCTTTACAATGCTTGTTCTAGCACTGCTATTTTGTGCTTCCGAATGGTTTAGAGTAAGCGGATTTATTGGTTTAAGCTTGCACTTGTTTGCTTCAAGTCTTCTTGGTTTAATGAGCATAGTTTTACCTATCTGGTTATGTGCGGTAGCTGTACGACTTATGCGAAATAGTGGAGCCGGATCTGGTAATCCTCGTGTAATTAGTGGTTTTATACTACTTCTTTGGTCCGTTTGTTCCATTCTTGACGTTGTTGCTACGCCAAAGCATCACGGTTTTGATTTTGATTTAATTCGTAAAGCAGGAGGATTGCTTGGTTTTTCACTAGGCTCTCCTTTATCTTGGGGATTGTCTCGCATATTTGCGCTAGCTATATTTGTTCTTGTTGCGCTATTTTCTATTCTTCTTATACTGCGTTTGCACGTTACTGACATTTCTCATATGATCGGCTCTTTTGTAACTAAGCTTCGTGATAAGAATAAGAACGCTGAAAATGAAGATCAAAATAATACGACTGATAGTAAAGATGACACTCCTATAGAGTTCGCTGAAGGCGTTCCTGAGCATAACGATGAAGATGCTGAGGATGTGAGTGCTAAGAAATCTTATAAGGGTGTTTCTGGATTTGTGCAAGGCATATTCGCATCGCTGTTTTCTAGTAAGAAGAAGGAAAATAGTAAAGAATTATTAGATGAGTATGCTGGTGACGACGCGTTTTCTCATGCTGCTGCCATTCACGGTGAGGCAAATGAGCAGCATGAAGGATCTGGTTTTGCTGAGCCAAGAACTGTAAGTAGTAGTTACGAAAATACAGAACCTGAAGATTATAATAATCCTAATAATTCTAAACAAACTGGTCGTTCTGTGCGTTCTGGAGATCCTATTGCTAGAACCGCATCTTCTGTCCCAATGTCTATTGATGTCATGCCTAAAGCGCCTATGAGCACTTCTTCTTCAGCAGTAGACCCTTGGTCTCAAGTACCGGCTGAGCGTATGGATCAGTATAGAACTTCGCAAGAGTCACAAAACGAGCAAGTATCATCTGAAGTTTCGCCGATTTCTGAAGTTGATTCCAATATTGAGCCTTATCATCTTCCAGATTTGAACCTATTAGTTCATGGAAAGCCACATGTTGCGAGAACTCCAGCAAACGACAACGTTATTCGCGCATTAACTTCTACTTTTGAGCAATTTGACGTTGATGCCCACGTTATTGGATTCCTTAGAGGCCCATCTGTTACACAATACGAGGTTGAACTTGGTCCTGGTGTAAAGGTTGAAAAAGTCACCAATTTGCAAAAAAATATTGCATACGCTGTAGCTAGTACTGATGTGCGTATTTTGTCGCCAATTCCAGGAAAATCTGCTATTGGTATTGAAATTCCAAACGTCGATCGCGAAATTGTGCATTTGGGAGACGTTCTGCGCTCGCAAAAAGCTATGAATGATC